>CAZTCQ010000006.1:32810-41674 GCA_964612525.1 uncultured Chitinophagaceae bacterium | reverse complement strand
AGTTTCTGATTTTGCTTCATCGGATAAATATTGGGAGCGCGTGAGGTAGGGAAATACTTTCTTTTTGTCTGTCGCCGTCTTCCACTTATCGTACCAAGTAATCACTCCTAAGGTTCCGGGCAAATTAAAATCCGGTACTTTTTCGGCAAATAAATAATCAGCCGCAAAATCACTTACATTCCATTTATCATCGCTAGCATTATACCGATAGCCAATTGCTTCTAAGCTTTCAGGTGTAATATTTTTTAAGGTGCCAAAATCACCAACTACTATGGGTACTTGTGTGGCACCTATGTTTTGTACTTTTTGGGAAAGTCGTCGTCGGTAGTTGAATGGGTCGTAGTTGGACACACTCTTTGGCTCGGACATAGCGCCTCCTAGCTTTGACACACCCCCTAGCCCCCTCTCGAGAGGGGGGACAGTGTAGGGGGATTTTGTTTCCCCACTTTTTATTTTAGGAGGGTTGCTTGGAAATTTTGATAGTGGGTTTATTCCTGCTATTTTTTGAAGAGTTCCTTTTTCAAAAGCTTCGGAATAAGAAACAAGTTTTTCTAGTACCGAATTTATATTATCATCAACTTCTGAGTTGGTAAATCTTAAAATATTTAATCCTACATCATGAAGTATTTTTTCTCTGGCGGTGTCATAAGATTTAGCCTCAACATTATCGTGTACGCTTCCATCGATCTCTACTACAAGTTGCAATTGAGGACAAAAGAAATCCACAATAAATTCATTTAAAGGCTTCTGTCTATGAAAGTCATAGCCTCGCAGCTTCTTTCCTTTGAGTTCCTGCCATAAAATGGCCTCTTGCGGCGTTGGGTGGTTACGTAAATCGCGAGCCTTGGCCGTCAAGTTTTTATTGTAAGAATAAATAGTATTTTTCCAACTTTCAGCAACTTCTGTCCCCCCTCTTGAGAGGGGGCTAGGGGGTGTGTTAAGAGGGGGTGCTGTGTCCAAGCTGGCAGGTAAGTCCGTAACACATTCATCCACCAAGTCTCTACAAACCGGCAATTCAAATTCAGGATCTTCAGTTAACGATACACGTATCGTATCACCCAATCCGTCTTTCAAAAGTGTGCCTATCCCAACCGCGCTTTTTATTCGGCCGTCTTCTCCATCACCGGCTTCAGTCACACCAAGATGCAATGGATAGCATTCACCAAATTCCTCATCCATTTTTTGAACTAACAAACGATAAGCTTGCACCATGACTTGTGCATTCGAACTTTTCATGCTTAGTACAATATTATGGTAGTCTTCACTGCGCGCTATACGTAAAAATTCTAAGGCACTTTCTACCATGCCAATGGCCGTGTCGCCAAAGCGGCTCATGATTCGATCACTTAATGATCCATGATTCGTGCCGATACGCATAGCTGTGCCGTACTCCTTGCAAATACTTACTAGTGGAACAAACTTTTCACGTATGCGTTCTAGCTCTTCTTTATAACTACTGTCGGTATAGTCATGAGTTTCAAATTTCTTTTTGTCCGCATAATTACCTGGGTTCACACGTACTTTTTCTACAATCTTAGCAGCAATTTCTGCTGCATTGGGGGTAAAATGAATATCGGCAACTAAAGGTGTATCATAACCTGCGGCTCTTATGCCGTCTTTGATAGCCTGTAAATTATGCGCCTCTTTTTTTGAAGGAGCAGTGATTCTAACTAGTTGCGCTCCAGCTTTTATACAGCGAATGCTTTCGGTTATCGTAGCTTCAGTATTCATAGTATCGGCTGTGGTCATGG
The DNA here is from genome assembly GCA_964612525.1 of uncultured Chitinophagaceae bacterium. Taxonomy (GTDB): domain Bacteria; phylum Bacteroidota; class Bacteroidia; order Chitinophagales; family Chitinophagaceae; genus JAGNRR01. Next base: position 39,923 of record CAZTCQ010000006.1, on the reverse strand, counting down.
TTTGAATGGCAATGGGATGACCATTTCCAATTTTCAATCCACCAATCGTCACTTCTTTGGTATTGAGTCGCTTATATTTGCTCAGACTTTCGCAGAAAAGTTGCATGGAAGCAAAGGTATAGTCTAACAATGCTATTTGTTTTAATTAAACTATAATTCCATTTGATTTTTTTTGAAGTATAATATTTCTATAAATGAAGAAATTGCACATAATAGCATTGGTAGTAGTCTTGATTCTAAGTTGCTCACTTTCCTTGCAGGCCCAAAAGACTTACACGATTCATGTAGGAAATGAAAGACTTTCTATTCTTATAGATACCTTGAGTGAGCGGAATAAATTAGTAGAAAAAAAGGAGGAAGCAGCAACCCTTTTTACTACGGCCATGGCTTCTAAAATAGATAGTATTAAAAGAAGAGTAAGCAAGCGGAAGAATTTTATTTTAGAATTAAAGAAAATTAATGCCTCTTTACTGCCAGCCAAGCTAAAAAAAATGGAGTATCTTAATCTTAATAACAGGCTCCTTCAAGAAGCTAAGTTGCTGGCAGCGGATTTTGCCTATGCAAATATTTTAGAGAAAATTTTAGCAAAAGCACCTGTTTTTAAAAAGAATAAAAAAGCCTATTATGCCGAAGGAAAATTTAAAATTCCAATTCTAATTAAACCTAAGGCCAAGAAGGTTTACGCTCCAATCTTTGATGAAATAATTCGATTAGGAAATATGTTTGAAGAAACGCCCTTTCAAGTTGTCATAAATAGCACAGGATATTCTGATGGCAGTTTTATCTCGAAATCTAGCGATCTTTATGAAGATTTGACAATAAAGCTACAGTCTCAAGACTTGAGTAATGATGAAATGCATACCTATTTATCCTATCTAAGAGCGTACGATGCGTCAGATGTACTATCTGATATTTACAAGGACAAACGCAAATACCTCTTTAAGCCAGAAAATATTATTGTTTCATACAAAAACTTGGGTAAAGGAAATGAAGTTCCGCACTCTGAGAATAAGGACTTGCCTTTGGATAAAAGAAGAGTTGTTTATGTGGATTGGTATATTTTGCCAAAATACTAACAGTATTATATCTTTGAAAGCGGTACATTTATACTGATGCGTAATCGGCTATTTTTTCTTGTTTTACTTTGCTTACTGGGGGTTACGAATTGTTCCTTCGCGCAGAAGTTAAGCATCAGTCCCAAGGAGTATGTAAACTCCGCAGAATCCAGAGCGGAGGTGATCGGTGAAATAGAAGATAAAACGGCTTGTTTTTTAGAAGAATATGATGGTTATAAGGTGATTTGGTATGATAGTATTCAACGAAAATGGGGACAGTCTATGCTTGATTTTTTAACGGGAGATGCTCAATACATCTCAGTACATTCTGGTGAAAAAAGCGTGCAAGTTTTTTATCAGCAGCGAAAGGAGCGCTGGAGATATTTATATTCGGCCAAAATCCCACCCGTGCACCGCGACACAATAATACCCACACTGCTAGATTCAGTTGAGTTACAATCTAGTAGAGACCGAACTCATTTTACTGTTTTTGATACTGAGAATAAAAAATGGTTTGCTTATGGTCGCACCGCCTTTTCTGCTCAAGAAAAGCAGTTTGCCTTCGCTATACAAACGGTAAATGCCAATGGCTTTTTGGGAAATCGTCTTCGTGCGACTTACGGCTCTGACCAAGATAATAGTGTTTTATTTGTTCATGTGAATGAGGCTAATCAAATAACGGCAGTACTAGCCGAGCCAGATCGTTCGTATCGATCCTATCAAAAAATTAGAGTAGCGCAAGCTCTGGGAGGCAATCAGGTAAGTTATAAAAACTTGCCATTGCAAAACAGAGTTCAATCTCCCAAGGTTCAATATGACAACGAACGGGATGAAATTCATTTTGCTGGACTCTGTGCTGATGTCAGATCTAGCTCGGGTATTACGGTTTGTCATGCTAGCTTTTCTAAAAGGAGTCAATCCTGGTCGCCCCTAAGGAGTATGAATAACACCGGTGAAAATGCTGCTGACTTGAACAGAATGATTTTAAGGCAATTCATTCCACGTGCTGATGGTGGGGCCGTTTTTTTCTTGGAGAAATCGTTCGAAGAAGTTCAAACTCGCAGCCGATCCATGGCTATGATGCCATCGGGAATGATTGTGGGTGGCGGGAGTTATAACTACAGTGTTTATCATAATGACGAGGTGCGCGTGCTGAGCATGGCCCCCAATGGCAGCATAGACTGGCAAGAGGAGGTAGTTAAATCACAAGAATCTTCTTATAAAAATAATGAGCTGCACTCCTACGGAATTTTAAAGCACCCAATGGGTAGCGTTTTATTTTTTACTGATGTGATTGGCGGGGAAGCCCGATTTGTGACTAGCTATCTATCCAAAGATGGCGATAAGCAGCAGCGTCAGTTTGCATCGGCAGCTTATCCTGAAATGATGGACGATCAAATACTCATTCGCGAAGCCAGACAAGTGAACAAGAATTCAATCATTTTTCCTGTGCGAGCGAGAAGGGTTATTAGTTTTGTAAAAATAAATTTCTAAGGTGCTTCAACTTTTTAAACGAAATGACATTGTTGGGTTTGCGATCTTGGTAATCGTAGCATTTTTGTTGAGCCTAAGTTATTTTGTACAGCCGCCCAGTATGGAAGTTTTGGGTAATTTTTACATGAGTAGTTTTGGCTCTTTTGATTGGATGAAAACTTGGTACAGCGATTATCCGAGGTTGTATATTTTTTTTAGTTTTTTGTGTTGGTTAGGAATGAGCATTTATGGCAAGCAAGTGATTGTCAATTTAAAACTAGTACCCCACAGAAATTTTGTTCCTTCCATAGCGATTTTGTTATCTGTTTTTTCAATGCCCATGTTTTTTGTGTTGTCGGTTTCAGGATTAGCAGCAATTTCCATGTTCATTGCTTTAGGGCTAACTTTAGCAACTCCTTACAACAAAACGGCTCGTTCTCGTTATTTTCTAATTGGATCATGCATTGGCATAGGCTCAATTCTCTATTTCCCATACTGCGGAATGTTTTTGGCGGCATTTATTATTCTCCTCAGCATGCGCCTTTTTATTTGGCAGGAGGTGCTAGCCCTATGTTTTGGTGCCTTGTTTCCGATTTACTTAGTGTTCATGCTTCACTATATTTTTATTGGAGAAGTATTTGCTTTATCTGAGTTAGCCCTTAGTTTCTCTTTACCTTCTGTAATTCATATGAAACCGGCAAGCATTCTGTTATTAGTAACAGCCTTGGCCATTGTGGTGTACGGCATCTTAATTTCTCGAAAAGGAATTAGCGGGAATAAAGTCCAGCTTATTAAAAAATGGAACGGGCTACTTGTGTTTTTCGTTTTTAGTATTATCGTTGGATTATTAACGGCTATTTTCCCTAGCTACGCCCTCATTCTTCCTACTCTTTGTTTTAGTATAATATTAAGTTCCGCACTGATAAATAATTATCAGAAATACAATACATTTACGTTTTACTTAATCCTCCTTGTGATGCTATCATTGCAATGGGTGGTTCGGTTTATTTAAATTAAAAAATATGAAATTTGGCGTAGTCGTTTTTCCCGGTTCAAATTGTGATCAAGATATGCATGATGCATTAAAACATGACTTGGGTCAGGAAGTAGAAATGCTTTGGCACAAAGAAAGTAGTCTGGACGGTTTTACTACCCAAGATTGCATTGTACTTCCGGGAGGATTTTCTTTTGGAGATTATCTACGGTGTGGAGCAATGGCGCGTTTTAGCCCGATCATGGAAAGTGTAATTGACTTTGCGAATAAAGGTGGAAAGGTACTCGGTGTTTGTAATGGGTTTCAAGTTTTGTGTGAAGCTAATTTACTCCCTGGGGCATTGTTAGCGAATGATCATCAAAAGTTCGTTTGTAAAAATGTTTTTTTGAAGCCTGCCAATACAGCTAGTGCGATCAACAGCCAACTAAATGAAAACACAGCCTATAAGATTCCTATCGCACATGGCGAAGGTCGCTTTCATGCTGATGAAGAAACAGTGAAGCAGCTTGTGGCAAATGATCAAATTTTATTTACCTATTGCAACGAAAAGGGGGAAGAATCGGGAGAGATAAATCCGAATGGCTCCATTATGAATATTGCGGGGATTACGAATCAATCAAAAAATGTATTTGGAATGATGCCACACCCTGAGCGAGCTACCAACGAAATATTAGGTAATACGGACGGTAGAAAATTCTTTGAAGGCATAATCAATAACTAAATGCGCTATTCAATTTTCATTTTATTGCTGGTTGTTTGCTCCTCGTGTGGAGCTCAAAAGGAACAAAAAGAAGCGCAACCAGAAAGAATTTCCTTGGAGGTCGCAACCAACAATGATCCACTCCAAGTGGCTACTTGGAAGTTTAGCGCAGAATCTACCAATGAAGTTGACGTTTATTTGGTGAAGGCAAATTTATCATTGGCGAATGACTGGCATATTTTTGATTTCGAACCAGGCGGAGATGGCTATTTGATAGCACCGGATATAAGCTTTACCACAGAAGGTTTAACAGTTATCAGTAAAAAAGCAGTCGGTGAATTAGTGACGGCAAAACTAGCCGGTATGGAAAAAAAAGTAAGATATTACGAGAATAAAGTAAGTTTTGAGGTGCGAGTACGGTCAAAAGAAAAGGATATAAAAGGCTCAGTCTATTATCAGCTTTGTGACCATGAAAAATGCCTAGCACCTACTGATCAGTCTTTTTCACTCACCTTAAAATAAACTCTGTATGAAAAAAATATTTTTACTACTCACAATTTTAGTAAGTGCCTTTAGTATGTATGGCCAAATGGTTGATGACCCTACTACATGGACCTATAGTACTAAAAAAATAAGTGACGATACCTATGACGTTATCGCTAAATGTAAGATTAAATCAGAATGGCATTTGTGGAGCAATAAGCCAGGTGGCGATGGTTTGCAAACTCCTACAGCGATTACTTTAGATAAAAATCCAAACATTGAGCTAGTTGGTGGAATTAAAGAAAGTGGTAAACGGTTGAGTAAAGAGTTTAAGGGAGTTGATGGGATTGCTCATTATTTTGAGAACAGTGCTACGTTCAAACAAAGGATAAAGGTTAAAGGAAATACCACAATCAAAGCCGAATTAAGTTACCAAACTTGTGATCATGAAAAATGCTTAGCTCCGACTTATAAACCATTCTCACTAAAAATAACAGATTTTAAGAAAAAGGAAGAACCCAAAAAAGTAGAGCCCAAGGAGGTTTTAAATAAAAGAACACCTCAAGAAATAAAAGATTCTACAGACAAGGCAATTGCTGAGGCGAATCAAAAAAACGCAGCCGATGATGAAGTCATAAATGATGAATCCCCTAATGAAACGGACACATTAGGTGTAGGAGATACAGGAGAAAATACAAATGACTTGAATGTTACGGCGGATAACTCTAATCCAGATGGCGATTCAGTTAACCAAGAAGGTGAATCAGAGAAAACAAAATCTAATTGGCTTTTATTATTAGAAGGAATGCTTGGAGGATTGATTTCTATTATTACTCCTTGTGTTTTTGCTATGCTACCTATGACGGTTAGCTTCTTTATTAAACGTACGAAGGATAAAAAATCAGGGATTAAAGTCGCACTGCAATATTGTATTAGCATTATTATCATTTTTGCCTTGCTTGGTTTGCTATTGACGTTTGTAAACAATAAAAATGTTCTCTACGAGCTTTCCTCACATTGGATTACTAATGTAATTTTCTTTATTGTATTTGTTGTGTTCGGTTTATCTTTTATGGGTGCCTTCGAAATTACCTTGCCTGCAAAGTGGAGTACAGCAGCCGATAAGAAAGCGAATATGTCAAGTTTCTCGGGAATCTTTTTCATGGCGCTCACACTGGCCATTGTATCTTTTTCTTGTACGGCTCCTTTTTTAGGAGGACTCATTTATGAAATATCGCAAGGTTCTCGAATTGGCCCGTTGTTTGGGTTTACCGGTTTTGGAATTGGTTTAGCGCTTCCGTTTTTATTATTTGTTCTTTTCCCAGGAATGCTCAATGCATTAAACAAACAAGGCGGTTGGCTTAACGCAGTAAAAGTTACTTTCGGTATTGTAGAATTGGCCTTGGCGTTTAAGTTCTTGAGTAATGCAGATTTATATAAAGGTTGGGGGCTTCTTGACCGTGAAATTTTTATAGGCATTTGGATAGCGCTTGCTTTATGTTTGGCTCTTTATCTTTTTGGTTTAATTCGTTTTTCTCATGACAGTGAGTTGCCAAAAAATGATTTTGGACAGCCTTATTTATCAGTTACAAGGTCTTTATTCGGTGTAACAGCGGTAATCTTTGCGTTGTATATGCTACCGGGAATGTGGGGTGCTCCGTTAAACGGTATGGGAGCATTTGTTCCTCCAATGGGCACGCAAGATTTTGTGCTTTCTAGTGGAGGATCTGCTGCGGGACCTGTGCACGAAAACACAAATAAATACGCGAGTAAATTTTTAGCGTACGAGCCTGAAGTAGTTAAGATAAACGGGATGAATACATATTTTGATTATGATGAAGCCCTTCAAGCTGCTAAGGATCAAGGCAAGCCTATCATGCTAGATTTTACAGGAATCACTTGCGTAAATTGTCGTAAAATGGAAACAGAAGTATGGAGCGATCCAGAAGTATTTAAAAGAATGAAGAATGATTTTATTGTGGCCTCTTTGTTCTGTGATGCACGAGATGATAAATACTTATTGCCAGAAGATGAGTGGTATGAGAATAAGACTTCAGGTATAACGATTAAAACTATTGGCCAGAAAAATTTAGATATTCAAAGTGTAATCTATCATGCCAATACGCAGCCTAACTACTTCTTTATTTCACCGGAAGGAAAGCTGCTCGCTGAAAAAGGGTATGGCTATGATCCTGATATTCCTAAGTTTATCGAACACTTAGATGGAGTGTTAGAAAAATTTGAGAAGTCAAAATAACTTTACGTCAAATGTATGTATGCCCTTACTCACAAGTGAGGGCATTTTTTATGGTATAAACTTTGCATTATATTTGTGACAAATCAACCTCCTTATGGAAAAATCAACTATTCTTATTGCCTTGGCTTCTGTCATTTCATTTTCAGCTTGG
>CAZTCQ010000006.1:19115-32710 GCA_964612525.1 uncultured Chitinophagaceae bacterium | reverse complement strand
TTTAGAAATGTGTTAGAACTTTATGGTCCGGCTGTCTATTTTAATTACAAAAAGAAATTTGCCTTCGGTATTAATACTAGAACTCGGTTCTTTTTTCAATTGAATAATGCGAATTTAAACTTGGCAAAATCTGTTTTCAATGACGCGAATCTAAATGTCAATGATTATGGTGTGATTAAAGAGGATTATATAAACACCAATCTCAACGTCATGACGGATATTGGTTTTACAGGAAGCGCGCAAGTACTTAGCCTAAAAAAACATAAACTTTTCGTTGGGGCCAGTCTTCGATTTTACAAAGGCTTGGCGTCTTTAGATTTTACAGGCAGAAATATAAATATTGACCCCGACAAAATTGCTAATTCTGATTCTGTGGTAGAATTTAGTTCTGACCTAGAATTTAATAGTAGTGTCCCTGCCGATTTTGATATTTTGTCCTCTACAGGTTCTTCCCTCAATTTTGGAACAGTCTTAGGCAATGCTTTGAATCGCTCTGCAGGCAGTGGCGTGGGCGGCGATATTGGCGCTGTTTATCAAGGAATTTTATTTAACCGAAGCTTGCGAGCGTCCCTGAGCATCACCGATATTGGCAGAATAAATTACAATCGTGGTCGTCAGCGCTCAGCTTCTTTCGTGGCGAATAATGTTCAGATTCCGATTGACAGTTTTGCTACCTTTCCGAGCGGCTATGATTCGATAAGAAATTGGGCGGCGAACTATGGTGTGCAGATTGACACGGGTAGTAATTCGTACACTCACTCTCTGCCCACTCGTTTAAATCTCTATGGAGAATTGCAAGTGCTTAAAGGATTTCATGTTGGCTTAGCTACCTCGGCCAATTTAGCCAATACAAATAACATTCATTCTTCTTATTCTGGCTATACGAGTATTATACCTCGTTGGCAAAGCAGAATGGCCGAGGCTTGGATGCCACTGACCTATAATTACTTTAGTAGAAATTTAAAAGCGGGGCTTGGCTTCCGCTTAGCGTATTTTTATTTTGGTTCGGATGATGTATTAAGCTTGGTACGCAGCGATGTAAAAAGTCTCAACTTTTACTTAGGGCTTCGAGTAGCCGGAAATTATTCAAAGCGAAAAGTCAAAAAAGCTGAGCAAAAGTAATTTTACAGAACCATGACGACAGGGACCGTTGTATTAATTTTGGATAAAACCTCCAAGTATGATTTTACGCCAATCGTTTTTATTTCTTCTTATTTTGTCTCCCATTGCAGCCCTAGCTCAAGATGCTTCTTCGTATAAAAAAAGAGCACCAAGAGAGCGCCTGATTTCTCAGGTTAGGGATTCGTACGGTGGTTCGTATGACTCAAGTGTCTATCAGTACAGCAACTTTAGAACTTCTGTTCTTGATGAGAACTTGATGCTTGATTTTTCTGAAATAAATTATGACAATAGATTAGTGTATGTTTTGGATACAGTATCCATGAAGCTGGCAGGTGCACATCATAGAACCTATGATTCAAAAAATCAGTTGACCTCAGAACTTGATTCAGGTTTATACATGAATACTTGGTTTAAAAATAGACGACTACTTTACCACTACGACGCCTCTGGCCATCTTTCTGAGAATATTATTGAAGGATATAACACGAATACAATGAATTGGGAGCCCAATCATAAGGAAGTGTTTTTGACTCCAAGTGCGAACCAAACCATTTCGTATGCTGGTACTTGGGATGGAACAACTTTTGATACAATCAATAAAACGGTGAGAACATTCCAAAATGCTAAGCTTGTCATGGAGCTAGTTACAGAAAAATCAAACGGATTTTGGTCAAACTATTCAAAAGATTCAATTAGTTATTTGAATGGGAAAGAGATTTGGTGGACTCGTTTTTCAGGACAGAATAATCTTTGGTTGGCTACGTTTCAAAGTCAATCTTAGTATGATCATAATATGCAATTAGATTCTGCTCGCAGTGAAATTTGGGATCAATCGCAGTGGAGAGCTTCCATCTCATTTTATCCCAAATGGATTGGAAACCGAATTGTTGAATATAACAGATACGATTATGCTATTAATGGAGTACAAGAAAAAGTGATGTTGGCATATAATGCAAATGGAAATCCGATCACAAGGAACAGGCTCATTTGGGGACTAAATGGATATGTTGGCAATGTGCCAGGGGCGTATAAAATTAGATACTACTATGAACCCTATAGCAGTGTTTCTACTACAGATATTGAGAAGCGAAATCGACAGATTACACTATTTCCAAATCCCGCTACTAGCTCATTTCATATAGAATTAAACAAATCAGAAATAGCTTCAATAGATATTTACAATATGCGCGGTCAAAAAGTAATGCAACAATTTACTAACCATTCCACAATCCACATTGCTCATTTGACGAAAGGTCAATACATAGTGAAGGTGAAGGATGTTTTAGGCAGAAGCTATTCTCAGAGCATCATAAAAAAATAAACTAAGAGATTTCCTCCTTTCCAAAATAAGGTTGCAGAACAGTAGGAATGGCAATGCTATTTTCTGTCTGATTGTTTTCTAATAGACAAGCTAGAATTCTGGGTAGGGCTAGTGCTGAACCATTTAAGGAGTGCACTAATTCCGTTTTACCGCTTTCATTTCTTGTGCGAATTTTCATTCGATTAGTCTGAAAACTTTCAAAATTTGAAACACTGCTCACTTCTAACCATCTCTTTTGCGCAGCGCTGTATACTTCAAAATCAAAAGTAAGCGCAGATGCAAAACTGGTATCGCCACTACACAATCGAAGAATCCGATACGGTAAGTCTAAGCTTTGAATGAGTTTTTCTACATGGGCTACCATTTTGTCCAGAACATTATATGAATCTTCAGCCTTTACAAGTTGAACAACTTCTACTTTGTCAAACTGATGCAGACGATTTAACCCTCGAACGTCTTTTCCATAACTACCTGCCTCTCGTCGGAAACAAGGAGTATAGCCCGTCATTTTGATAGGCAAGTCTGTCGGGTCAATAATATCACCCCGGTAAATATTGGTAATAGGAATTTCCGCCGTGGGAATTAAATAAAAGTTGTCCGCCGTGGCATGATACATTTGGCCTTCTTTATCGGGCAGATTCCCTGTGCCATACGCTGAATCTTCATTGACCAGTAGCGGTGGCATCACTTCGCTAAAACCCGCTTCAGCATTAAAATCTAAAAAGTATTGAATTAGTGCGCGTTGATATTTAGCACCTTGGTTTTTATAAACGGGAAAGCCTGCTCCTGTGATTTTTACACCGAGTTCAAAATCAATAAGGTCATATTTTTTGGCAAGCTCCCAATGCGGCAAGGCATCATCTTTTAAAGTAGGTGGCTCCTGTGTTTTGACAATTTCATTGTCCTCCTCGGTTTTTCCTTTGGGCACACTTTCGTGTGGAAGGTTGGGAAGTTGCAAAAGAATTTGTTTTATTTCTTCTTCTAGCTTATTAAAAGAACTACTCAGTTCTTCCAGTCCTTCTTCTTTCAGATTTTTTACCTCTATCTTTTTTGCTTCTGCTTCTTCACGTTTGCCTTCTTTCATTAAGAGTCCAATCTCTTTTGAACTTTTATTTACGCGCGCTTGCATTTCCTCTAGCGCTACTTGCGTGGCACGTTTTTTTTCGTCTAGTTCAAGGAGCTTGTCCAATAAACCCAACTCAGCAAAGAACTTTTTTTCTAGTCCTGCTAAAACAGTTTCTTTATCGTCGCGTATTTTTTGAATTTGAAGCATAGCAAATTATTAAGGCACAAATGTAAAGATTTACAACCTGACAATAATTGAAAGCGAAGATAGATTTACTAGGAGTGCATCCTAAAACATTTTACCTACTCGAATTTCGAGCTGCGTTTGATTCAAGCTTTGATTCGCATTTAGGTTGTCGAATTCGGGTCGCATGGCGGGTTCCACATTACTCTCAATAGTTTGCAACCGACCACCAGAAATATAGGCCGCCGCATTGACCCCAATATAGAAGGGCGTTAAAAACTGATAGATGACGCCAAACTTAAATCCAAGCCCAACGCCTTCAAATTTTCTATAGTTGAAAAACTCCTCTCCAAAACGTCCTCCGCTATAATTACCATCGGCATTAATTCTGGAGTAAAAGAAATCAGCTTCTGCAAAAAAATTGAAGGTCTCAACAATTTCTTCTTTGAATAAATGACGAATCCCGACGGACCCCATCCAATTTCTATATTTTACCGAACCCGTGAACATATCTAGCGTATCAGTAGAAGCCTCTTGAAACGTCCGAGAGTTACCCTGTAGGCCAAACACAACATAAGTCTGGGGGAAAAGGTATCGTTGATACAGGACGCCCACTTCGCTAATGGGTTTGATTTTAGGAATAGCCAAATACTGCACATTGCCTAAGGCGGAAATTTGTAATTCCACTTTGTGTTGAAACTGAGCCTTACTATTTAATTGAAACGTAAGGAGAAAAACGATAGATAAAATGAGTCCGCGCATAGAAGCTATTTTCAAGATAAAGGTAGTGGAATAATTGTGAATCGTTTCCATATCTTTGTCAAATATGGATTTAAATTTAAAAGGAAAAACGGCCTTGGTTTGTGGTAGCACGCAAGGAATTGGCTGGGCTAGCGCACAGGCATTAGCAGCCATGGGCGCTCGATGTATTTTGTTTTCGCGCAGTGCCGACAAGCTTGCCGCTAAGGTGCAAGAGCTAGGCGATGGTCACGATTTTATTAGCGCAGATTTTTCTAATCCTGAGGAAGTTCGGTCGGTAGTGGCTGAGCGTGTAGCGAAAGAAAATATTCATATTTTAATAAATAATACCGGTGGTCCTCCCGGCGGTAAAATTTCTGAAGCAGAAACGGATGCTTTTTTGCTAGCCTATAATCAACACTTAATCTGTAATCATATTATAACGACTGCAGTGATTGAGGGAATGAAAAAAGATGGCTACGGCAGAATCGTCAATGTGATTTCTACTTCCGTAAAAATTCCTTTGAATGGTTTGGGCGTAAGTAATACGACGAGAGGAGCGGTGGCGAGTTGGTCAAAAACGATGGCGAATGAGTTAGCTGAATTTGGAATTACGGTAAACAATGTTTTGCCTGGTGCTACCGAAACGGGACGCTTGAAAAGTATTATCGAAAATAAATCCACTAAGTTGAGCAAAGAATATAGTGAGGTTGAAAAAGGAATGCTTTCTGTGATTCCGATGAAACGCTTTGGTCAGCCTGAGGAGATCGCCAATGTAATTGCCTTTTTGACTTCGCCTTCGGCGGCCTACCTTACTGGACAAAGCATTTGCGTAGACGGCGGACGTACTGGATCTATTTAATAGTATCAAAAAATGAAAATGACGTACGAAATAAAAAATTATATCAACGGACAGTTTGCAGACACGCTAGATGGTGAGTCTGTTCAAAATAGTAACCCAGCTACCGGAAAAATTATTGGTACGATTCCTTCTTCAAAAGCCGCTGATGTGCAACAGGCTGTTGATGCCGCACAAGAAGCATTTAAAACTTGGAGTGTTTCTTCTAAAGAAGAACGGTTTCGAATCATGAATAAAATTGCTGATTTAATCGAAAGCAAGTTAGATGAGTTAGCCTTGGCTGAAACTATTGACAACGGAAAACCCTTAAAGCTAAGTAGGCGAGTGGACATTCCTAGAGCCGCTGATAATTTTAGATTTTTCGCGACCGGTATTATGCACTATGCCGCCGAAAGTCACGTGAGCGAACAATCAGGGATCAACTACACTATGCGCCAACCCATTGGGGTCGTCGGTTGTATTTCACCTTGGAATTTACCTTTGTATTTATTCACTTGGAAAATTGCACCGGCTTTGGCAGCAGGAAACTGTGTCATCGCCAAGCCAAGCGAAGTAACCCCTGTGACCGCGTTTTTGCTAAGCAAAATTTGTGAGGAAGCTGGTTTGCCCAAAGGAGTATTAAATATTTTGCATGGTGATGGTCCCAACTGTGGAAGTGAAATTGTGAAGCACCCAATGATAAAGGCAATATCTTTTACGGGAAGTACTCGGGCGGGTGCGCACATTGCATCGGTGGCAGCTCCTATGTTTAAAAAATTATCGCTTGAGCTTGGGGGCAAAAACCCTAATTTAATTTTTGCTGATTGTGATTGGGAAAAAATGATGAAAACAAGTTTGCATTCATCCTTTGCGAATCAGGGGCAAATTTGTTTGTGTGGTAGCAGGATTTTAGTTGAAAAATCTATCTACGAAAAATTTAAAAAAGAGTTTATAGAACGGGCGGGTAAACTAAAAGTGGGTAATCCCTTAGAAGCAGATTCGCAGCAGGGAAGTGTGGTGAGTAAAACACATTATGAAAAAATTCTTTCCTGTATCCAACTAGCTAAAGAAGAAGGAGGTACCATTTTATTGGGAGGCAAGCCTGTAAAACTAACTGGTGAAAATGAGAATGGCTATTTTATTGAGCCTACAATTATTGAAGGCTTAGGCCCCAATTGCAAAACGAATATGGAAGAAATATTTGGCCCCGTGGTCACCTTGCAATCTTTTGAAACAGAAGAAGAAGCTATTGCACTAGCTAATGCGTCTGACTATGGTTTGGCTTGCACTATTTGGACGCAAGATGTAAGCCGGGCAAACCGAGTAGCGCACAAAGTAGAAAGCGGAATTATATGGGTGAACTGTTGGTTGCTTCGTGATTTACGTACACCGTTTGGCGGTATGAAAAGCAGTGGAGTAGGACGAGAAGGAGGTTGGAATGCGCTTAATTTTTTTACGGAGCCTAAGAATGTGTGTATTCAAATTTAGTTTTAGATTAAAAGTGAAAAGTGAAAAGTGAAAAGTGAAAAGTTTTCAAGGTGAATCTAGTGCACTTGTCGTTCTGTTCCGATAGCTAGCGGCATGGTCACGGAATACTTGCTACCAATAATCTATCGACTGTTCCTATTTTTTTTTAAATAATCCTCTAACTAGACTTAGGACTAATTATTTTTGAACAAAAACTAGAAATCTTTTATGAGTCATACCATTACCAGAGCGACAACAAGTGACACCAAGCTAATTTCTGAATTAGGAGCCGCAACCTTTGAGCAAACTTTTAGAGGAACCTGTACTGACAAAGATTTAGAAGAGGTGCTAACTGAATTTTATAATGAAGAACAAGTAGCAAAGGAATTGAATGATCCAACGGATTATTTTTTTGTATTATTTCATAAGGAAGTAGCGGCTGGATATGCCCGGATTCATTTAGGTGGGGTCGTGGAAGAAGTTTTTTCTGATAAAAATTCAGTGGAGCTCAAACGAATTTATTTCTTAGAACAATTTCATGGAAAAGGCTTAGCCAAAGAACTACTTGCTTATTGTATTGATTTTTTAAAAAAGAAAAAATTTGATCAGATATATCTCAGTGTGTGGGAACACAACTTACGGGCTCAAGCCTTTTATGAAAAGCATGGCTTTGAAAACTCAAAAATTGAAAACCCTTTTCCCTTAGGCGAAACTCCGCAAATGGATTATTGGTTTGTGAGACAACTGTAGGATTTTATTAACCAACAAAAGACTTATTTTAGCAAGGATGAGATGGTTAGGATTAATATGGTTTAGTTGTATTTCGTTTATGGCCAGTGGCCAATATGCTTTCGAACTTGAGGTGGATTACAGTGCTCGAATCGGTAATTCAGATAATTTTTCTGTGAGTGGTAACTTACGAAAAGGTAAAATTGAAAAAGGTAAAAAATACTACCTCACCACAGGAGCAGAACTTAAAATAGTAAACCTAATGTCCGCCAAGACGGCTACCTCTGTTAGTAAAGCGCTCGCTCCGGAGAAGGTCAGTATTGGTTTTGAAAGTAAAAATTTCAAACCCAAGCAAAAAGTGGTACTTCAAGGAATCGCTACTCAGCCGAGTTACGGAGGGAGATTGGTTCAGTCTACGGGGCCAAAAATGCCCGAAGGTTTGATGCAAGTAAAAATCAATGGAATGATGTTTAAGGCCAAACAAATTTCTAAGCCAATTAAAACAAAGAATGGAGATGTGTTGGATATGTTTTACAAAACCAAAAGTGGCAGTGTATTTTGGTTGCAAATCGCCAATCTTAGTAAAATAGAAACCTTGCCCATGAGAGTACCCGCCGATACAACTTTAGTGGGCACCGAAAAACCCTATTGTAAAATCGCTTTTATGCCAGATGGTTTTCAACCGACGGATTTACCCAATAATTATAAAGGCTACGAAGACAAATTAGGTCGGGCGAGTATATTAGTCACACAACTCAAAAAGTATACCTTCCAAGCCACGATTGAGTTCGGCGGTATGTTGTCCGCCAATAGCAAATTGAAGCTAGACAATCCAACGGCACAACCGATTAAACTAACCAATGGTCGGGTGGACAAAATTGTGTACGAAGAACATTAGTTTCTGAACCGTTTAATTAATTTTTTACAAACAAAAATGCCATCCAAGGGACGGCATTTTCGCAACTATGAACAGACTAGTTAAAGAACTGAACCTTAGATTTTTGACCTCGTAGTCGACTGATCTAAAATTTAGCTCTCTTTTTTGCCTGAGGTAAAACCAAAGGCAAAGTCTTAATGGCACCATCACGCTTCACACCGAGGTACATTTTTTTATTTTTTCTGTTTCTTACAATTTCAGTTTGAAGCTCAGCAATACTCTCTATTTCTTCTCCCTCGATTGTTTTTAGTTGGTCCCCTTTTTTGAGCCCAGCTTTAAAGGCGGCTCCGTCCGGGTTTACGCTCACAACTTCCAGGCCACTTTCGCTTTCTTCTACTTCAATTCCCAAAGCAGGACTCGGTTTTTCAGTTGAAAAAACTTGGAAGCCACCATTAGGTGTGAGGTCAAACATTTTTTCCAAATTTTGAAAGGGCAGTGAGAAATTTCCCATGCTTGGCATTTTATTAAAAGGGACATTGTTTAATTGCGGTGCTTGCAAGGTAGCCACTAGTTCTTCTGATTGACCTTTGCGCTCGATTTGAATATTGACTTCATCGTTCTTGTCATATTCTCCAATTGTTGTTACTAAATCATTGCTCGTACGAATTGTTTTTCCGTCTACACTAATAATAATATCACCTTTTTTCATCCCTGCTTTCTCAGCGGCCGATCCGGCTACAATCTCTGCGACTCGCGCTCCTGGATTGGCGTCTGCTGTTTTTACTCCCAACATGGCCTTGCGAGAGATTTGTCCAAACGGCTGACGATTGGGTCGGAAAGGACTGTCCATAGCATCCAAATCAAAGGAGGAACTGTGTCGATCCGCAATGGTGTTTTTCTTGATTATTTTTATTTCGCTGTCTTTTTGAATGTCGGAGATTTTTTTTCCGTCAACATATAGCTTTCCGTTTTTTACTTCTACGGTTGTCTCGCCCTCATAGTTTTTATCATCTAAAATTATATTTTGAGGAGTTGTTGATTTTTTCTTGGTCCCTTGCGCGAAGGATTGGGTTGTGTAGGCAAGCGAAAAAACTACAGCTAGTGCTAAAATTAATTGTTTCATGATAAGAGTCTTTAAAGTTTGAAAATCAAAAGTAAACTGAGCAGAAATTTCAATCTACTAGCTGTGCGTTAAAAGTGACCTAAGCTTCTGTTAAAGAAATTGTTTACTGAAGAATTACACGATACTACCTTGGAAACAGCGAATCGCATAATTGACGCCAATAATAATCAGGTTGCCGTAGAAAAAAAGATGAACGTATTTTAAACCATTTTTGAATTTGAAAACAATATGTAATAGGGCAAATCCAAAAAAGAGAAGAATCGGTATAGAGGCTGGGTAAAATAAAAAGCTTTGAATAAAATCACCCTCTAACAAAGATTCTAAACTACGCTGAAAACCACAACCCGGACAGTCAATACCAAAGCTGGCCTTAAAAGGACAGGCTATCATAATTTATAGGCCGGCAACCAACTGGACGATGGAAGAAACAATACCAATGACTGTGAAAATGGCGTATACTAAAAAAATAGTTTTAGCGGATTTGAAAGTATTGATAAAGGCAGTTTCTTCATTTGAGCTGTAGTAATTCGTTCCGTTACTACCCAAGCGTAAGAATAAAATACCCATAAAAATTAATAGACCAATCCCTATGGCAAAGATAAAAATGAAAATACTCTTGGGGATGTCTTCAAAATTTTCAAACATAGGGTTTGTGGCGGATAGCGTTGAAAAGGAGTCGGAAATCTCTTCCCAAGAAGCCATCATCCCAAATATGGATAAAGCTAAAAGTCCTGAGGCAATAAGTAAAACAATTCCTAAAAATCGACTCCACTTAGCAGCCGACAAAATGTGGTTATTACTGGTTTCGCTAAGTTCGGTGGTAAATATGCTTTGTTCTTCCATGAGTTCTAATTTTTTTAATAAGTTTAGGCAGCTGCCAGCATTCCAAAAAACATTGCGATGCAAGCAAAGCTGAACGCTACAATGAGAAGTATGCCCATCAGGGCGAAATACCATTTGAAATTATATAAGGCTCTGTCCATGCTATGATTATCACCGGATTCGATGGCAACAGTTGTGTGTTTGTGAAATGAATACAATAAAATAGCTGAGGCTATGGTAATACTGGACCCTAGTACAGTAATAAAAATAACAGCTACTGTACCCAGAGGATTGCTGCCGCTAGCGAATATGGCCTCTAGTAAATTAAAAGCTACCGAAACAAAGCTAGCAATGGCAAAGAACTTTGCCCATTTTGCACATTCTTGTAAGGTCTCTTTCTTTTGGTCCGATAGGATTGATTGATTCTCCATGGGTTAAATTTAATATGCTTTGGCAAATAATACACGCTCCTTGCTACTTTTTCCTGATAAAATACAAGTGCCTTCTTCTAGTTTATTGTTCAAAGGAATGCAACGTATTGTAGCCTTTGTTTTGGCTTTGATTTCATCCTCTGTTTCGGCGGTTCCATCCCAGTGAGCGCTCACAAATCCACCTTCTTTCTCAATTAGTTGTTCAAACTCCTCCCAGTTATTCGCTTCTCGGATGTTGGCTTGTTGAAACGTTTTGGCTTTTGAATGGATGCTTGTTTGAATATCGTTGAGTAAATTAAAAATATATTCTACAGCACCATCTACTTCTTTGCTTTCTTTTTCTCCCGTATCGCGGCGGGCTATTTCAATAAGATTGTTGGCTAAGTCTCGTTCGCCAATAGTTACTCTCACTGGCACACCTTTTAACTCATATTCTGCAAATTTAAATCCAGGTCGTACATTATCTGCGTCATCAATTTTGACGGTTATGCCTTTCGCTTTTAATTCCGTTTGAATATTTTTAGCAATGGCTAATACTTTTTCTCTTCCTTCTTCCGTTTTAGTAATCGGTACAATTACCACAGGGTAGGGAGCCAATTTGGGAGGCAGTACCAATCCTTTATCATCACTATGCGCCATAATCAGCGCGCCAATCAATCGAGTACTCACTCCCCAAGAACTAGCCCAAACGTGTTCTTGTTTGTTCTCGCTCGTGAGATAGGTTACATCAAAGGCCTTCGCAAAATTTTGACCTAGAAAATGAGAAGTTCCAGCCTGTAACGCTTTTCCATCTTGCATTAATGCTTCTATGCAATAGGTTTCTTCTGCACCGGCAAAACGTTCGCTTTCTGTTTTTAATCCTTGAATAACAGGCAGTGCCATCCATTCTTCGGCAAATTTTGCGTAGATGTCAATCATTTGTTCAGTTTCTTCAATCGCTTCGGCTTTGGTGGCATGGGCCGTGTGACCTTCTTGCCATAAAAATTCGGCCGTACGTAAAAACAAGCGCGTACGCATTTCCCAGCGCACCACATTGGCCCATTGATTTATTAATATAGGTAAATCCCGATAGCTCTGGATCCAGTTTTTATAAGAGTTCCAAATAATGGCCTCGGAAGTGGGTCGGACCACGAGTTCCTCTTCTAGCTTGGCATTCGGGTCTACCATGAGCTTACCTTCCTTGCTTGGGTCATTTTTTAAACGATAGTGAGTAACCACAGCACATTCTTTGGCAAATCCCTCTGCATTTTTTTCTTCAGCCTCAAAAAGGCTTTTCGGCACAAAAATTGGGAAATAGGCATTTACGTGCCCTGTGTCTTTAAACATTTGGTCCAGCGCATTCCGCATATTTTCCCAAATAGCATATCCATACGGTTTAATTATCATACAACCCCTTACGGCACTGTGATCAGCTAGTCCTGCTTTGATGATAATATCGTTGTACCAGTCGCTATAATTCTCGGCCCTTGAGGTAATTCCTTTTGACATATTTTCTTTTGCTCAGTATAAGCATCAAAATAAAACTTTTTTACCCTATTAATTAAACTTTTAATACAGAAAAGCGTCATAGGAGTACTAAAATGGAAAATAGATCAAAAATGAACCAAGCAAATGCCCTAAATGTGAGTAATGACAAGTGTTTTAACAATCATTTGAGCCGGATTCATAAGAAATATACTAATTTAGTTCAACCCAAAAACCGTATAAATTTTTTAAACATGAAACGAATATTAACTTTACTCACCGCCCTTTTATTTTTAGCACCCAGCGGCTTATTGGCCCAAGGGAATGATGATGTATATGACATACCCACGGGTAACGAGCAGTCTTATGAGCAAAGACTAAGAGACCAAAATAATGGTCAAAGAGATTTTCAACAACCACAGGATAATCGTGGTGACCGATTTGATGACAACAGAATCGATTATGATGATGACGATTACTATTTCGCATCACGTATTCGTCGTTTTAATCGTCCGGGTTGGAATTTTGGATATTTCAACAGTTTCTACTGGGATCCGTTCTGGTGGGGCGGCGGCTGGGGTAGACCTGCGGCATTCGGTGGTTGGGGTAACCCTTTCGGTGGCGGCTGGGGTAATGGCTTCGGTTGGAACCGTGGACTCAACGTAAATATTGGTTGGGGTTGGAATAACTGGTGCTGGAATGGCGGTGGTTTAGGCTGGGGCGCACCAGGCTGGAATGCTTGGGGCGGTGGCTGGAACGGCTGGAATGGCGGCTGGGGCAACGGATTTTGTGGTTTTAACTCCGGATGGGGTTGGGGCGGTGGCTTCAATCGTGGCTGGGGCGGCGGCTGGAACAATGGCTGGGGAGGCGGTTGGAACAACGGTTTCCGAAATGGTTTTAACCAAGGATTTTGGTCTGGAAGAAGAGCGAACAACTTTAACTATGGTAATCGTAGAACATGGAACACACGCAGCAATAACACACGACGTTTAGCTAGTAGAGGTAGATTATCTCGCTCGTATGGTGTGAACAGAAGTATGGACGGAGGTCGTTCTACAAGAAACGTAGGAGTAAATACGCAACGTAATATTGGAATCAATAGTAACACGCGTAGATCTAATGTTGGGGTGAATAGAAGAAATTCAGCTGCTCCAGTTCAAAGACAGAGAGGGAACTCAATTAACAACCGTAACGGAAGAACGACTAGACCGAATGTGACTACTCGTCCTAATGTTGGAAATACGCAAAGAGGAGTTGGAAGACAAAACTCAGGAAGAAACACAACTAGACCAAACTCTAGTAGATATAACAACACGCGACAGAACAGAGGAACTGTGTCTCCGAATAGAAGTACTTCACCCAATCGTAGTACTCGACCAAGTCGTTCGCAATCTACTGCTCCCAGTAGAAGCCG
>CAZTCQ010000006.1:0-19015 GCA_964612525.1 uncultured Chitinophagaceae bacterium | reverse complement strand
CCGAGCAGAAGTCGTTCAACTTCGCCAAGTCGAAGCACTCGACCAAGTCGTTCGCAGTCTACTTCTCCAAGAAGAAGTCGATACTCTTCACCGAGCAGAAGCCGTTCTACTTCGCCAAGTCGGAGCACTCGACCAAGTCGTTCGCAATCAAGACCGTCTCGCTCTAGCCGCTCATACTCTTCACCGAGTAGAAGTAGCCGTCCGAGTAGATCCTATTCTTCTCCGAGCAGAAGCCGTTCATCAGGCCGATCTTTTTCTTCTCCAAGCAGAAGCAGCGGAAGATCAATGGGTGGAAGCCGTGGTGGAGGTCGCCGCAGATAATTTTAAACCGAAGGCATTCATTAATCAGAATGCCTTCTTTCTTCAATACCATTAATTTTACAACTTAGACTATGTATAAAAATATCATACTTGTGTTAGCCGCGCTTTGTTTTGCTGGGACAACTCAAGCTCAAAATGAAAACGACGCACTTTTACTGGGAAGAACGTATCAGTTTGGTACGGCTCGAAATCTTTCGTTAAGCGGAGCCACAGGAAGCCTTGGGGCTGATTTTGGCGCAATAAATAATAATCCAGCGGGAATTGGTTTGTACAGAAAAACAGATTTTTCTTTTACGCCCGCTGTGGCACTGAGCAACACAGAAGGTGACTACCAGGGGCTAACGACCAATAAAAGTGATTCTCGATTTAATTTTAATCAAGCAGGTATTGTTTTTGCCAAAGCTAAAAAGGGCAAAAACTATAAACGTAGAAAATGGAAGACCTCAAATTTTGCCATTGGGTTCAACCGCTTGGCTAACATCCACTCTGACTACTCTTATCGTGGAACAGATAAGACAAGTTCTTTTATAGAAACTTTTTCTGAAGAAATAAATAATGCAGGCGGATTAAATGACAATGCCATCCAAGGAGTCAGCGAAGCTGCTTTTGGCGCTTTTCAAACATATTTGATTGATGCAGATCCACTGGACACTACACAGGCAGGAAGTTTTGTTCCGTTTGAAGGAGGTTTGGAACGAAGTAAAACGGTGCGAAGAAGAGGAGCTATCAATGAAATTAATTTAAGCTACGGCGCAAATTATATGGAGAAAGTACTCA
The DNA here is from genome assembly GCA_964612525.1 of uncultured Chitinophagaceae bacterium. Taxonomy (GTDB): domain Bacteria; phylum Bacteroidota; class Bacteroidia; order Chitinophagales; family Chitinophagaceae; genus JAGNRR01. The sequence goes on along the minus strand of CAZTCQ010000006.1, from coordinate 17,917 downwards.
TTGGATTTTCGGTAGGATTGCCGAATGTAAATTATAATCAAACTGAAATTTTAACGGAGGATGACGTTTCGGGAAATCCTGATAATGATTTTGATTACGTGGATTTAGTGCAAAACGTAAACATTGATGGAAGTGGAGTGAACCTTAAATTGGGAACTATTTTTAAACCGACCAATGCGCTCCGATTTGGATTGGCGCTTCATACGCCCACTTGGTATCGCATCACGGATGTGAGTTCCATTGCGATAGAATCAAACACAGAAAATTTGTTGACCACTGGTTCGGTTAGTTCTTACGAACAAGAGCAAGCTAACCTTTTTGAGTATCGCTATCAATCACCCATGAAGGCCATCGCGAGTGGAACATTTCTCTTTGGCAAAAAAGGATTTATTAGTGGAGATGTAGAATATGTAAATTACGATGGTATGAAATATCGTTATGATGTAGGATTTGAAGAAGCTGAATTGGCAGTGAACGATGCCATTCAGGCTACATTTCAAAATGCGGTAAATATTCGTTTGGGCGGCGAAGTTCGTTTTAATGAATTGGCGGTTCGTGCAGGCTATGCTTACTATGGTAATCCCTATGAAAGTAGTGATATAGGCGCGGCGCAAAGTGGAAGTGTAGGTTTAGGCTATCGCGGGAAAAGCTTTTATGTAGATTTGGCGGGGCGCTATTTATTAGCCCAAGACATGGATCAGACACATACCTTGGCTCGTAACGTGGCAGTGCCTCAAGCGACCTTACGCACTGGCAATACTCAAATCGCTATGACCGTTGGTTTTAGATTCTAGTTTAGAACTGGGATGTTTTTTTGTGAGAAGGCTAACACGCGTTTTCTGATTTACTAAATTCTCATAGCGAACTTTGTATCGCATGAAGAAGAAATTTTTTAAAAGACTGATATGGACGAGTGTCGGTCTTTTTATTTTGGCTAATGTCATTGTCTACAATCATGCTTATTGCTTTACGCATTTTTCTGAGACTAAAACCGAACGCCCAAAGAGACCAGAAGAGTACGGCTTTCAGGAAAAAGCGATTGCTCTTTTTAGTGGTGTACAAGCACCCAAACCTCAAAATAAAATAAAGCCTAGCCGAAGGTTTAGTACCGTAGAATTACAAAGCCATAAAAAAATAGAAATTTGGGACATTCCCAACGAGCAGAAAAAAGGAGTCGTAGTTTTATTTCATGGATACATAAGTTGCAAATCCAATATTCTACTATATTCTAATGCTTTCCAAGAAATGGGTTATGCTACCATATTGGTGGACTTTATGGGGCATGGTGATTCGGAGGGGAATGAAACGAGCATAGGGTTTAAAGAAGGACGTGATGTAAAAGTGGCTTTTGAGTATGCTCAAAAAGAGTATCCGGATCAAGAAATTATTTTGCATGGTTCCTCCATGGGTGCGGCATCCATTATGAAATCTATTGAACAGTATGGTATCCAACCGGATAAAATAATACTTGAATGTCCGTTTGGTTCTCTTTTAGAAACGGCCAAAGGACGTTTCGAAATCATGGGCCTACCCACCACTCCTTTTGCTCAATGGCTGATTTTTTATGGAGGTTGGCAAATGGGTTTTAATGCTTTTAATCATAATCCCACGGAGTACGCCAAGAAAATTAAAACGCCCACGCTTCTTATGAATGGCGCAAGAGATGCTCGGGTTTCTAGAAAAGAGATTGATGAAATTTTTGAAAATTTAGCGGGGGAGAAAAGCTTGTTTATACTAGAAAATTCAGGGCACCAAAATTATTTGAATAATGACGCTCAGAGTTGGCTTCAGGTGGTAGACAGTTTTTTAGAAGAGTAGATTTTTTTAAATAAACTATTTAATTTTAAAGTCGATATGAAATTTTATTACATCGCATTATTTGTTCTCTTACCATTTAGCTCTTTGGCAAATGAAAACGTAAGTGAATATTACAAACTAATTAATTCTGCAGAATTAGAAATTGCTGCGGAAAACCCAAAGGGTGCATTGGGATATTATCAGGAGGCATTTTTAAAGCTTCCGGCATTCAGTACAGATATTTATAATGCAACAGTTTGTGCACTAGAAACAAGCCAACATGAACTTGCCTTGCAGTATTGTAAGCTGTTGGCTCAAAAAGGTGTGGGCGCTGCTTATTTTGAAAAGAAAGCCATGTTTCAAGTTTTGCGTTCGCAAGATGAGTGGAAAGCATTATTAAAAAACGCACAGCATATTCAAGATAGCATTATTATTAAAACGCAAATATATAGAGCCTTGTTTGATAGTGTACAGGTGGCAGATCAAAGAAATGCATCGGAGAACAGGAAATGGAGTGGTGCGAAAAATATACCAAATGATACGTTTGAAAGAGCAACTACTGTTCAGGACTCATTGTGTAGTTTACTATTAGATCTCTTCGAGAAAAATGGATTCATCGGAGAAAATCAAATGGGTGTTACAATGTATAATGATACCAGCTTTTCCAGTCATTACGCCTATGATATTTCTTTTGTACATGCTTTTCAATTAGGGAGTATTGGAAATCGTATACGAATTTTGTCTTTGGTTAAAGAAAGTATAGATAAAGGATTGGTAGACCATCGCCGTCTGAATTATATAGCTGCCTTTCCCGGTTTTTTCGGATACCCTTGGTCAATAAATTGTTCCAGAATGTTTAAAATTTTTGAATGTAAATTATATAATCCTTCAATTCCTCAAGCCATCTTGGCTCGACATGAAAAACTTCGAAAGGATTTCTATTTTAGCAGCTATAAAGATTTATTGACCAAATCATTCTATAAACTGAATCCAAAAGGATCACCATATTATATAGGAATCTCCTTAAAAAAAGGAACGGAATTTGAGAAGAAACAATTTGTAACGGAAATGAAGAGCTATAGTGAAACTGATGTTTTGATTCCCAATTGCCAATAAGACAAGCCTAATACTTATCCGATATTAAGTTATTATTTCGTCCTTCTCCTTTGTACTTTTACCAAGCTTATTATGAAAAAAAGATTACTCGTTTTATTTATGCTCGTATCGTTTACTTGTTCGGCTCAAAATTATTTGCAGGACAGTGTCAACATTCGACGCATGTCAAATTATATTTTGACGAATGCTCATGGTCACGAAGACTTGCGGTATTTATGCAAACAAATTGGACATAGATTAACCGGGTCGCCGCAAGCAGCAAAGGCTGTAGCTTGGGGCAAGAAAACCTTGGAAGAAGCCGGTTGTGATAATGTTTTTTTACAAGAGGTGATGGTGCCACACTGGGTGCGCGGAGAAGAAGAAGCTTATTATGAAGTAGGCGGCAGAAAATACGGAATGAAAATAACGAGCTTGGGTAATGCAGTAGGCACCGGTTATCTAGGCGTAAAAACTTCAATCGTAATGGTCAATGATATTGAGGAGTTTGATCGTTTGCCAGAGAGTGCGGTTCGCGGAAAAATTGTTTTTTTTAATTATCGATTTGATCAAACGAATATTAATACCTTTCATAGCTATGGTCCCTGTGTGTTTTATCGCTGGGCGGCTCCTAGCCGAGCGGCTGGGAAAGGCGCTGCGGCGGTAGTGATCCGTTCGGTATCCTCTGCTTATGATGACGAGCCTCATACAGGTGTACTTTCTTATGACAAACGCTATCCAAAAATTCCGGCGATAGCGGTGGGTAATACTACAGCCGATAAATTGGAGGAATTAGTGAATAATAAAAAACGACCTAAAATGTATATCCGCACAACTTGTGAAATGAAGCGTGATGTAAAATCTTATAATGTGGTTGGTGAAATTTATGGTACCGAAATTCCAAAGGAGATTATTTGCTTTGGTGGACACTTGGACAGTTGGGATGTAGGCGAAGGAGCGCATGATGATGGGGCAGGTGTTGTTCAATCTATCGATGCCATCCGAACCTTTAAAAAATTAGGGATACGTCCAAAGCGCACCATCCGATGCGTGCTTTGGATGAATGAAGAAAATGGCGCAAGAGGCGCTAGAGCCTATATGCAACAAGCCAAGGAGAAAAATGAAAACCACATCTTGGCGATTGAAAGTGATGCGGGCGGAGCAACACCTTATGGTTTTGGACTAACGATGTCAGCGAATAAAAAGGATAAAGTACAAGGATGGAAAGATTTATTTTATCCGTACAATATTTATAATTTTTCTCGTAAAGGCGGAGGAGTAGATATTAACCCGCTGCACAAAGAATTTGATACGCCAACGATGGGTTTATTGCCTGATGGCCATCGATATTTCGATATGCATCATAGCGACAATGATGTTTTTGAAAACGTACATCGTCGTGAACTTTGCATGGGTACGATTGCGATGGCAATGATGGTATATTTGGTAAGTCAACACGGATTGTAAATGAGTGAATTAAGCAAAGAAGAGGTTTTACATTTTGCTCAAGAAGCCTACCCAGAGGCAGCAGTGGTGGATATCGAGCAGCTAGCTCAGGCGGGGTCAGATCGGATTTATTACAGAATATTTAATGGAGCACAACGAAGTATTATCGCTACGCAAAGTGCCAATATTCTAGAAAACGAACGTTTTATTTTACTAGCCAATTACTTTGAGGACAAAGAGATTTCGGTGCCTCAGATACTAGCGGTTCATTCGGATAAAAATCTATACCTCCAAAATGATGCGGGAAAAAAATGTTTGTTGGACAAAGTGTTAGAAGAAGGACATACTGAAGAAGTAAAAGCATTCTACCAAAAAGTTTTGACAGAATTGGTGCGCATTCAGCTGTGTGCGAAGGATGATGCTTTTCAAGCTTTGTTTGCGGAGCTTCCTAGTTTTGGGTACGACCAAATCATTTTTGACCTTCGCTATTTCAAAAATAATTTTGCATCAAAATCTGATGTGCAATTTGATGATTCGGAGTTAGAAAAAGAATTTGATCTCTTAGCAAAATCCTTAGATAAAGAAAGAGGTTTTTTTATGTACCGCGATTGCCAAGGACGGAATATAATGGTGAAGGAAGATGAAATTGTTTTCATAGATTTTCAGGGAGGTTTACAAGGTCATCCAATGTATGACGTGGCTAGTTTGTTATGGCAAGCCAAGGCAAGAATACCCGCGGAATGGAAAGCTGAATTGGTGGAACTTTATCTAAATGAATTTCAGAAGGAGGCAAAAAAAAGGGAGGTAGCCATTGACATAAATCAGTGGAAAGAAGATTACGCCATGCTAACCTTGACTCGATTGTTACAAGTGTTGGGAGCTTATGGCTTGCGCGGATTGATTGAAGGGAAGGAGCATTTTATTAGTAGTATTCCTTTAGGTTTACAAAATATAAAAGAGTGGTTAGGAGGAAACTCTTTGTCTCAGTATCCTACCTTACTGAAGCTTCTAGAACAAATTTCGGAAGAAGACTTTATTAAAAAATTTAAATGAAATGGAAGAAAAAAAATTAGTAATTAGAGTGAATAGTTTCAGTTATAAAAAAGGTGGAATTCCTGAAGATGACAGTGGAAACGGCGGTGGTTTTGTATTCGATTGTCGTGGCATTTTAAATCCTGGCCGAATAGAAGAATATAAAAAACAAACCGGTCGTGATGAAGGGGTGATAAATTATCTGCAGGAAAAAACACGGATACATGAGTTTTTAGATTTGATTCATAAAACGATTAGTATAACCGTTGACGATTATCTAGATCGAGGTTTTGAAAACTTGATTGTGAGTTTTGGTTGCACGGGGGGGCAGCATCGTTCGGTTTATAGTGCGGATCAAACCGCAGATTTTTTAAGTAAGAAATACGGGGTGAAAACAATTGTTCATCACATTGAGCAGGAGAAGAAAAATTGGGTGAATGAATGATGTTTCCTTACCTAAGCTCCCGTAAGTTTAAAATCTTGGCCAGCCTCACGATTAACAATTGTTAAAGTTCCATAAGTTTTTCAGATTCTTAGTAATTTAGACTCAATCTCCATAGGTATGAAAAAGTTTCTGGTTTTTATTGCTTGTTTTATTTTATTTGCCTTGCAATCCAATGGGCAAGCTTTTCAGTGGGCCGAGCAGTTTGAAGGTTCGACTTCTTATGGAACGGACATTGTAACAGATAATAATTTCAATGTGATTTCTGCAGGCTGGTATAGCGATTCCATTGATTTAGATCCTGGTCCTGGAGCTCATTGGGTCAATAATGGCTCGGCGAACTCTTTTCAAGGTTCATATTTATCCAAGCTGGATCAGAATGGGACTTTTGTTTGGGGATACTCGTTTAATGACTCATCGCAATATTCCTTTAATAGGATTTATGACATTGATGTTGATAATCAAAATAATATTCTTGTCATGGGTCAATTTCGAGATTCTATAGATTTAGACTTTGGTTTAGGCTCCTTTAAGTTATACGATCCGCACAATAATAATAATTCTAGCTATTATGATAATATTTTTATAGCTAAGTATGACCCAAACGGTAATCTTTTATGGGGTAAAGGACTTCATAGTACAAGTACAATAAGTTCTTACGGTTTGTGGGGCAATGGGCTTAAAGTAGATGGGTCCAACAATGTGCTGGTCACTGGTAGATTTCATGATACAGTAGATTTTGATCCTGGTCCGGGTGTTTACAATGTGGTGGGAACGAACATAACATCTTCAACTTTCAACGGGAATAAATTTTTATTAAAACTGACTTCGAGCGGAAACTTCACATGGGTAAGAGACTGGGAAAATAGTGGCGCTTGGGGTAATAACGGATTGTACGGTAGCAATGAGCTTGATGTAGATGCGAATGATAATATTTTTTTCCCAATCGTGTTTATTGATTCTTTCGATACGAATCCTTTACTTCCCATCGATATGGTTTACTCAAATGGTTCCAGAGATATTTCTCTTTTAAAAGTTTCGCCCAATGGAAGTTTAGTTTGGCACAAAGAGATTGGAGGTAGTAGTCATGATTATTGTCACTCATTGGCTACAGATCCTTCAGGAAATATTTTTTACGCTCTTCAACTCTATGGGAATGTTCCAATTGATTTGGATCCGGGGCCTGGTGTTTTTCTGCTCAACACGTCTACCAATTTTAACTGGGAAAAAGTGATTTTGAAGTTGGATAATAATGGAAATTTTATTTGGGCCTTAAAAAACCTAGATCAAAATTGGGGAGGTTGGACGGGAGATGGTTTAGCAACAGATACGGCGGGAGGAGTATATCTGACCTCCAGAATTCCGCTAATTAATAATACTTTAATAGACCTTAATCCGGGACCCAATGTCTATATGGTTTCGGGTAATGGGAGTCTTGATGTTGTTTTTCAAAATTTGGATAACAATGGAAATTTTGTATGGGGTGGAATCATGGGTGGCCCTTCAAGTGATTTCAACTTTGATATTTGTACAGATCATGCGCGTGGTGTTTATCTGACAGGACGATTTGTTCAAACTGCTGATTTTGACCCAACTCCCAACACAGCTTTCATGACTAGTTCCTCTTCTTTTGATCCTTACATAGTCAAACTGAACAACTGTAATGTGACTCGAAGCGAGATTCATCAAGCCTGCGATAGTGTGATTTTTAATAATCAGGTTTTTTATACTGATACGGCCTTCCAATCGCATTATCCTGCCTGGAACGGTTGTGATAGTGCACACGCCATTGTCATTGACATTAAAACATTTACCGATGATACCATAAAAGTAGATGCTTGTAAATTTTACTTTTGGAACGCAAACACCTATACATCTAGCGGTCTTTATACGCACAATTATGGCCTGCCGAATGGTTGTGATAGCATGGTGACTATAGACTTAACGATACACCAAGGGTCCGTTCAAACGGTCAATTTTAGTGATTGTGACAGTGTACTATTTAATGGGATTACGTATTACGAAACAGGACAGTATCAACAAATCTATGCGAGTGAGTATGGATGTGATAGTAATTTTATAATCAACTTCGTTAATACGAATTCTGATACCAGCATTACTGTTCAGGGTTTGAATAGTCTGAGTGCTAATGCCACAAGCGCTACCTACCAATGGATAGATTGCGCTACGCTTTTGCCAATTCCTGGGGCTACGTTCAATACTTTTAGTGCTAACCAAAGTGGGCAATACGCTTGTGTAGTAACCCAAAATGGCTGTGCTGATACTTCATCCTGTTATTCGCTAACGGTGGCTCCGAATAGTATCAAAGAATATAATATCAACGCAAGAATTTCCCCCAATCCATCAACGGGAACGTATTATTTAATGTTAGATAAAATTTATAAAAACGTGCACTTAGAACTTCGTTCGCTCAGCGGTCAATTGCTGTGGAATAAAAATTATGAGCAGTTAAAAGAAACCGATTTTCATGTAAACAAGGCTGTGGGAGTTTACATGCTCAAAATTTCAGTTGGGGAGAAGAATGAGGTGATTCGCCTATTGAAATGGTAATATGCGGAATGCTGCACAGTTCCTATAAATCACCCAATAGTGGCCTGAGAATAATATCCTCTACCACTGCTCGCTTTGACAATTGGGTGAGTGAATAAATACTCTCTGCAATATCACTCGCGGCCATAATTCGTTCTTCATCTACGCCGCTACCATCCCAAGAGGCAGAATAAGTAGCGCCAGGATAAACGGTACTTACTTTAATACCATCTTCTTTTAGTTCGCCACGCAAATTTTGAGAAAATCCTGATAGCGCAAATTTTGAAATACTATAAGAGCCGCCTTGCGGGTAAGCCTGCAAACCTGCTACAGAAGAAATGTTTACGATTAGACCCTCCTGTTGTTTTTTTAATTGCGGTATAATTTTTCTACTTAAATGATACGCACTCATAAGATTAGTATCAAGCATTTTTTCTAGTAGACCCTCTTCTTCCGTATGGATATCACCTGGCATAAAAAATCCCGCATTATTTATAAGGATATCAATTTTGTCAAAGGCGTCCAGACAGAATTTGCTAAAGGCAATCACTTCATTTTTGATGCTCACATCACAAGTTTGTGTTTTGACCAATACGCTTGGATTCAATTTAGTAATTTCTTCTACCAAGGCATCAAGGCCTTCTTGCTTCCGTGCGCAAACGCAAAGATTAATATTATGCTTTGCAAATTTTAGCGCAATGGCTTTTCCGATTCCCTGAGTCGCACCTGTGATTATGGCATTCATGCGCCAAAGGTAAAGCCTAAGTACTTCTTAAAAAGAGTTCCTCCAATTCTGCTAGCATCATGGCGGTAGCTCCCCAAATCGTATGCTCCTTGAATTGATAGGTTGGGGCTTCCATGGTTTGTGCTGCGCCGCTGCCCCACACTTCTTTTTCTACTTTGTTTTGATTTTTAAAAAGGTCCTGCAAAGGCACTTCTATAATCTCTGCTACTTCATCGGCAGACCGGATTAAATTCTTCACACGCTCACTGGTACAAACAATAGGTGTAACCAGAAAGTTACTAGGTGGTATGTAAAGTTCACTGAGCGAACCAAGAATGTGAAGATTATTTTTAGAAAGTCCAATTTCTTCTTCGCATTCGCGCAAGGCACAATAGGTAAGGCTAAAATCATTGGAATCTAAACGTCCACCCGGGAAGCTAATTTGCCCACTGTGCACTTTGCCATCCTCGGTACGTTTGATGAGAAGAGTATGCGGCTCACTATTTTTTTGAAAGATCAAAATACAAACGGCACTATAACGAACATTCTTTGGAAGGTTGGGTAAGGGTTGGCGAATAGGTGGTGCCATTTTTTTATGGGCTTCCCAGCCGGGTAAGTCACTTAAAATATGTTGTTGTAGTACCTTGATCATTTCAATTCGAGCAGCACGACATTTTCAATATGATGTGTTTGCGGAAACATATCTACCGCTTGGGATTTTTTCACATGATACAAGCTGCTCAGTTCTGCTAAGTCTCTAGCTTGTGTAGCAGGGTTGCAACTGACATAAACAATTTTTGGCGCGGCAATTTTTCGTAATTTTTCTATAAGCTTTGGGTGCAAGCCAGCGCGAGGTGGATCTAAAATAATACAATCGGGCTTCCCATGCTCTTCAAAAAAAGAAGGCGTCACTACTTTGATCACATCGCCTGCAAAAAAGGCACTATGCGAAATACCATTATTTGTAGCATTAATTTTTGCATCAGCAATGGCGTCTTCCACTGTTTCTACACCGATTAACTTTTTACAATTAGCAGCAAGGTATAATCCAATGCTTCCTGTTCCGCAATAAAAATCATACAGGATATTTGTTTGTCCTACAAAGTCTTTTACCACATCGTAAAGTACCTCAGCTTGTTTTGAGTTTGTTTGAAAAAAAGACTTGGGGCTAATCTTAAAGGACACATCGCCCAACGTCTCCGTAATAAATTTTTCGCCTGCAAAATGAGTCACATCCAAATCATAAATGCTGTCATTCATTTTATTATTTATGGTATAGTGCAAGGAAGTAATCGCAGGGAATTCATCTTGCAATGCGTTACAAATCCCGTTTATTTTTTCTTCGTCTTTTTCGCGTACTACAATATTCAAAAGCACATCGCCCTTTTTATTCATCCTGATAATTAAGTTGCGCAGAAAGCCTTCGTGATTTCGGATATCCTGAAAACTTAATTCATTATCCAAGGCGTACTGGCGTATAAAGTTTTTAATGGCGTTGGTCGGCTCGGCTTGCAAATAACAAGTTTCTATGTCTATAATTTTATCAAAAACTTTTGGTGCATGAAACCCGAGTACATCCTTTTCAAAGGGCAACATCGCTTTCATATCTTTTGGTCCGAGATAGCGTTTGTTGCTGAAGGTGAATTCCATTTTGTTCCGATACAAACGATCTTCGGCACACGGGATAATCGGTAAAAATTCTTCTACTTCCACATTGCCCAAACGATGCAATTGATCTTTTACTTGTTGGTCTTTATAAACCACCTGTTGCTCATAGGCTAACATTTGCCATTTGCACCCCCCGCAAAGTTCAAAATGCTTGCAAAACGGTTCTTGACGCAATTCGGAAGGTTTTACAACTTCATTGATTCGAGCCTCCGCCCAGTCTTTTTTATTTTTAAAAACATATGCATTCACCACATCGCCCGGTATAGCGCCTTGCACAAAAACCACTTTGTCTTCCCAATAGGCTATAGATTTGCCCTCAGCAGCATATTTTTCTATCGTTATGCCTTCTAACTGAAACTTTTTTCTTCTTCTGCTCATTCGTGCTGCGAAAGTATTACAATACCTACAATAATTCTCGATGCAAAGGCTGCGTTAAATTGTCTAAAAAACTCAACCCTAGGCCAATAGATTCCGTCTAAGCTGTGTAAATTCACACTTGATTATGAACCAATCTAAATTATCGTGCTTGCTCACTTTGCTAGCTTTTTTGTTTTTTTCTACCAATGTTTCTGCCAGAGACGGTTATAAAATTGGCATTAATTTTACCGATGTAAAAACGGATGCCAAGGTTCTGCTTTGTCACTATTTCGGTAAAGGAGGAACGGTTTTTAAAGATGACTCAGTGACTCTAAAAAAAGGGGTGGGCATCATTGAAAATAAAAAGAAAATAGAGGGCGGGATATACCTTCTTTATTTTGCTGATAAGTCTTCGAACATGGAGATTATTTTGATGAACGGTGACAACTTTTCGTTTACCGCCGAAAAGGCCAACATTGCTTCTACGATTAAATTAAAGGGAAAATCAGAGAACAATCTATTCTACGGCTATCAGCGATTTTTGGTTGACTATGGCAAAGGCTTTACTACCTTAAAGACGGCTTATGCTGCGGCCAAAACGAAAAAGGATTCTACCACTCTTGCCGATCAAATGCAAGAAAAAGGAAAGGAGCTCATCAACTTTAGAAAAGGGGTGATTAAAAAACATCCGAAAACATTTTTAGCCACTTTGTTTAAAGCCCTAGCGGAGCCTGATGTGCCGAAGTATAAAGATTGGCCAATGAATGCCGAAGGTAAAAAAGACTCTACCTATCCAAGTTTGTACTACAAGAAGCATTATTGGGATGGATATGATTTTCAAGATGACCGATTGATTTTCACACCGATGTATGAACCCAAGCTCAAAAACTACATGGACAAGTGGGTCGTACCCATGCCGGATACGGTTATCAAAGAGTGTGATGCCATTTTGAAAAAAGCAGAGGGAGCGGAAGAGACTTTTAAGTATTCTCTTTGGTATCTGACCCGTTGGGCCGAGACGAGCAAGATTATGGGTATGGAGGAAGTCTTTGTATATCTAGTGGAAGAATATTATATGAAAGACAAAGCGACATGGCTAAAACCTGAGCAACTTAAGAAATATATTGACCGCGCGCAAAAAATTGCACCGAACATGATAGGAAAACCAGCTATGGATCTTCGGTTGCGCAATATGCGAAATGAAGTCACACCGCTTTCTTCAGTGAATGCAAATTACACACTCCTTATTTTTTATGATGCGGATTGCGGCCATTGTAAAAAAGAACTCCCTCGAATTGATTCTTTATACAAAAGGAAGTTATACCAACACGGCTTGGTTATCATGGCGGTTGAAACTACCAATATTGTCGATAAATGGAAAAAATTTGTCACAGATCAAAAATTGAATTCAGGTTGGATTCATGCTTATGATCCTGACCGCTCCACGAACTTCAGAGATTTTTACGATGTTATTGTAACGCCGACTATATATTTGCTCGACAAGAATAAAAAAATCATTGGACGGCGAATTAATCACACCAATATCTTGGACGTGATTGAGTTTAACGAAAAGAAGCGCAAAGAAGATCAAACAAAAAATTAAACCCTCTTACTTACATGAAGAAATCAGTAATTAGTATTTTATTAGTGGCCTTAAGCTTTTGCTTAGGCGCTCAAAACAAAAATGCAAACTTATTTACCGTAGGCAAACGATCGGTAAGCTCATCGGAATTTTTGCGTATGTACACCAAAAATCAAATGAACAAAAAAGTAGACTATTCACGTGAGGCTTTGACGGAATATCTTGATTTGTATTCGCTTTTTAAAATGAAAGTTTCTCAGGCCTATGATATTAATTTGGATACTGTGCCTAGCGTGCGAAGAGAGATTGACAGTTATAAAAAGCAGTTATCCAAAAATTATCTGACCAACCGACAAGCCAAAGAAAAGTTAGTAAAGGAAGCCTATGAGCGCAAACAAAAAGACGTCAATGTATCTCACATTTTACTTTCTGTAAAGCCGAATGCACGGGATACAATTTTTGCTCGGGCAAAAATTGATAGTATTTATCGTCAAATTAAGCTGGGTAATCTTTCATTCGAAAAAGCAGCCACCCTCTATAGTGCGGATAAGCAAAGCGGAGCATACGGTGGTAGTATTGGCTATATCACAGCACTTCAAATTGTTTATCCTTTTGAGAATGCGGCCTATAATACTCCTAAAGGAAAAATCAGTAAGCCTTTTAGAACCTTGTACGGATATCATATTTTGAAAAAAAACAATGAGCGTCCGGCTCGTGGTCAAATTCAGGTAGCTCAAGTTATGACTGAGGTGCGCAAAAGTGGCGGGGAAGAAGGCCGAATGAAAGCTCGTAGAAAAATTGATTCCGCTTACGCGGCTTTGAAAGCAGGCGTTGATTGGGAGACTGTTGAGAAAAAATATAATGAAGATCGATTTACTAAAAACACCGGTGGGGTCATGCCAGTCTTTGGTGTTGGTAAAATGGTGCCAATTTATGAGGATGCTGCTTTTCAACTGAAAAAAAGGGGAGATTTTTCTAGGGTGATTGAAACGGCGAACGGATTCCATATCATTCAGCTCATGAAGAAGATTCCGATCGGAAGCTTTGAAGATGAGAAAGCGGTAATGGAACGTAAAATTCAGCGAGATGGCAGAATGAAAATTGCGCAAGAGGCATTCACTACTCAGTTAAAGAAGAAATTGGACTTCAAACAGGACAACGCAGCCTTGACTGAATTGATCAAAGCCATTCCGGATAGTAACTTACGCAACGGTAATTTTGATCCATCAAATTACGCTGGTTTGAATAAAACAGTTTTTAGTATGAAGGGTCAAAACTTTACACAATCTGATTTTGCTAACTATATAAAAGTGTATACCCGCGGTCGTATTTATGGTGGAAAGGAAAAAGCCTTAACTAGCTTGTTAGACAATTATTCTAAAAAAGCTTTGTTAGATTATGAAGAAGGACAGCTAGAAAAAACAAATCCTGAATACCGAAATATTTTGCAAGAGTATCGTGAAGGGATATTGATCTTCGAATTGACTAAAAATAAAGTTTGGGACAAAGCACCTAGAGACACCGTTGGGCTAAAAAAATTCTATCAAGCCAATCAATCAAAGTATATGTGGGAGCCAGCTGTGAGTGGTCAAATTTATACGGCTAAGAATGAGGGCATCATGAAAAAACTGTTGAAAGAACTGAATAAAAAAGAAAATATCAGCCCAGAGGAGATTGTGAAGAATGTGAATGGTAATGGTGTTCAGGATAAGCTCAGCGTTGAAGACGGAAAGTTTGAGCAAAAGCGATTTACGTTCAAGCGTCCGTATCAGGCAGGAAAGTATATGCCGTATTACAAAAATAAAGACGGTAGTTTTTCTTTGCTTATGGTAGATAAAGTATTCAATCAGCCTTCTCAAAAAACCTTGAAAGAAGCCAAAGGCTACGTGGTAAGTGATTACCAAGACCAGCTGGAGCAGGAATGGAAAAAAGAACTAAAAACGGCTTACCCGCTTACGGTGAATAAGCGTGTATTTAATTCTTTGATAAAATAACAATAGACAAATTTAGATAAAATGCTCCATGATTTTTCATGGAGTTTTTTTTCTTGTTGTCTTAATGCTAATTATGTTACAAAGTGATAATTAAAGGTTTACCGAGATTAGACATTTTTTGATAGTAATAGTGGAGCCTGCTTTTGACGTATTTCTAGTTATAAGATTAGACTAAATGCACTGCCCATGTTCACTCGAATACCAATTTCTATCTAGAGTGTAATGACGTTAATCAATAATTTATTTGAATCAATAAATTAACGAATTCTATTTCCTAAATTTTTGAAATCCTTTTCCCTTAGCTGTTTCTATTTGTAAAAAATAAAGACCATCCGCTAAGTCAGTAACTTCAATTTGAGTCGCATTGCTTACCTTTTTTAATTCACTTCCAAGTAAATCTGTTATGCGAATGCTTAGTACTTTTTCTTCAGCCTCTATATGAACCATATGTTTTGCAGGATTCGGGTAAATAGTAAATTCTATATTGGGTTCTACCTTGTTTACTGCACTTGGGGCACTTCTAGTATATTTCCAAAGTTCAAGACCGGCAGTATTATAATTTGCTTTAAAAAATAAGGAACCGCCCATTTCACGAAAAATTGGAGTAACATTTAAAGGGGAAGTATTCGGGGAAATCGCAGGAGCTATCTTTACAGTGCCCGCCGACGTTCCATCTGATTCGTATAGTTCATAACCATTGGAGTTAGATCTTGCATCGAAGTATAATCTGCCATTATACTTTACTATATTTCTCATGTCAGAGTCCCCCGTTAAGTTAATATCCTTCAGCAACACGGTGCCAGCTGAAGTGCCGTCGGATCTCCAAATTTCTGTACCGTTTGTCCCATCGGTTGCACTAAAAAAGATTGATCCATCAAATTCTATCATGTTTCTAATATCAGCGGCTCCTGATGAGTTTATAACTTTTACTAACTGCGTACCAGCACTCGTGCCGTCCGTGACCCATAATTGTTTGCCGTTTGTTGCATCTGACGCTGCAAAGTATAATTTATTATTAGCTATAGTTAAATCTGAAGGTGAACTTCCGTTTATGCCTACATTAATATCCTTCAACATTTGTGTCCCTGCCGTGGTACCATCTGATACCCACAGCTCTGGTCCGTTTATATCATCCCATGCGCTAAAGTAAAGTTTGCCTTGATATTCAATAAGATGCCTAGGAAACGAGTTGCCAGCACCTGGCATTATATCCTTAATCAATTGTGTACCTGCCGAAGTTCCATCCGTTACCCAGAGTTCTTCACCATTGACATCATTGTCTACTACACCATAAAATTTACCATTAAACTCACAGGAGAAATAACAAAGGCTGTTTCCGGTAGGATTAATATCTTTTAACATTTTTGTGCCTGTGGTCGTCCCATCGCTTATCCATAGTTCTGTACCATTGGTACCGTCATCTGCCATGAAATATACATTACTACCGAATTTACTTAATATACTTGGTTGAGAAGAGCCCGTACCAGGCTGAATGTCCTTCAGTAATTGAGTACCGGCATTTGTACCATCGCTTATCCATAGCTCGCTACCATTAGCGCCATCATCTGCTCCGAACAATATGTTTCCTCCCAACGTTACTACGTAGAAAATTGAGGCAGTTGAACTACCTGGGTTAATGTCTTTTAGTAATTGAGTACCTGCATCTGTGCCATCGGAAACCCATAGCTCTCTACCAGTACTACCATCATCGGCTGTTATAAAAAGGTTGTTATTAATTGTGGTCCTAGTAGATGGACTACTATTTCCCGCAGGATTTATGTCTTTAACCAATTCAAATACTTGTGCATTAGTATTAATTGAGAGTAAAACGGATAGGTGTAAGATTATTTTTTTCATTTTTAAGAATTTCGTGATATTACTGATGACTATTTTTTTCTCAAATTTAAAATTACCACATATTTTTATTATTGTTATTACGCTTTTTTACTTATTTACAGAGCCCCAAAGAAGTTGGTATAATTAAGAGAGCTAAAGTAAACTGTTTTTATTTTGCCGAACGGCTAAATTTTTTGCGTCATTTTAGTGGCTATACATAATTTAGCAGAGCAAATACCCGTACTTAAAGTCCTATTCGCTTGTCCCGGAATTAAGATTTCCTTCTGGCTCACGTGAGTTCATATACTATCCTAAAATTTCACCACCATACGAGCGTTGAGTAGACGCGAGGTTAGTCTATTCGGTACGGCGTAGGTCCGGCCGCTTGTCTGATCTTGTATCCATTGGTAGCTTAGCGTATTTCGAATTGCTAACAAATTGAATACCTCCAAGCTCAACCAGATACTTTTAAAGTTTCTAAAAAAGCTATAGTGTGGTCTTTGTTGTTTTTTACCATCCAATAGCAAAGCACTAAAACCTACATCCACACGTCGATAACTCGGTGCACGTAAAGTATCAGCAAATCTTGCTTGATCCGGAGGTCCGAAGGGCAACCCAGTGGAATATAAACCGCTTAAGTGCAGTTTGAAATTTTTATTACCTGGCAAATAATCAGAGAAAAACAATCCAAAATTTACTCGGGCATCTGTAGGCCGAGGAATATAACCCGGGAAAATGCTTGTACTATCCGCGCCTGTTACTTGGCTCGGAATCACGATTTCATCATTAATGATGTCTTCCGCTGTTTTCATTAGACCGATACTCACCCAACTTTCCGCATCTTTAACTAAGTCGCCGTATAATCTAAACTCTGTTCCATAGGCATAACCTTTGGCTAAGTTGTCGCCAAAATACCGGATACGTACATTATCAAATTCATAAGGAACCAGGTCCCATAGAGATTTGTAATAAACTTCTGAGGTAAGCTTAAAGGGACGTCCACCAATTCCCTTAAAGTTATAATCAAAACCAGCTAAGGCATGAAAACTTTTTTGTGCTTTAATATTTTTATTTACGTTTCCGTCTAAGTCACGCATTTCACGGTAAAAAGGTGGCTGATGATACAGGCCCGTAGCAGTTCGAAATACAAAATCATTCTTCCATTTTTTGGGTTTGTACGACATTTGCAATCTAGGAGAAACCAATAGTTCATTATTGAGCTGATTGAAATTGACTCGTAATCCCGCCGTTACGACCACCCCGATAGAATCAAAACGAATATTGTCCTGAGCGTAGGCTGTGAGTCGTGCATAATTAAAATTTTGAGCGGATTGATAAAACTCAGTAATGCCTAACGTACTATCATTATAAGGTTGTGTAAAGCCGGCACTATCGCG
>CAZTCQ010000005.1:38104-44384 GCA_964612525.1 uncultured Chitinophagaceae bacterium | reverse complement strand
ACGAGTTTAGATTAGACCTTCTTAAAGATAACCGAGGCGTTATGCCCACCAAACCCAAAGGTGTTACTCACCGCTACATTAATGTCGCGCTCTTGTGCTTGGTTTAAGGTAAAGTTGATTCTTGGATCAAAGCTTTCATCAACCGTACTGTGATTAATGGTTGGTGGCACCAAACTATTTCTAATAGACAGTACAGAAGCTATGGCTTCAATTGCCCCTGCAGCTCCTAAAAGGTGACCAGTCATAGATTTGGTAGAGCTAATATTCAAATCAAACGTATGCTCACCAAATACATTTTGAATGGCTGTTATCTCAGCGATATCGCCCAATGGAGTAGAAGTACCATGAACATTGATATAATCAACATCTGTTGGTTTTAATCCGCCATCTTCCAAGGCGTTTTTAAGTACAAGAATTACACCAAGCCCCTCTGGGTGAGGTGCGGTCATGTGATGCGCATCGGCCGTTGCAGCAGAACCTACAAGCTCCGCATATATTGTTGCGCCACGTGCTTTGGCGTGTTCGTATTCTTCTAATACCAAACTACCGGCGCCTTCGCCCAATACAAACCCATCGCGTTCTTTATCAAATGGACGGGATGCACCTTTAGGGTCGTCGTTGCGTTCGCTCAGTGCTTTCATGGCATTGAATCCGCCCATTCCAGCTTGGTTTACTGCGGCTTCCGATCCTCCACATACAATTACATCTGCTTTTCCTAAACGAATGTAATGCGAGGCATCAATCAAGGCATGAGAAGAAGATGCACATGCACTAACCGTGCAATAGTTCGGCCCACGATAACCATGTCGCATACTGATATGGCCTGAAGCAATATCAGAAATCATTTTGGGTATGAAAAATGGATTAAAACGAGGGGTACCATCTCCTTTAAAAAAGCCTTCCATCTCATCTTGGAATGTGCTGATACCACCAATACCGCTAGCCCAAATAACACCTACCCGATTTTTATCTATGGTGGTATTATCTATAAGGCCTGCATCTTGAATGGCTTGCTCACTACAGACCAGTGCGAACTGCGAAAAACGATCTAAGCGTCTTGCTTCTTTGCGATCTATGAAATCTTCGGGTTTAAAATCCTTAACCTCGCAGGCGAACTTTGTCCGAAATTTTTCAGCATCAAACAAGGTAATAGAATCGGCGCCAGAAACTCCCGTTGCTAATCCATTCCAATAATCTGAAACGTTTTTACCAATGGGCGTCAGGGCGCCGAGTCCAGTAACGACTACGCGTTTTAATTCCATAAATCTTTTTAGTAGTTATACTATTTTGCGTGCTCTTCTAAGTAAGTAACTGCGTCACCAACTGTAGCAATTGTTTCTGCTTTTTCATCAGGAATAGAAAGATTGAATTCTTTTTCAAATTCCATGATCAATTCTACCTGGTCTAATGAATCAGCTCCAAGGTCGTTCGTGAAGCTTGCTTCATTATTCACTTCTCCTTCGTCAACTCCTAATTTGTCTACGATGATTTTGTTTACTCTTTCAGCTATATCTGACATAAGTTTTAAATTTTAGACTGCGAAAATATGGTATTTAGTCAAAAATCAAAAGCTTTAGTAGCAAATTGATAGGATTAGTTATAAACGTGGAAAACTGTTAATTTCTAATTTTTTAAGAAATCGCCAACGATTAAGGAAAAGTATCCGTCTATGACTACAAGAAGTATTCTTTACCACTAATTCCTTAAAACCTCAAAATATGAAAATTATAAGTACAAAAATAAAACTCCTACTAGTACTGCTATGCGTGCTAGTCTCTAGTCAAACATTTGCGCAATGCACTGCAGGGTTTAGTGTATGGCAGAACCCTCAGAATTCAAGCATATCATTTCAGAGTACGAATACTAACAGTTTCCCTAATTCTTCTTATACTTCAAACACTTATTACTGGGACTTTGGAGATGGGGCTACCGCTACCGGTTCTTGGTCTCAACATTCTTACTTACTTAATGGAGTCTATAGTGTTCGGCATATTTATACTGTTATAGATTCAATAACCAATGCTGTATTATGTATCGATACTACGACGCAATCTGTGAACGTGACAAATGCTGGCTGCGGTGGCAATTCTATTAGCATAAGTCAAACACAGAATGTTGTTAATTTTACTCGAATCGGCACAAATTATTCGCCCGCACAAGCATCAATGGTTTTTAATTGGGACTTTGGCGATGGTAATACTTTATTAAACCAGACAAGTCCTTTTGCTCAACATACGTATATATTCAATGGTAATTATACTGCACGCTTGATTGTAGATGTATTTCAGCCCAATACTACCACTTTAATGTGTTCCGATACAGTTTATCAGACAGTTAATGTATGGGGCATCCCCCTATCCACTACGTGCATCGCTTCTTATACTGCGAGTAATACCTTACCTGCAGGATCTGTGTCCTTTACTAATACAAGCACGAGCGGGACTAGTGCCCCAACCACGACTAGTTACTCTTGGAATTTTGACGATGGATCTACTTCGAACTTGCAAAGTCCGACCCACCTATTTACTGCATCGGGTACATTTAATGTATGCTTAACTACAAATGTGCGCGACTCTGCTACGAATAGCCTCATTTGTTCTGATTTTATTTGTACACCTGTAGTGATAAACTCGCCATCGAGTACGCCATGTACAGCAGGCTTTAATGCGTATCAAAACTCTCAGAATTCCGTAGTTGTATTTTATCCTTCTGGTACAAGTTCCTTACCTATTTCTACAACTACACACACTTACGACTGGGACTTTGGGGATGGGATTACTGCTTTTACAAGCACTGCAATTGGCTCTTCAACAAATCACACTTACTTATTTAATGGATTATATAATATAAAGCTAATTCATACAGTTCTCGATTCTCCATCGAACGTTGTATTGTGTGTGGACTCCATAACGCAATCCGTCACGATAACTAATGCAGGTTGTAGTGGTAGTTCTATTAGCCTTAATCAAAATCAGAATGTTGCAAATTTTACTCGTCTAGGTACGAGTATAAATCCTGCTCAGGCTACGATGGTTATGAATTGGGACTTTGGCGATGGCAATACTTTATTAAACCAAACAAGTCCTACTGCACAGCATACTTATACAGTCAATGGTTGGCATAGTGCTCGGTTGATTGTTGACTTGTTTCAGCCCAATACAACAAATATAATTTGTTCGGATACCACTTACCAGTCTGTGAATGTGACAGGTGTTCCCCTATCAACATCTTGTGTTGCATCCTTCATTGCAAATACTACCTCAACCAATGGCGCTGTATCTTTTAATAACACAACTACAAGTGGTACTACTATGGCTACCTACGTTAATAGTAACTGGGATTTTGGCGATGGCTCAAATTCTAATAGTCAAAACACCAGTCATTTATATGCATCGGCAGGAACTTATAATGTCTGTTTAATTTCAAGTGTATATAGTTCTATAAATAACTCTCTCATCTGTATTGATACTGTGTGTATGCCTGTAGTTGTAACTCAGGTATCTAGTATGCCTTGTGAAGCACTCTTCACAATTACACCCGATACCGTTAATACAAATAACCAATTAATTAATTATTTTAATTCGGCGGTGAGTTACCCCGGTACTGGTGGTACAATAACTAGTTATGCTTGGGATTTCGGAGATGGAAATACTTCTACACTCGCTAATCCTTCACACACTTATCTGACAGCTGGTCAGTATAATGTTTGTCTAACGATTACCACATCAAATAATTGTACGGATAATACTTGTGTTTTGACCAATGTGCAACCACAAAACCAAACACAATACACTGACTTATATGGTCGTGTACTTCCAGCACCCAGTGTGGGAGCCATGGTATATTTGATTGAGTATAACTCTGTAACACAATCATTGCGTGCCGTAAGAAGTGCAGCTACTCATGGTTCTGGGAATTATATATTTTTTAACGTTGCTAATGGTACGTACCTATTGAAAGCGGCTTATCATAATTATGATCCAGCATATAATTTCTACATACCTACTTATTATAACCTAGATGCTTTATGGAGCGGTGCCACTAATGTAGTGTGTTTAGGACCGGGATCTCAAAATGTATACATTAACATGTTGCAAGGCACACCAACAAGTGGTCCTGGTTTCATAGGAGGAAGCGTAATAACAGGAGCTAACAAAACGCTCGGAGTAGGAGATCCAAAATATAAATTGAGCGCTCTTCTAATGGATAAGAGTACAGGTCAGTTTATAGCATTTTCTCGTACCGATATTAATGGCGAATACACCTTTGACAACGTACCCATGGGTGATTACCAAGTATTTATCGAAGAGCTTGGAAAAACAATGACGCCAGCGGACATAACGATTACAGCCAGTAATAGCAGTTTTGCCCAAGTAAATTTTGAGTCCAATAGCACTGAAAATCATCCTTTGTTGGCTCCGAGCTCAAATACTGATTACGAGAAAAACAGCCTTCGCTATCGTTTGATACAAAATCCCGTGCAGACTGACTTCGCGGTTAAAGGCTTAGACGGTTCGCAAGGCATACAATTGTTTGATTTGAACGGAAAGATTCTCAAAGAGTTCAATGCTGTCCAAGATGGACAATCATTAAATATTCAAGATATAAGTAGCGGTGTTTATCTGATTCACATAGACGGGAAATACCCTGTAAAGCCTATTAAACTCGTGATTACACGCTAGTGCCCCCATGTTTAGTAACTGAGTTCCCTTTGGGAGCTCAGTTTTTTTTACATTTGTACTAACGAAAGCCATTCCCATTGCGTTCTTATTGTTAGACTCGGGCTTTTAGTAAGGATTTATACTAGATTAATTTGATAAGCGAAGAAACCATACAAGGTTGTATAAAGAAGGATAGACGGTCTCAGCGGGCTTTCTACGAATTCTGTTACCCCATTTTAGCAAGGGTGGGTTATCGCTACGCTAAAAACCAAGAGGATATTCAAGAGATTATTAATGAATCTTTTATGAGACTGATAAAAAAAATAGAACGATTCCAAGATATTAATATTTCGCAGGAGGCATACATCTGGCGAGCAGGTATTAACACGGCCATTGATCTCTTTAGAAAGTCTAAAAATTATAAAGAAATGATTCGAGTGGAATCAAGTATGCCAGCTGACTGGACGCCCATGGAGGCTGTAACTCAACATGAAGTGGACAGCAAAGCCAACACACAAGAAATTCTTCAAATTATGGCTACCTTACCGGAGCCTACTAAGACGATTTTAAACCTTTTTGCTATTGATGGCTATGCGCATAAAGAAATCGGTAAAATGCTAGGAATAAAAGAAACACTTTCGAGATGGCACCTACACAAGGCTAGAACGATATTAAAAGATAAACTATCCCCCATACTAATGAAAAGAGCATATGGACAGTAATAAAAATCATATCGATAATTTTTTGAAAGAAAAATTACAGGATTGGCCAATAGAGCTAAATGAAGCTCATTGGGCAGACGCGGAGCGTCGTTTAGATGAAAAAGACGATCGGAAAAAACCGTTCTTTTTTATTTTCCTATTGGGCGTTTTGCTCGTTGGTCTCGGAACTTCTGCTTACAAACAAATTAGTTCATCAAAAAAATCAAAACCACTCGCAAACAAAGAATTTAGTAACACAAACAATTTTAAAAATACATCAATAGAAAATTACGGCAAGCAAGTATCAATGGTTGAAAAGACTACTGAAGAATCACAACCTAGCACTGAAAGCAATTTCACAAATAATAGTTTAGGTCCGAGCGATTCGAAAACGGTAAAAACAAATCAGGTAAAAACAACAGTGGTTAGCAAACTCTCAAAAACTAGAAAAGCTCAACGCTCAAAAATTTCAGGAAACGCTGCACCTATTGCTAAACAAGAGGCAAGGAAGACTGGTCAGAAAAATGTGAGCAATGAAATTTTGAATGAAAAAAATGAAAAAACGGTACTTTCTGAAAACGGCAAGGTGACTTTGTCAAACAAAAAAAATACTCTTTTAGCGTCGGCTAACAGAGGAAAGAAAGGTGAATCATCAAGAATTATAGAAAGTCAAACGAAATCTCAGAATTCTTCGGCTAAATCTGAAAAAGTAGCCCTTAAAAAGGCGATGGAAAAGGATGGCAAAGATTCAAATAGCCATCAGACAAAACCTAGTGGACTGCTGGCCAGCGCTGCTGGTGCCGCAAAACGGAAAGGCAATTCCAAAATTACAATCTATAAGTCGGTGGAAGAATTTCAAGAAATGAATCCACGCTATGTAGAAGGCCTTGAAAATTATTCTTACAAGATAACGAATGT
>CAZTCQ010000005.1:19116-38004 GCA_964612525.1 uncultured Chitinophagaceae bacterium | reverse complement strand
TGAATCCACGCTATGTAGAAGGCCTTGAAAATTATTCTTACAAGATAACGAATGTTGAATTGGGGCCTAAAAAAAGCGATTCTCTCAGAGAGGTAGTGGCGCAGCAAAACAGCCCGAAACAAACTATTAAACTTCAGCAGGAGAGTAAAGCATTCGTAAGACAGCCTTCTCGTTTTTATATTTTAGCAGGTATAGCAGCCGCCCGCGGCTATCGTGGGAATTTGGGTGCCAATGCTACCTATGGTTTTAGTCCCGCACTTGGGGCAGGCTATCAGTACAACTTTACAGATAGAATGAGCTTATACTTGTCAGTGTACATGTCTTACATTGGTAATTTAAATATTAAAGAGACACGTACGCAGTACAGTTATAGCTTTGACAGGGACTCTACTCTACTAAGCGTTACTCGTAAAAATTTGTTACAATTGCAGTTGCCGGTACAGGTAGCGTATAAACTAAACCGCAAGCATAGTTTGTTCGGAGGAATCGGAACAAGCTTGGGTATTAATACTATTAGCCTCTACGAAGACTCAAAAAACAGTGGAAGTAGTCAGCAGTTTGGTTATACGGACGGTTTACGTTTTCTTGACTTTAATGCGAGCTTAGGTTATGAATATCACCTCTCACCTAAATTTAGTGCGGGTATTTTTTATCAGCAAGGATTTTTAGATATGACAAAAAACAATTATTTTGACAACGGGCATTTTGATAGAAACTCTAGAGGAGGAATCAATCTGCGCTATAAATTTTAATCATGGACAACAAACAATTTTTATACGGAATACTTTTCATTGTATTGGCTACGGTGACTTCTTGTAGTAAAAAAGAAATACCTAATAATCAGTTAGGCCAAGTTGCTTTTGCTTTTTCGGGTACGATTAATGATCAAACAGTAAGCTACGAAGCTGGAAAAAACAATTATGTATTGTTCACTGACTTCTCTGATAACGGTAACGATGTATTACTTATGAGCGGTGAATTCAGAGATAAGTCTGCGCCCAATAATGATTTTTTACGATTTCAATTTTACGGTTATGATTCAACCCTGAATGACAATGTGCTACAAAATGTTTTTTCTCAATCTAATTTTCCTTCTTATTCGGAGGACGTGACGGTTCAGTCTATCGGAAATACTCAGTTGAAATTTACCTCGCTTTATTCCACGGGGGCTACTATCAATTGGGACTTCGGGGATGGAACCACAGGAACAGGAGATTCTGTTACTCACACCTACCCACCTTCTTTGAATAATATCGAGGTAAGTATGAATTCTTTTTTCCCAATTTATAATTGTGGTGATTCGGTAAGCAATACTATTAATCTCAGCGATCCTGCCAATTCTCAAGTACAGTTTGACATAAATGTACTTTCACTAGCGGTGGATAGTTTTATGTTTGATGCCAATACTGGTTTTAATCAATATAATTGGGATTTTGGAAATAGCACAACTCAAATGGGAGGAGCCTCGGCCTTTGTTTCTTATGGTGATTCGCTTAGAAAGATTGTACAACTTTCCGCAACGAGTGCTACTTCTTTAAGTTCTAATTGGAAGGCAGTCGTCACACCAAATGCTTCAGCTCCCTGTTTTGCAGCTTATAAGTTCGATGTGCTTCAAACACCTACCATCGTGAACTCTCAGCGAGTGCCATTCCGAACGTGTGTGATTACATATAACAGCAAAGGAAAAACCTATCGTTCGTATAAAAATGACGCTAGCAACCAGTCGAATCGCTCTGTTTTTATTTTGAACAATGCTGAAGCCTATGAAGATAATCCGGAAGGGCAGTCAACCATTCGATTGAATGGCAGTGTGAGCACATTTTTGTATAATGTGAATGACACCAATGACTCAATACCCATTGTCAGCAACAATGTTTCAATAGCGGTGGCTCATCCATAAGCGAAACAGTTTATGACATCATAAATTGAGATATTTTCTTACATTTACTAAAAATTAGTCTTCATGAAAAGAGTCATCATTCCTTTTGTTCTACTTGTTTTAGTCGCTTCATTTTCTTCTTGTAAAAAAGAGGAAGGCGGCAGTGGTTATGTGAAGCCCAAAACAAGTCTAGATTTTTTGACGGAAGGAGGAACTTGGCAACTCGCTGAGGCACAAACAAAAGTTGGGAATGGAGATTGGGTAAACACCATCAGTGTAATCCCTGAATGCGTGCGAGATAATCAATTAAATTTTTTAACTGAAAGCACATATACCCTGGTAGAAGGTCCTATCAAATGTGATGTCAATGGTCCTTCTACAATAGGGAAAGGACGGTTTGATCTGATTGAGCAAGGGATTAAAATTCTTTATACAGATACGGTAATTACGGTAAACACTCCCCCTACACCCAATGACACGCTTATCACAAAACGGGAGGAGCTTTATAAAAGTATAACAGCCGATGAGTTTATCTTCATTAATTCGAGTACGAATTCAGACGGAGAAACGGTTACTACCGAACGGATTTGGCGTCCCGTAAAATAATTTATTGACTAGACTTATTCCCAAACTTTTGTACCATCACTACAGTTGGCGCAAATGTCTATTTTGTCTCTTCCTTGTATCAGCTTGGCTCTAAATTCTTCATATTCTTTTTCACGCCAAATTTCCTCAAATGATCTTTTCTTCAAATCACCTAATCGATGCTGGGCATCTTTGTCAAAGCAACAAGGTACTACTAGTCCATCCCAAGTGATTACGCAGGCATGCCAAAGCTTCCAGCAGCTATTGGCTAACTTATTTTTGATTTTGTAGGTTCCGTCTGCCTGTTTTTTGTAGCGCGAATATTTATCTAAAGTGGGAATCAAAGGATTTCCGTTTTCATAATCATATATCTGCGCCGTTTTAAAACGTACATCATCTACGCCAATTTCTTTTCCGAGTTTTTTTGCATCTTCTATTTGATGCTCGTTTGGTTTTACAACTAAAAATTGAAAAAAGATATAAGGTGTTTTACTCTTTAGTTCTTTTTTCCATTTAACAATATTGCGTGTCCCGTCAAGTACTTTTTCCAGATTGCCGCCAATTCTGTACTGGGTGTATACATCCTGAGTCGTTCCGTCCAGCGAAATAATTAGGCGGTCCAAACCGCTTTCAACAGTTCGCTTGGCATTGGCATCACTCATATAATGAGCGTTGGTGCTCGTGGCGGTATATATTTTTTTGTCTGAGGCATACTTTACCATGTCCAAAAAATCGGGGTTTAAATAAGGCTCTCCTTGAAAGTAAAATATTAGATAAAGTAATTTAGACTCAAGTTCGTCTATCGTTTTTCTGAAAAAACCTTCATCAAGCATTCCGCGCGGACGCGTGAATGATCGCAACCCACTAGGACACTCAGGGCAGCGAAGATTACAAGATGTAGTAGGTTCAAATGAAATGGAAAAAGGTGAACCCCATTGAATCGTTTTATTGGTCCACTTGGTAAGGAAATAACTACTAAACACTTTGAGTCCATTCCAAATGCGAGGTGCATTTAGTTTTTTTGCAAAATTGATACTGTCGTTATAGTTAACTTTCAAAGCGAAGCGAAGTTATGTAGGATGGCGTAAATGAGTTGTTCAAAGTGAGTTAAGTTCTTAAAAAATTAAAAGCGAATCCGGGAGGACTCGCTTTAATATTTTGTGGAATGGGTGTTCTACTCCATATCAATGTTATGTTGTTTTGTGTCAATAGTAACAATTGCACTTTTGTCACAAGAGCCATCTCCAAAGTCAATACTTCGAAACGTTCTCCCTTGCGGTTGCACTTCTAAAATGCCTCTATTAAAAAAGCGACACATCAATGTACTAGCTTTTACAACTGGCTCCACTATGTTGAAAGCATAATTGTTACCATAAATATTTAATCCTTGAGCTGTGCCACTGATTTCATGAACATCATCGCCCCACTGAATCGTCCCGCTTCCTTCTACAAATCGTTTCGTTAAGTCAGCTTTGTAGGTTAGAGCACCCAATGAATCTTCAATATCTAACTTCCCATCTACTAAAACCGCAAATTGCTGAACGCCATCTTCGCTGCTAACGGCAGTTACCGTTTGTGTCCCGTTAATTTCATTATCGTTTACGAAATAGTTGTCAAATGTGTAGTTATGAACGGCATTGGTATCATCAAAATTACCTTCATACTTCACAATAATTTTTCCTCTTCGTTCCCGGCCGTCATTGCAAAGGCAATTTTCGCTTCCAAAGGAAATAATCAATTCGCCAGGTGTATTAATAACTCGCGAACAATTACCGGTTGTTTTATACAACACTAAATTATCCCCCGTGCTAAGCGAATTGGCTTCATCAGCAATATCCATTACATTGTTATAGGCCCAAAGAGCAAACACAGCATCTTCTGCGGCGTAAGTATCAAAGTCGCGTTCTTTAACGCAAGAACTCATGAAGACTAACGATAAAAATAACAAGGTCGACGCCGAGGCCACTAAAAAGTTTTTGGTTCGTTTCATTACTTATAAAGAAAGTCTAAAGTTAATCTTCATTTCGCATTTTTGTAATTAAAATTCGAAATAATTCCCATTAGACCGTAATTACAAGCTAATTTTGCCGCTCCTTTTTTAGTTTATGAGTAAGCGAATTGCAATTTACGGAAGTACGGGTTCCATAGGTACACAGGCCTTGGCTGTGGTGGACAATCATCCCGAATTATTTGAAGTAGCTGTTCTTACTGCTCATAATAATGCCGAATTACTGATTGAGCAAAGTTTGCAGTATAAACCCAATGTCGCCATTATTTCTAATGAAGAAAAGTATGAGCAAGTAAATGCGGCACTTAGTGACAAAGGGATTAAAGTGTATGCGGGCGAAACAGCCTTGATTGAGGTAGCGGCTGGTGATACGTATGATATTTTGTTAGCCGCGATTGTTGGTTTTGCAGGCTTGTCTTCTACATTGGCCGCGGTAGAACAAGGAAAAACAGTGGCCTTGGCCAATAAAGAAACACTGGTCGTTGCAGGAGATATTGTAATGGCGTCTGTGGCTCAGTATAATGCAAAATTGATTCCGGTAGATAGCGAGCACTCTGCTCTATTTCAATGTTTGGTTGGGGAAAGTATGGAAGAAGTAAGCAAAGTAATACTGACGGCTTCGGGTGGTCCGTTTTTAGGAAAAAAACCGAATTACCTAGTAAATGTCAAAAGAGACCATGCCCTGCAACACCCTAATTGGGAAATGGGAGCAAAAATTTCTATTGACTCAGCAAGCCTAATGAACAAAGGCTTAGAAATGATAGAAGCAAAATGGATGTTTGGCTTAAAAAATGAACAAATTGATGTGGTGGTTCATCCACAATCTATTGTACACTCATTTGTTGAATTTATCGATGGCTCTCAAAAAGCTCAAATGGGCTTGCCCGACATGAAATTGCCCATTCAATATGCTTTGGCCTATCCGAAGCGCCTGGCCAACAATTATCCTAGGTACATAAACCATAAACATACGAAGCTCACTTTTGAAGAAGCGGACTTAAAAACGTTTAGAAACTTGGGCATAGCAATAGAAGCTATGAAACAGGGCGGCAATGTGCCCTGCATAATGAATGCTGCCAATGAAATTGCTGTAGCGGCTTTTTTAAAAAATAAAATTGGCTTTTTAGAAATGAGCGATTTGATTGAAAAGAGTATTGAGAAAATTGATTTTATTGCAACCCCAAGCCTTCACGATTATAAAGAAACAGACCGTCAAACTCGGCAATTTTGCCAACGACTCATAAAAGATTAAAATGGAATTACTAACTACTTTTTTGGCTATTTCGCCGATAGTCATGCAGATAATACAATTCTTTGCAGCTTTATCTATCCTTATTATTATCCATGAGTTTGGCCATTTTATGTTCGCTAAATTATTCAAAACGCGCGTAGAAAAATTCTACCTATTTTTTGATTTCTTTTTTCCTTTCGCCACCTTCATGAATTTTTCTTTATTCAAGAAAAAATGGAAAGGAACGGAATATGGCTTAGGTTGGTTTCCTCTGGGTGGCTATGTGAAAATTGCAGGAATGATAGACGAAAGTGCTGACCCGGAAGCCATGAAAGGTGAGCCGCAACCTTGGGAATACCGAAGTAAAAAATCTTGGCAGAAATTATTGATTATGCTCGGCGGGATTATCATGAATGTACTATTAGCCATGGTAATTTACATCATTGTTTTTGCAAGCTACGGCGAAAGTTATATTCCACCAGAAAATGTAACCTACGGCATTCATGCGGATAGCCTAGGGCGCAGCATTGGATTACAAGAAGGGGATGTTATTACTCACGTGGGCGATAAAAAAGTATTGGACGAAAACAAGGTGGTATACCACATGATTTTTAGCGATAAAAATACGCTAACCGTTAATCGCAATGGCAGTGAAAAAGTGCTAAATGTGCCGGAAGGAACTGTGAACAAGGCTATGAAAATTATGAAGGCGAAACGCAAGCCCATTTTTTCGATTCGTTTTCCGGTGGTCGTGGATTCTGTTCCGGCAACTAGCCCAAATTATAATGTCTTACAGCCCAAAGATAAAATCCTTAGCATCGATGGCGAGCCTGCTTTTTTTACACATGATTTCAGTAAAAAGTTTGAAGCAGTAAAGTCGCAAAATTTGTTGAATAAACTAGCACTTCGTGGGTCAAATTCTATCATTCCAGAGAAAACAATAGCAAAAGTTCGTGCACAAGCAGACACTAGTTTATTGAATAAAATGTCTATGCGTGTTCTGAGAGGAACGGATACTGTTGCATTACAAACTAGTATTACGGACACGGGCAAAATGGTAGTCTATTTTCAAAGAGTACCTGACTCTTTGTTTGACATTACTCATTTGTCTTATTCTGGTTTAAGCGCTGTGCCAAGAGGCATCAAAGAAACTAAGGAGAAACTGAAAGAGTATATGCTTCAGTTACGCTTGATCTTTACCTCGCCTGAAGTAAAACTGAGTGAAAGCTTGGGAGGTTTTGGTTCGATTGGAGGAATGTTTCCTAAGGTTTTTGACATGGAAATTTTCTTGCAGTTGACTGCCTTTATTTCTATTATTTTGGCCTTTATGAATTTGCTGCCGATTCCAGGACTGGATGGTGGTTACGTATTGTTCCTTCTTTTTGAAATGATTACAGGCGTAAAAGTTTCGGACAAGGTTATTGAAAAAGCAAATGGTGTAGGACTTGTTCTTTTACTAGCTCTTATGCTTTATGCCAATGGTCTTGATGTTTGGCGAGCATTTTCTGGTGGCTAAATAAAGTAAAGTTTTATTCTTTATCCAACGTTTTTAAGCATTTAAACGTCTGTTATAGTAGCACTCCTATATTAAATTATGTAATGTGAACTTTTTTTTAGTATCTTATAGGTGCACAGGTTGTCCCCGCAATTTAGCTTAAGATTTTTAATTGTTTTTAAACTACTACTATGAAGAAAAACTACAATCTAAAGAATTTTGTATTTATCCCACAGTCTACGACAATAGACCCTAACGCTTTTATTAATGGAGAATTTATTATTGGTGAGCATTGTACTGTTGCGGCCGGAGTAAAAATATTTACAAGAGAAAATATGGTGATGATTGGTTCGCATGTAACCATCGGTAAAAATGTTAATATTGAAGCTTATGGAAAAGGAAAGAAAACCTTTGTCGGCAATCATGTTGAAGTTCATGATGGAGCTAAGATTTTTAATTCCTGTGTAGCGAATGATGTATTTATTGGTAAGAATGTGACCGTGATGAAGAATAGTTATATTTCGGATAAGGCCAGATTGGAAGAAGGCGCTATTATTGCCCCGCATAGTGTGGTAGGGCCAGGGCAGGTTTGCAAGTCAAACACTATTTATTCGGGCAATCCTGCTAAGGCAGTGTCAAAAATTTATATGACTATGAGTGATCGTATAGACGATGTGCGAAATTTAAGTGCGTAATTCATTTAACTGATTTCTAGCCAATTTGTGCTGCTTTTATTATGTGATAAAAAGCGTTTCAAAGGTGCATTTTGTTCTTCTACCAATTCAGGGTCTTGTTTTAAAATAAGCAAAGCCATATCACGTGCCTGTGTCATTAAATGACCGTCCTCAATAATGTTGGCTAATTTATAATCTAAAATTCCACTTTGTTTGGTACCATGCATATCACCGGGTCCTCTTATCTCTAAATCTTTCTGACTAATTTCAAAACCACTGCTATGATTTACCATAGTTTGGATGCGCTCCTTGCCAACCTTGCTCAGCTTGTGCCCTGTCATAAGAATACAATACGAAGCAGCTGCACCTCGACCGACTCGCCCTCGTAATTGATGAAGTTGTGAAAGGCCAAAACGCTCGGCACTTTCAATGATCATTACCGAAGCATTCGGCACATCCACACCGACTTCTATCACAGTGGTGGCTACTAGTATTTGAGCATGGCCTTTTACGAAACCTTGCATATTGTGCTCGCGTTCTTCAAGATTTTGTCTGCCGTGTACCATAGCCACGTTGTAAGTATGACTTGGAAAATAAGTTGTGACCAATTCATAGCCCTGTTCTAAATTTTCATAATCTAGTTTTTCACTCTCTTGGATTAATGGATAAACTATATATACTTGATGTCCTTTTTCAACTTCGGTTTTTATAAAGTGCATCACCTCACTTCGCTTATTATCTTTTCGGTGAACGGTTCGGATGGGCTTTCTGCCTGGCGGTAATTTTTTTATGATACTCACTTCTAAATCCCCATAAGTAGTCATGGCTAAGGTGCGCGGGATCGGCGTTGCCGTCATAACCAATATGTGCGGTGGTGTGGTGTTTTTTGCCCACATTCTGGCTCGCTGCGCCACACCAAAACGATGTTGCTCATCGATAATGCAAAGTCCCAAATTATTAAAAATTACTTTGGGTTCTAGTACCGCATGCGTCCCAATAATAATATCGAGTTCACCATTTTGAAGGGCCGTTAGAATCGGTTTTCTTTCTTTGGCCGAAACACTTCCTGTCAGGAGTGCGATGCTCACGTCTTGCGCATACAATAGTTTTTTTAGTCCTTGATAATGTTGCTGCGCTAGTATTTCAGTAGGGGCTAAAAGGCACGCTTGAAATTGATTGTCCTTGGCTAACAGCATTGAGAGTAGGGCCACAATAGTTTTTCCGCTACCAACATCTCCTTGCAAAAGGCGATTCATTTGAAACCCTGTTTTTGTATCCAAACGAATTTCTTTGATTACTTGTTTTTGGTCGTCGGTTAGGTCGAAGGGTAAATCATTTTTATAAAAATCATTAAAAAAATCACCCACTTTGTCAAACAAGTGCCCAGGCGTTTTGCTTTTGTTTAATTTTAGTTTACAAATATTCATTTGGTCAATGAAGAGTTCTTCAAATTTTAATCGCTCCCGGGCAGCATGAAGTATTTCATCGTTTTCTGGAAAATGAATTTGTTGTAAGGCAGTGAGTCTCGGCAGGAGATTGAACTCTTGTAAAATATTTAGCGGTAGATTCTCAACTACATCTTGTGCCGTGATTTGTTGCAGTAGTTCTGCCATTAATTTGGCAAATGTCTTGGCATTCATTTGTTTCGCCTTAAGCATTTCGGTGCTCGGATAAATGGGGAAGAGCGGCACCTCATTTGTTTTGGTTTCTTCACCTATTTTTTCTAGCTCGGGATGTGTGATTGAAAATCGTCTATTAAAATGAGAAACTTTCCCATAAACTTGAACCTCTTGCGCTCCGCTCAGGATTTTGCGAATCCAAGCAATACTACGGAACCAAACCAATTCCATAGTGCCCGTATCGTCCTGGAGGTAAGCGACGAGTCTTTTTTTGCGCCCGACTCCGATTTCTTCATAGTCAGTAATTTTTCCATGGATCAACACGTTTTCTCCGTCGGTCAGTTCTCTTATCTTCTTAAGATTTGATTTATCCTCGTATCGAAATGGATAGAAAAAAAGAAGATCACCGAAGGTAGAAATATTTACTTGCGAGCGCAACATTTTTGCTCGCATGGGACCAACGCCTTTGAGGTATTCAATCGGGGTTTGTAATTTATCACTGGGCTCAAAAGGCATTCAAAATCAAAAGTAAGAAATTCATGTTTTCTATTGGACGCGACTCTAAAATAAAAAAGGACTCAGCCTTCGCCAAGAAGAAGCCTGCATTCTATATTTACGCTATGCTAGCAAAGTTATACGCAAGTGCGGTTACGGGTGTTGATGCCATTACGATTACCATCGAAGTAGATGTGTTGGAAGGAACGCTTTTTCACATTGTGGGTTTGCCAGATAGTGCGGTCAAAGAAAGTTCGCACCGGATAGAAAGCACTATAAAAAATATTGGTTACAAATGGCCGCGGACCAAAATCGTTGTGAACCTTTCGCCAGCAGACATTAGAAAAACAGGAACTGCATTTGACTTACCGATTGCCTTAGGAATTTTAGCAGCGACCAATCAGGTAGAAAAAGAAAGTTTAGAAAGTTTTCAATTTATGGGTGAGCTTTCTTTGGACGGAAGCATACTACCCATAAAAGGTGCTTTGCCGATAGCGATAC
Organism: uncultured Chitinophagaceae bacterium; assembly: GCA_964612525.1. GTDB lineage: Bacteria > Bacteroidota > Bacteroidia > Chitinophagales > Chitinophagaceae > JAGNRR01. The sequence continues at coordinate 27,517 of CAZTCQ010000005.1, read as the reverse complement.
AAGCGCGCAAGGATGGTTTTAAAGGCTTATTTGTACCCATACAAAATGTACGGGAGGCGGGCATGGTGAATAATCTAGAAGTGTATGGTGTAGAGCACATAACAGACGTCATAGAATTTTTGAATGGAAATAATAAAGAACTCAAGCCAATAGAAATTGATACGCGCGATGAGTTTTTTCATTCGCAGTATGATTTTGAACTAGACTTTAGCGATGTAAAAGGGCAAGAAAATATTAAGCGCGCTATGGAAATAGCTGCTGCCGGTGGACACAATTTAATACTCATTGGGCCGCCTGGAGCAGGTAAAACAATGTTGGCAAAAAGGCTTCCAAGTATATTGCCGCCATTGAGTTTATTAGAAGCTTTAGAGACTACTAAAATTCATTCTGTGGCGGGTAAATTACCCGAAGGCTCTACCTTGGTAAGTAAGCGTCCGTTTCGTTCGCCCCACCATACGATTAGTGATGTGGCCTTAGTAGGAGGTGGCGGTTTTCCGCAACCCGGAGAAATTTCCTTGGCACATAATGGTGTCCTTTTTTTAGATGAGTTGCCAGAGTTTAAACGAACGGTTTTGGAAGTTATGCGACAACCCATGGAGGAGAGGAGAGTTACGATTGCAAGAGCAAAAGTGTCCTTGGATTTTCCGGCTAGTTTTATGTTGGTGGCTAGTATGAATCCTTGCCCCTGCGGTTATTTTAATCATCCCGAAAAAGAATGTACTTGTCCACCGGGAACGGTACAGAAATATTTAAATAAAATTTCCGGTCCGCTTTTAGATCGAATTGATTTGCATGTGGAAGTTACGCCCGTGCCTTTTAGTGAATTAAATACGCAGATTGCTTCGCCTGTAAAAAGTGAAGGCATTCGCGAGCGTGTAATTGAAGCAAGAGAAATTCAAGCCAAGCGTTATGAAGAAAATAAAGGCATGTATGCCAATGCGCAAATGAGTTCTAAGCAACTCAGGGAGCTTTGTCAAATAAACCAAGCAGGGCAAACACTTTTGAAAACGGCTATGGAACGACTGAGTCTTTCGGCACGAGCTTATGACCGAATTTTAAAAGTGAGCCGTACAATAGCCGACCTCGAAAAAAGTGCTGAAATTAAAGTAGAACACTTAGCTGAAGCTATTCAGTATCGTAGTTTAGATAGAGAGAATTGGGGGAGTTAGATTCTTAATTATTCCACAATCCCCAATATAGAAAGGGTGTTAGTTAGTTTAATTGAAGAATTTCTAATAAATTCGCACCTTTACCACCATATTTGAACATTAATGGGACTATTTGACTTTTTTACTAAAGATATTGCGATTGACCTCGGTACCGCAAACACTTTGATTATACACAACGACGAGGTTGTTGTTGATGAACCTTCTATCGTAACAGTAGATCGGCAAACCAATAAAATCATAGCCGTGGGTAAGCGTGCCATGATGATGGATGGTAAGGTACACGAAAATTTAAAAACCATTAGACCATTGAAAGATGGTGTAATTGCAGATTTTAATGCTGCTGAGGGTATGATTCGTGAGATGATTAAATTAATCTCAGAAACGAAGAAATCATTTTTTTCGCCAAGTTGGAGAATGGTGATTTGTATTCCGTCTAGCATTACAGAGGTTGAAAAACGTGCGGTACGGGATAGTGCTGAGCAAGCTGGGGCTAAAGAAGTGTACATGATTCACGAGCCTATGGCTGCGGCTTTAGGTATAGGAATTGATGTAGAAGAGCCTACTGGGAATATGGTTATTGATATTGGTGGTGGGACTACAGGAATTTCTGTGATTTCACTGTCGGGTATTGTGTGTGATGAAAGTATTCGTGTGGCAGGAGATGAGTTTACCGCTGATGTAACCGAGGCCATGCGCCGCTATCATAGTTTATTGATTGGTGAGCGTACTGCCGAACAAATCAAAATTCAAGTTGGAAGTGCGTTAAAAGAATTAGATAATCCTCCGGATGACGTAGCTGTAAACGGTCGTGATTTGGTAACCGGCATTCCAAAGCAAATATCTGTAAGCTATACTGAAATTGCAGATGCCTTGGATAAATCAATTTTCAAAATAGAAGAGGGCGTTTTACGAGCTTTAGAAAAAACGCCACCAGAATTAGCTTCTGATATTTTTAGAAGAGGCTTATACTTAACAGGAGGTGGAGCATTGTTGCGCGGCTTGGATAAAAGAATTTCTTCTAAAATTAAAATGCCAGTCCACATTGCCGACGATCCATTACGCTCTGTAGTGCGCGGAACGGGTATGGCGCTCAAGCATATCGACAAGTATCCTTTCTTAATGCAATAATTTGCTGATACGCATTGCGAAACTTACTCTTACTCTTTCAGGCGTATCAAAAATTTTTCTTCTTCATATTGTTGGAGCTAATTTGTCTTGTAATTTTTGTAAGAAATAATAATTATCAGTTTCAATCTTACCTGCACAGCGCGCGAGGGTTTAGTGGTAGCCTTTACGCTAAAAAAGCGAGGGTTACTTCTTACCTCGATTTGAGAAAGAAGAATATCAAGTTGCTCAAAGAGAACGCCAAACTAAAATCTCAATTAGGCATTACTATTAAAAGCAATCCCTTGGACGATACTAGCTTTTCACGCATAGTAAAAGTAAAAGAAGGCGCTCCGAAAGAAACAATTTATTATAGCTATCTCCCGGCACGGGTAATTAATAATACGTTTGATAAAAAAAATAATTTTATTACACTTAATGTGGGACGAAAGCAAGGTATTAAAAAGAATATGATCGTGGTAGGTAGTAAAGGAGTCGTTGGGAAAATAACCAACGTATCTACCAATTATAGCTTGGCCGCTAGCCTCCTGAGTACTGAATTTACCGTTAGCTCGGTAACGCCCGAAGGCACTACGAGTATGGTAAGCTGGGGAGGATTACGGAATCCGTATCACGCACTTTTATCGGGAATTCCTCAATCAGAAAAACTTAAAAAAGGAGATACGATTCTTACGAGTGCGTTCTCTCGATTTCCGCCTAGTGTAATGGTAGGGCGCGTTCTTAAAAAACAAAAAGGTGGCGCCAATAGCGGAAATAAGTATGTAATTAAACTAGCCACGAATTTCAAAAAATTAGATTTTGTTTATGTAGTAAAAGATGAAATCAATGTGGAACAAAAAGTTTTAGAAGATTCAGTCACCGTATCCGAAAATGAATAAGCTCGTATACTATATCGGACAATTTTTGTTTGTCATGGTTTTTCAGATTTATATTCTGAATGATAATCCGATTAATGACACCATTACCTTTTTGGGTATTCCTTCCTTTATTCCTCTAATTTTTCCTGTACTGATTTTGCTGTTGCCTATTTTATCAAATTATTATGTCATGATGCTTTATGCGGTTGTGATTGGTTTTCTGTTAGATATGTTTAGCAATACGCCTGGATTACACGCTGCTTCGCTTGTGCTCCTAGCTTATTTACGTCCGAAACTATTGCGCCTGTTTTTTCAGCAAGAAAAAAAGAAACTCAGCTGGGCAAGACCCACTATGTATCGGCTCGGGTTCATGCCTTTTGTTTTTTATATTTCAGCGAGTATTCTCATTCATCATTTCTTCTTTTTTATGCTTCAGGAGTGGAGCCTGAGTAATATTTTGTTGATTCTTTACAAAACAATCGTCTCTGGAGTTCTCAGCGTGATGATGATTTTAATCGGCCAGTTTATTTTTTATAGTCGTCCAAAATTTGTTCAACCTCATGGAGGATTTTGAGATAAGAAAAACTGAACATCGGGGTTGGGGTATTTTTGCTCTTCGAGATTTTACTATGGGCGAATTAATTGAACGAGCACCGGTGGTGGTGATGACTGGGGAAGAAATGGTGCTACTTAATCAAACCAAACTTCATGATTATATTTTTCATTGGGAAGATGGGAAGTGCTGTATGGCTTTAGGCAACGTACCTATTTTTAATCATCAGGCCCCTAGTAATTGTGAATATTTTCAAGACTATGAAGAGGGAGTCATAGAAATAAAAGCGGTTCGCGACATTCGGCGCGGAGAAGAAATGACCATAAACTATATGGGCGATGCTGAGAACAAAGAGGCGGTTTGGTTTACGACCCGCTAATTCTTACCCTCTCAATTTCGGATTGTCTTTATGCCGGTTCTTGTCTCGCGTATTTTTCTTTTCTATATTTTTTTTGATAGCCTCACTAAGATCTACATTACACTGGTTGGCTAAGGCCGTCAATACCCAGAGCACATCAGCAAACTCATCGGCTAAATCCGCGCCTTCATCACTTTTTTTATTGCTTTGATCGCCATATTTCCTAACGAGGATACGCGACAGTTCACCTACTTCTTCCATTAGGATTCCTAAATTCGTCAGCTCACTAAAGTAGCGCACGCCAACGGTTTTTATCCAATCGTCTACGTCTTCTTGGTATTGTTTTATAGTGGTGCTCATGTTATTCTTTATTTTTTGAATCTATGGTAATGGTCACGGGGCCGTCGTTTATAAGTTGTACTTTCATGTCAGCTCCAAAAACTCCTTTCTCTATTTTGGTCTCGCTTAACTCAGCAAGACGCTGTGTAAATTCTTCGTACAGGGGTTGGGAGATTTCAGGCTTGGCCGATTGCAGATAGGACGGGCGATTTCCTTTTTTGGTACTAGCAAACAAAGTAAACTGACTAATGACCAAAAAAGATCCGCTCACATCCTGTATTGATAAATTCATTTTTCCCTCGGCATCACTAAAAATTCGTAAACCCATTAGTTTATTACAAAGCCAATTGATATCCTCCCGAGTATCTCCATCGGTAATTCCAAGTAAAACCAGCAAGCCTTGCTGAATAGAGCCCACCGTTATTTTGTCTACCACAACACTTGCTTCACTGACTCTTTGAATGACTATTCGCAAAATGATTAATTTTGAACCTTAAAAGTAATACTTTGGATTTAAGTAGTGAGATAGAATATCAGTTTTCGCGGAGTGGCGGCAAGGGAGGACAAAATGTAAACAAGGTAGAAACCAAGGTGCAATTGCGGTTTCATGTCTTGAATTCTTCTATTTTATCAAACGATGAGAAAGAGATAATTGCGAAAAACGCAGCGAATAGAATCACCAAAGAAGGGGAAATTGTATTGAGTAGTCAAAACAGTCGCTCCCAATTAAAAAATAAAGCTTTGGTTACGGATCAGTTTTATAAATTAATCGAGAAGGCATTAGCTCCTCAAAAGAAAAGAAAGAGAACAAGAATGCCGAAAGCCGTAAAGCGAAAACGCTTAGAAAATAAAAAACGACTGTCACTCAAAAAAGCAAATCGCCGAAAAGAAAATTGGTGATATTTAATTTAGAGCTTATCGTTTTTTAACTTTTAAAGCTTTTAGGATTGTTTTCGTGGGTAATCCTAAAAGAGAATTATATTTACTGACGAAACATTAAAATAAAAATTAAAATGGGAAGAGGTGATAAAAAAACACGCAGAGGAAAAATAGCAATCCAATCAAAAGGAAAATTCCGTAAAAACAAAGCGTATAAAAATCCAGCAACAAAAAAAGACAGCGCTAAGGCAGCTGACAAAAACGAAGCGGAGGCTTAAAGATCAAAGAAGCGCATAAGCATGTCATAATTGTCTTTCAAGCTTTGGTCATCTAGCAAAGCATTGTAGGTCGCCTCAATCTGATATTCATATCTTCTGAGAGTGGCAACGAAAGAACGTAAGTCATGCTTATTTGTTTTTATGGTGACTTGTAGCATGTTTTCATCCGCTATCTGCCGTACCAAAACTCCTTGCAAAAGAATATTGTCGCTCTCAGCCAGGCGAGCAATTTCTGCCAAGCTGTATTCTATGGGGCTTACAGTGAGGATGATAATTCCACCTTCTTGCTTAAATGTATTGGTGTCTGTTAAAAATTGAAACAGATTATTTCGAGTGATGCAGCCGATAAAATTTTGATCAGTATCGAGTAGCGGAAGAATAGAAAGATTAAATTCTTTGATTACTTTGATGGCATCAAAGGGGTGCATATTCTCGAATACAGCTGGTCGGAATTTTAGAAATTTGGCCTTCGCTAAAGATTCTTCTGGGGTATCCCAATCCAACAAATCATCTTCTTGAACTAGGGCCAGATAGTCGTCGCGTTCAATAATTGGCAATTGATGAATTTGAAAATCATTCATCAATGCAAGCGCTTTCGTTCCGCTATCTTTCAAACTGAGCACAGGCAGCTCATACAGTACTAAGTCTTGTAGATCCACGTTCTAAGCGTCAATTGATTTTGCTTCTTTATGTTTCACCATGAAGTCACTTAAAATAGTATTAAACTCATGAGGGACTTCCATCATTGGGGCATGCCCACATTTGTCAATCCAATGCAACTCGGAATGAGGAAGCAATTTTTTAAATTCTTCAGCCACCATAGGAGGCGTGATGGTATCGTTTTTACCCCATATTAAGCAAACTGGCGCCTTAATATTTTGTAACTCTTTTCCCAGGTTGTGCTTGATGGCAGAACGAGCTAACTGAATAATCTTGAGCGCTTTTAAACGATTATTTGTAATTTCATACACTTCATCCACTAGTTCTTTTGATGCAATTTCTGGATCATAAAAAGTTAACTGTGTTTTCTTTTTTACGTACTCGTAGTCTCCGCGTTTTGGATAAGTTTCACCCATACCATGCTCAAACAAACCACTGCTGCCTGTCAGTGTGATAGTTTTAATACGGTCAGGGTTTTGCAAGGCATAAACTAGCGCAATGTGTCCGCCGAGTGAATTACCTAAAATGTGAAACTTTTTAAGCTTGCGCGCTTTTACAAATTTCTCTGTAAACTTGGCTAGGCCAGAAACTGTTGTGTCTAAATTGGTCAACTCGTACAAAGGCAACATAGGGATAAATACCCGATGCGTTTTCTTGAAATGATCTATCAAATCTCGAAAATTGCTCAACGCTCCAAACAAACCATGAAGCAGAACAAGGTCTTCGCCTTCGCCCTCTTCAATGTATTTTATTTTACCTATTTTTTTAAGTTCGTAATCCATAGAAATATGTGTGCTAAGGTAAACTTTTGCGCTTATAAATGAAAATTTCCCGTAAAGTATGTGAACGGCTTATTTAGCATTTACGCCCATGCCAAATAAAGCATAATCATACTTAACGGGATCCTTCGCATCAAATAGACGAAGTTTTTCTGTAAGCTTTACGGTTTCTTTCCAATTTGATTTTTGATTGTCCATGAGCCCCAATCCGTTTGCTACGCGGCAGACATGCACATCTAAGGGGATGAGCAATTCGCTCGGTTTAATTTTTTTCCAAACCCCAAAGTCCACACCTTGTTTGTCGTGACGTACCATCCAACGCAAGTACATATTGATTCGTTTACAAGCTGAATTTTTTGCCGGAGTGGAAATATGTTTTTCGGTTCGGGCTAAATGAGGATGTGAAAAAGCATAGTTATAAAAATGCTCCAAACGCTCTTTAGCGTGATTGTCTGTTGTATAAAAAGAGGGTATAAAGGCGTCTTCCAAACTATCATGTTTGCTATAATGAACTGCCAAAAAATTTAATAAAAAAGAAATATCCGCTCCTTGAAACGTTCGATGTTTAAAATCTTGAAAACGAACATACTCACTTTTATCACTATGGTACCGTATGAAATCATAGGGAGCATTGTCCATTAAGTCGAGTAACGAAGTCGCTTTGTTAATGATAGTCGTTCGGTTTCCCCAAGCGAAAAGAGCGGCAAATAATCCGCTGATTTCTATGTCTTGTTTTTTAGAAAACCGATGAGGAATACTAATAGGATCGTTTTTAATAAAACTAGTTTGATTAAACAGCTTTACTTTTTTATCTAAAAAATCTTTAAGCTCTTGATGATTTTTCATGATTATAAATACTAAAAACTTGAAAAATGAAAATAACTAAGACGGGCATCCAAACTACATTGAAGCGATCACCTTGGAAAAACGAAACGCCGCTCGTGACCCAACAATAAGCGCAGTATGCCAGCAGAATAGCAGGAAAGAGAAGTTGTTTTTTCTGGCGTGCGAAAAAAAAACGAAAGCCGAATAAAACAATGCAAAAGAATAAAAGAATCACAAAAAACATATTCAAAATTCGGCTTAGTCCGTAAAAGTGTTTTCCGACAATAGGAATGTTTTTAGGAAGGTATTCATTACCAGCATGAAAGTTAAAAAATAAATTTTTTGAAAATGCATTTAAATATTCTGAAGGATAGTGGCTTAAAAAATTCTGTCGTTCCTCTTTTACCTTTAGTCCAATGTTAGATTTTTTAACTGCGTCTTTTTTCAGTGCGCTATCTCGTTTTTTCATACTCTTTTCCACGGAGGTGTTTTCAATAAGAGCTGCTGTGCGCGAGTGCAGGTAGCGATACTGAGTCAGTTGGTCAATGTAGCTAATTGTAAAACTTCCATATGTTTTTT
>CAZTCQ010000005.1:17754-19016 GCA_964612525.1 uncultured Chitinophagaceae bacterium | reverse complement strand
CGATACTGAGTCAGTTGGTCAATGTAGCTAATTGTAAAACTTCCATATGTTTTTTTCATAATGCGCATGGGCAATCCTAATAATAGCATGGTGCCGACAATAACAACGATACTGGAAATAAAATGCCGCTTTTGAATGAATAGAAAAAAAGAAAGCGCAACGATTAAAAGGCTGAAGTAAAATAATCCTGGACGAACCAGCGTAGCAAATAACATACCAAACACAAAACTAAAAAGGCCGAGATCTTTTTGCGTTAAAAAATATTGACGCAGACCCCAAAAACTCAGTAGGATGACAAACAGAAATAGTATTTCCGTAAGTATCATGTGGCTATATTGGACGTAGCTCGGATTGAAAATGATAAGACCCACTAAGATTGGCCAAATCCAATGTTTTTTTTGAGGTAAAAATTTGAGTAGCAGCGCAATACAAGTGAGCCACAGAAAAAACTGACCAACATAAATACTTTGATAAAAGAGAGGTGAATCGCTCCAAACTATTTTAGAAAGAAGTAGAAGAAAGCTAGGGTAGCCCAATGGACGAATTGGGTGTAGCGAGCCATTTTTTAAATCTTGTAATGCTGCTAAATAAGAACCGCCATCTCCTTTCAAATTTCGGGCTAACACATCAGCGTCAAAAACGATGACACCAACTAAGAAAAGCATAGAAAGAATACTTCCTAAGGCAAAAAGTTTTTTTTGTTGCTTAGTAAACATGGTCTATCGAAGCGCCTGCTTTAAATCATTTATCAAATCATCGGCATCTTCAATTCCTACCGAAAGGCGAATCAAAGAATCAACTAGCCCATTGGCTATGCGGTCCGCTTTGGGAATGGACGCATGCGTCATGCTGGCCGGGTGGCCAATTAAGCTTTCAATTCCTCCTAGGCTTTCGGCCAAGGCAAAAAGCTTTGTTTGGCTCATTACTTTATAGGCAGCTTCCACAGTATCTTCTTTTAATGAGAAAGATAACATACCTCCAAAATCACGCATCTGTTTTTTAGCAATTTTATGATTTGGATGATTCTCAAATCCACACCAAAATACCTGATCTACTTTGTCATGATCTTTTAGCCAATGAGCAATTTTTCTAGCATTGGCACAATGTTGCCTCATGCGTACGTGAAGAGTTTTTAAGCCGCGTAACACCAAAAAACAATCTTGCGGACCAGGCACTGCACCGCATGAGTTTTGGATAAACTGCAGTTGATTTTGTAAATCGCTATCGTTGGTAATCACACATCCATGAATCACGTCGGAGTG
>CAZTCQ010000005.1:15438-17654 GCA_964612525.1 uncultured Chitinophagaceae bacterium | reverse complement strand
ATCGCATCAATGGCAGCCATGCCACTTCCAAAACAGCTAGCAAATTTTCCATTTTCGATAGCAGCTAGCGCTTTTTCTAAGGCATGTCTAGTTGGGTTCTGGGTACGAGCATATTCATATCCTTTGTGCTCATGAGGAGCCGATTGTACAAAGGTTGAGGTTTGATATATGGGCGTCATGATGGCGCCTGTAGCACTATCAGGCTCCAAGCCTGCGTGAATTAGCTTGGTATCAATTGAAATTTTTTTATTGCTCATCTGGTTTGCTAAGATAGTCTAAAGAAAACGCATGAAAACTGCTCTTCTGCTTTTCTCCTCTGGCAGAAATATGAAAATTCTTCTTCTTCTTTTTGCAAGGAAAATTGTCAAAAAAAATCTCAGATATTTGCTCCTTAGTATTTTCAATATTGCAGTCCTTATGTCTTATTTTTGAATGCAAAATTATCTAATGGCAGAAGTAATCAGAATGCCGCTTTTGAGCGACACGATGAAGGAAGGTAAAATCGTTTCGTGGCTTAAAAAAGTAGGCGATGAGGTGCAAAGCGATGACGTACTCGCTGAGGTGCAAACCGACAAGGCTACTATGGAAGTAGTGCCTTATGTGGATGGTACGATTTTGCATATCGGGATTCCAGAGGGAGAAGCCGCAGCCGTAAACCAGATCATCGCCATCATTGGTGACGAAGGAGAAGATTTTAAAGATTTGCTTGAAGATGCGCCGAGTGCAAACGGTGAAGAAGGAAAAGAAGAAGCTTCCCGTCCAGAAGAAAATACAGAAACTTCAGTAACCGCAGAAAGTCCGAAAGTAGAAAAGAAAGAACTACCTAGTGATTTAGAAGTGGTGCGTATGCCTCTTTTGAGTGATACTATGAAACAAGGAAAAATAGTTTCTTGGTTGAAAAACGTAGGAGATGAAGTGACAAGTGACGATGTTCTAGCCGAGGTTGAAACAGACAAGGCGACCATGGAGGTAATTGGTTACGCGGATGGGACTTTGTTATACCAAGGTGTGGAAGCTGGAAATTCGGTTGAAGTGAATGGAGTATTGGCGATTGTAGGAGATTCGGATACTAAGATAGACGAGTACTTGCCTACCATTTTAGCAGAAGCTGAAAGTAAAGAGACTGAAGAACCAGCGGAAGAAGCTCCAAAAGAAACAGTGTCAAAAGAAAGTGAGAAAGAAACCGTAGAAAAAAATACTGTAAAAGCAGATGCGAAGAGTCCGGAAGACGATAGTCGGATAAAAGCATCTCCCTTGGCACGAAGTATGGCCAAGGAAAAAGGAATTTCATTGAGTGGGATTCAAGGTACTGGTGACGGTGGCAGAATTATAAAAAGAGATATTGATAATTACAAAGGAGGTAGTGCAAGCATGAGTGGCATTGCTGCTTTTGATGCGAGTTCGGCAGTTGAAAGTTTTACCGAAGAGCCTGTTTCACAAATGCGTGAAATTATTGCTCAGCGCTTAGGTGAGAGTAAATTTAACGCTCCGCATTTCTACCTAAAAATTAGTGTGGAAATGGATGACTTCTTGAAAGTGAGAAAGCAAATTAATACTGTTTCAGATGTGAAAATATCTATTGGTGATATGTTGATTAAAGCAGTGGCTTTATCATTGACGAAACACCCCGCTGTGAATAGCTCCTGGCTAGGAGACAAAATTAGAACTAACGAGCATGTGCATATTGGAAGTGCTGTTGCGATTGATGAAGGATTAATTGTACCCGTCATCAAATTTGCGCATCAAAAAAGCTTATCGCAAATTGCTGAAGACGCCAACGTACTTTATGAGAAAGCGAGAACTGGCAAATTACAACCGCAAGAATTCAGCGGGAATACCTTTACCATTTCTAATTTGGGCATGATGGGCATTGATGAATTTACAGCGATTATTAATCCACCGGATGCCTGTATTTTGGCAGTAGGAAAAACTACATCAACCGCTGTGGTGAATGATGATAATCAAGTGGAAGTAAGACAAATTATGAAACTTACTCTTAGCTGTGATCACAGAGTAGTGGACGGAGCTGTTGGGGCAAGATTTTTACAAACACTCAAAGATTATATCGAGCAGCCTGCATTAATGCTTTTGTAAAAACAAAGTATGGCTTCGCTGAGTAAAACTGGGAAAATAGATCTCATAAATATTGGCCTGCTTTTGTTCTCGTGCTTGTTGGCATTTGTGATTCCTTTTGAACTGTTTTTGTTTGTCTATGC
>CAZTCQ010000005.1:0-15338 GCA_964612525.1 uncultured Chitinophagaceae bacterium | reverse complement strand
TCATCGGGATTGTACTTACTTGTTTGTCTGTTTTACTCATTCATCATTCTATCATCTTCTTCACAGTTTTTCTTCCGACTTTGGTTCACGTTTTTTTGTTTACGTCTTTATTTATGCTGTACGGTGCCCTGCGTTCGCGTTCAAAACTTGGTTTGCTAACGGTGCTGCTTCATATTGCTTGTCCTTTTCTTTTGTTTTATCTATTTCCGGGGGAGACCTTTTTTGGAACCAGTGCAGGAATAGAAGTGTATGATGATAGTACCTTTCGTGGAGTGAATTTTCAAATCATGAATGACTACTTCTACAATGCGGAATATGAAGGGATGAGTTTTGAAGAAATTACTTACCAATCTCAGGCAGGAATAGCCATTATGCGTTTTATTGCTTTTGCTTATACCTATCATTATTTAAATTGGTTTAGTAAGACAGAAGTCATTCGTTGGCACAAAGTACCTAAATCTAGATTTGCAGTAGTAATAGCGGCTTGGGTTGTTTCAGTGGTCCTCTATTATATTGACTATACGTTAGGATTTCAGTGGTTATTTTTACTTAGCTTTATGCATGTCTTGTTAGAGTTTCCATTGAACTATGTGAGTGTAGTTGGTATTTTTCAAGAACTTAAAATTAGAATACTAAAACCTACAACATGAAAAATTTAATTGCCATTTACTTTTTACTTCTTAGTGTGACAGCGGTTGCCCAACCCACAGGCTACTATCAATCTGCCTTAGGAAAAACAGGAGTAGCCCTACAAAATGAATTGAAGACAATTATTGACAATCATAATATACAATCGTTTCCGTTGTGGACTTCTTTTGCCATTACGGATAAGCGAGCGGGTAATATTATCTGGGATATCTATAGTGACATTCCGGGCGGCACTCCTAACTACACTTACACTATTGGTAGTGATCAATGCGGTCAATATAATGGTGAAGGAGATTGTTATAATCATGAGCATTTGTGGCCTAAAACCTACTTCAATGATGCCTTACCCATGACTACTGATTTGCATCACTTAGTACCCACTGATGGTTGGGTAAATAACAAGAGAAGTAATTTTCCGTTTGATTGGGTTCAAAATGGTTCTACGGTTTGGACAAGTTCCAACGGTTCGGCTACGGGTTCTTCCACTAGTTTTTCAAACTATAGTGGCAAAGTTTTTGAGCCAATCGATGCCTTTAAAGGAGATATTGCTCGAATTTATTTTTATATGAGTACCCGATATAAAGGAGAAGATGGTTCTTGGAAAAATTGGGAAATGGCCAATGGAGCTGAATTGACTAGCGAGGCCAAACAACTTTTACTTCATTGGCATACATCAGATCCGGTCAGTCAAAAAGAAATTGATCGTAATAATGCCGTTTATAATATTCAGGGCAATCGAAATCCGTTTGTTGATTATCCACTCTTCGCGGATTGTATTTTTGGAGCAGTAGATTGTACGCCTTTACAGTCAACAAAGTTTGAAAAAAACGTGATTAAAATTTTCCCCAATCCGGCCACCAATGTGATGAAGCTTGACTTACCACCAAGGGTTTCACAAGAAGACTTGAAGATTCGAGTATACAATACGTTAGGTCAACCCTTGCTTGAATCTTCTGAAACTCGAATTGTTTTGAATAGTCTACCATCGGGTGTTTATTATTTACAGGCCGAAAGTAAAGGAGAAATATTTTACGCACGTTTTATAAAAGAATAGCTAAATGGACGCCTTTGAAAAATTAAAAAAAGAAATAGATGAGCAAGTTGTAGAGTTGGTTGCTGTTTCTAAAACGAAGCCCACTGAAAAAATTTCAGACTTGTATGTTAGAGGGCAACGTGCTTTTGGTGAAAACCGCGTTCAAGAACTTGTCGAGAAACAAGCACTACTTCCTAATGATATTGAATGGCACTTTATTGGTCATTTACAACGCAACAAAGTAAAATATATTGCTCCTTTTGTTCATTTGATTCATTCTATTGACAGTTTAAAACTTTTGAGAGAAGTTGATAAACAAGGAAAAAAGTTGGGAAGAAAAATTGAAATCCTACTTCAAATACATATTGCCAATGAAGAATCAAAATTTGGTTTGGACAAACAAGAGTTGATTGAAATTTTAGAATACTATACCGCTGACCCCAGTCCGTTTCAGTTTATTTCGATCCGAGGACTTATGGGCATGGCCACTTTCACTGAGGATACGGAGCAAGTAAGAAAGGAGTTCAAAAATTTAAAAGACTTATTTGAATTTTCAAAATCATCTTATTTACTCAATGATTCCTTTAAAGAAATTTCTATGGGTATGAGCGGTGATTATGCGATAGCGATAGAGGAAGGAAGCACAATGATTCGAATTGGCAGTATGTTATTCGGTAGCCGAAGCTAGTTAGTTTATTCATATTGCGACAAGTAGGTACCTACGTCTTGATATAAATCTTTCAGAAACGGCAAGACCTCGCCTCCCAATTCTATACCTTGAGGAGCTAAGGGTTCTATAATGGAATAGAGTTGTGACTCTGCCTTAGCTTCTTGCGTGAGAACACCTGCCTCATTCGTCAGCCAGAAAATAGAGCTAAGCATAAAAGCAGAAAATAGTATATAAAGTAAGCCGCCCGCCAAACGATTAATCCAGCCCAGCATCAAACTTTGCATAAGCTTCTCCACCATTTTAATTAAAAAACGTAGGCCGTACATTACCAATAAAAACAAAAGAATGTAACTCAACACCAAGGTGTATCGGCTGTCAATTATATTTTGCTCCTGTATCAGCACTGAAAATCGGTGGGCTAATTTGAGACTGACCAAACTTCCCAGAACCACGGCAGCCAAAGAAGCAACTGCCCATAAGATGCCTTTTTTCCAACCTCTGATAAAGGCTAGCGCTAAGCTAATTCCTATGATACCATCTATAATCATTTAGGAGGCTAGTAATGATTTTACCATGTTAGAAATTGTTTTGCCGTCTGATTTTCCAGCTAATTCTTTGGAAGCTCGCCCCATTACTTTGCCCATATCGGCGGGTGAAGTTGCGCCTACCTCTGCAATTACTTTTTCTAAATAGCTTTTTAAATCTTCGGCACTCATTGGTTCAGGCAAGAATGTTTCAATAACAGCCAGTTCTTCTTTTTCTTTACTTGCTAAGTCTTCTCTATTTTGTTTTTCAAAAATATCAATGGACTCCTTTCTTTGTTTAGCTAGTTTTTGAAGGAGTTTCGATTCTACTTCTTCGCTCAAATCTCCTCCTCCGTTACCAGAAGTTTTTTCTAATAAGATGGCTGATTTAATCGCTCGCAATGCTCGAAGGCCAGCTTCGTCTTTGGCACGCATTGCATCTTTTATTTTATCGTTTACCGTTTTTTCTAAGCTCATTATTTTCTTTTTTATAGTTGGTCCTTTTGCATTTCAGTTTCCATCTTAGTTTTCATTTCTTGGGCAAACTGCTTCATTTCTCCAACTAAGTTCGTATTATTTGTAGCTCTTCCGTAGGTATCTGCCATGGTCATCATCGTTTGAAAAAAGAAATCATTCATTTCATCAACCATCATTTTTTTTGTCCATAGATCTATTCGCAGAGCTGTGTTTTCCGCGCCATCCCAAATACTGAGCATAAAGGCTTTGGCTTCTTTCGGTTTGTCTACGCCTCCGTCGGCTGCGAGCCATTCGATTTTTTGTGGAACCTTTTCCTCGTCTAAGCCTATGGATAATTTGATTTCTGAATTTTTTGACATGTGGCAAAAGTACGAGAACAGCTTTACAATACTAAAACTTAGGGTAGGCTTCTTGGTTCACCAATAAAATTTATGACTTCCTAACCAACGGGGCATGTAAACTGTTGCACAACCTTTTTATAGATAATGGATTAGGCCCGTAGCAATCGCAACGCAAGGAGCTTTACCTCAGTAAAAAAATAAATTAAAATCTAGGACATGCAAACGTATTGCTTGCGCCTTCGCCCTGATAAGGACGATCTACGATAAAAGACAATTCAAAAGCGCCAATACTTTTGTTGGCTCTTTGAAAATCAGAAATAGTATGATCATAACTCACCATCAATTGATAATGCTTAAATCGATAGCCTAGGCTGCCAATGATTGCATCTTTAAGGCGATAATGAGTACCTAGAATGAGTTCATTTTTATCACTGCTTATTCCTCCTGAATTTACATTTAAACTATACAAACTTCCCATAACTAGTTCACTCGCTTTTTTCTGAGAAGTGTAGTACACTGAAGGTGTTAAAATAATTGCCGGACTAGCTTTGTATATTCCTTGCACATGAAAAATTGGTCGAATACCTAATTGATTATTCTCGCCATAAAAGCTTTCTATGGGTCGATTGATGTGCTGAGCCGATGCGCTTATCGTAAACGAAAAATTATTGTCATTATAGTAATTATAGCTTGCACCTACTCCTAAGTCAGCAAACGTTGTTTTTTGTCTTCGGGTGTTTTCACCATTATCTACTGAAGTATTAAAACTAAATTCGTCCCACTGTCGCTCAAAGGTTAGCCTATTCAAGTCTATACTTCTTTGACTGTAGGCTGCCGACAAACCTGTTGAAAAAGAACTGTTCTCACTTATCAAAAAATGGTAAGCTAGGTTAGCCTGTACTTTGGATAAGGCCAAATCTCCATCACCGGCTTTGTCTTGCCAAAATGCAATTCCCATGCCTAGCCAATTTCCTTCCTTACCCTTATTGATACTAAAATCAGCAAAAGCACTGGTACTGTTGTAGGGCACGGGCACGGTAAGCCATTGGCTTCTATAGTTCACACCTAAGCGCATATCACCATCCGTCGGAAAACCTGTATTAGCAGGATTAATTAATAGCGGTGCATTATAAAACTGCGAGAAATGAATATCCTGTCCCCAACAAATCGTTGGCAGAATCAATAGAAGAAGAATTAATATTTTTTTCATGGTCGTCATTATCTTATCAGTGTTACGTTTCCTTTTTTCAGTCTTTTACTTCCGTCAAAAAAGCTTATATCTAATAGATAACCGTAGGTATCCATTTCTTGTGGCTCGCCTTTATAGGTACCATCCCAACCTTGAAACTGGTCCCTAGTTTCAAAAACCAGTTCTCCCCAGCGATTGTAAACTTTAAAGGTCAGCGTTTCAATTCCATAACCTAATACATTTAGGATATCATTAGCTCCATCGCCGTTCGGAGAAAATCCAGTGGGAACATCAACTAGAGGAATTACATTTCCTCTTACCGTTTGACAAAAAGTATCAATGCAGTTAAACTCATTTTTTGCGGTGAGGCAAACATTGTAAAATCCATCTCGGTTGTAAATCTTTTTTGGGTTTTCTTCATCCGTAGAAGTGCCGTCTCCAAAGTCCCAATTATAAGAAATGGCACCCGTGGACAGATTTCTGAAATTGAGTGCCGTATTGGGCGTTGGCGGATTGGGCGAATACGTAAAGTTGGCCGTTGGCGAACCAAATACGCGAATTGATTTTTGGAATGAATCAATCAAATTACAACTCGCCGGATTTACGGTCACGAGTCTAACATTGTAGTTTCCTGCACTAGTATATTCGTGTGTTGGATCAGGGTCTTGTGATGTGCCGCCATCACCAAAAGTCCATGCATAGCCCGTGGCATTGGTACTAGCGTCTGTAAAATTAATATTGGCTGGCAGGCAAACGGAGTCGGGAGCATTAAAACCAGCTAAAACTACGCTGGTCGAATAATCAATTACAATTGAGATAGTATCAGGACTATTACAAGCATTTGTGTCAGTAACAATTAGCTGTACAGTATACGATTGTGGTGCCGGAAAACTATGTAAAGGTGGTGTCATGCCACCAAATGTTGTTCCGTCTCCAAAGTTCCAAGAATAGGTTGTGCCTGGATTAGTTGGTCCGTTATTATAAGTTGTGGTATTTATAAAATTCGCGGTGTAAGGATCGCAACTATCCACCTTGACCATTTGAAAATTGGCTTGTACCGAATCGTCTAAAACTGTAATGACTATGATGTCTGTATCGCTAGAAAAAGTGCAACCATTCGGATTTAAAGCGGTAAGTTTAGCGGTATAGACTCCTGCTTGCGTGTAAGTATGGCTTGGGTTATTCGCCGTACTGGTCGGCGAACCATCACCAAAATCCCAAATAAAACCGGTAGCACTCGTACTATTATTAATAAAATTCACCGTGTGGGGAGCGCAACCTCGGGTGTTACCACCGGCACTAGCCTCAGCATCGGGGTCTTGCAATTGGAAATCAATTTTTACTGCTCCTAAGTTACAATTCACACCGGCTGGTTTTACTGGCGAGTGAGAGCCCTGTGAAGTTGGGAAACCTGTGGCTACACCGCATGAGGCACACATAGCTTGGTAAATAACCCCATTGGGGTCGAAACGACTAGTACCACCATCAACATGCTCGCCTCCAAACGTGATGGGACCACTACCTAAGATTCCAAAATAGGCACCGTAAACTAAACTGGTCATGTTGTTATTTACTACAAAAAAGTAAAAATCACTACCATCAGTATTGGCACGCATGGGCGGAACGATTGACGCGGGGGTCGTAGGAAGATTCACTGTGCTTCCTGGGTTTCCTCCTGTGGGGCCACCCCAACCTGAGACATAAATATTCCCACAACGGTCTACCAAAAAGGCAGTGGGAGATATATCTATGTCGGCTAAGGAGCCACTACCAAAAACTGTGGAAATCAAAATATTGGTTAAACCAGCATTCAGTTTTGTGATAAACTGAGGTGAATTTGGATTGGAATAAACTCCTGCAGTTGTGGGATAGGCTCCTAAGGTTTGCCCAGTTATATACACATCATTGTTGTCATCGGTTTGTACACCATATACTTGATCATAGGCCGATGTTCCAATATAGGTGGCGGCTACTAAGGCTTTAGTGCCGGCATTAAATCGTGCTAAGAATCCGTCTATACCTCCTTGGCTTGAACTATGCAATGAGCCCGCAGTTGCAGGAAAATTATTACTAGCAGTACCACCAGCAACGTATAAAATGTTGGGGTTCGTTTTATCAAAACTTAAAACATAACAGGCGTCATCGGCGCTTCCGCCTAAAAAGGTACTCCAAAGTAAATTAGAACAATCAGGATTTAGTTCAAAAATTACACCGTCTTGAGCACCTGCAATGTTGGGCTGAAACGTTCCAGGAGTGACCGGAAAATTGGAAGAGGTTGTCATGGCAGAAACATAAATATTTCCTGTATTGTCAACGATAACTTCCGAACGAGCATCATTTCCATAATTATGCTTTAAGCCTGGAAATGAAGTGTAAGCCGCGGTGATATTTACCCCATCGCTGCTACTTCCTCCTACATAGGTTGAACCTACCATATTGCCTCCCGTACTGTCTATAACGAAAACAAACATATCTGCTCCGCCATTCCAAGTGGCGTCATAAGGATTGGGCGAGGTAGGAAAATTATTAGAATAGGTTCTTCCTGCGATAATCAAGTTTCCAGTAGTAGTGTCTACTACCAAGCTATGAGGCTGCTCGTTATCTATTCCACCTATATAGGTGGCGTAGCGCAAAGTAGCACCCGAAGGGTCAAACTTTAAAATAGAAACGTCCTGAGCTTGTCCGCCACCAGTTGCCGTGCTTCCACCATTATAGGTTAAATCGTAAGCGCCGAGTGTTACTGGAAAACCAGTAAGAATATTAAATCCACCACCATAATAATTACCAAACTGATCATAAGTTGCCGTAGTACCCCAATTGTCCCCGGTAGAACCAGAGAATGTGCTAAAAACAAGAATTGGGTCGATCACTAATTCTAATTCAGTATTGTAGCCTTTGGGAAAATCGAAACGAACACTCTGGTTTTCTATGGCATAGTTACATTTAACCTCTTGTTTAACGCCACCAACAATTTGATAAGCATACGGCTTCATTTCTTTCATGTCGCCTAAGCTTGTTTTAATAACTAAATTTCCTTTGTCTAATGAAAGTCCGTCAACGCCTTTGTATTGCATTTTTATCTGAGAAGCGTCAGCATTAGGACGGATCAATAAATCATATTTTAGCTTATCGGCATCTGTATACATTTTAGCGTTAACGCCTGGGTATAAGGCTTCATAGTGTACTGCAAGGTGCGGGTGAATATTAGACTTCCAATTCTCAGGATTTTCATTCAAAAAATAGTTGTAATAATGAGCTTGTGGTTTTTGCCCTGTGATTTTCGGATTCGCATTTGCATTCACAAAACTGACTTGGTAGGCATGAAAGTTTAGCTTAGGAGCCTCTGTTATCTCGCCATGTTTTAAAGCGTGAATGCGGTCATGGTTTTCTAAAGAAGCTAGATTAATTGTATAACCGCCTTTTTGGAGGTAAATGTCTCCTTGGGGAGTGGAGGCTTTGTATTCAAAGTTGTGTTGCCATTGTCCTTGATTCTGTACGAACTCAACCGGACGCTGCGCCCATGCTTGACTCACAGATAGGCACACCAAAAGCAATAAAATTAATTTTTTATGCATTCACAAAATCCTTTAGATTATTAAATATAAGATTTTTCCTTAACAAATGTTTAGATATATCACATTATCCTTTCAATCAAATAGACGCTCTTTCATGGGGTAAGCGTTGGTTTGAGTTGTAATTTTACACCTATGGAAACTGCAAATACAGAAAAACTAGCAATTAGTATTTATACAGAAATGACACCGAACCCAGAAACCTTGAAGTTTGTGGCGAACAAGTTATTATACCCGGGCAAAAGCATTGAATTTTTAAGCAAGGAGGATGCCACGAGTTCGCAGCTGGCTCGCGAATTGTATGATTTTGAATATGTGAAAGGTGTATTTATTGCAAGCAATTTCGTTACGATTACGAAAACATCGGAAACAGATTGGAACGATGTTATTCCTGAAATGCGTGAATTTTTGAAAAACTATTTGATAGAAGGAAAAGAAATTGTGAATGAGGAATTAGTTCCAGCTAAAAGCGATAATGACAACAATAAAATTAATGAAGACGATAGTGATGTGGTAAAACGTATTAAAGAACTTTTAGAGAATTATGTAAAACCTGCCGTTGAAATGGATGGCGGAGCCATTTCTTTCAAACGTTTTGAAGATGGAGTTGTCACTTTACTCCTACAAGGTTCTTGCAGTGGTTGTCCTTCTTCTACGGTTACCCTAAAAGCAGGGATTGAAGGTATGATGAAACGCATGATACCAGAAGTAAACGAAGTAGTAGCCGAGGCGGATTAAGCTTTTCAACTAAAATAAATTTGTAAAGAACCAGTAATGGTTCTTTTTTTATGTGAGTTTTTTCATTACAAATTTTTATATTTGAAAGTAGATAATGGCACAAGGCTTACGGCAAACACAATCGCAAACTCTAAAACTATCGCCGCAGCAAATTCAGTTAATGAAATTGTTGCAGGTGCCGACAGATAGTTTGGATGAGCGAATTGATATTGAAATTCAAGAAAATCCTGCCTTGGAGTATAAGGAAGAAACTGACGAAAAAACCTTGGACGAAAAAACTCAGGAAGAGGTTCAAGATGAATTTAAGTCTGATGATAATGATGATTATATCAACGAACATGACGACTATGGCAACGTAGATGTAAGTAGCTATCTCGGTGAAGCCGATGCCATGCCAGCCTATGCGTATGCTGATAATTATTATGACCAAGATGCCGATGATGAAAAAGCGCCCTTGGTTCAGCATAAATTAGAAAAATCATTTCGAGATACCTTAAAGGGTCAAATTGAATTGTTGGAGTTAAAAGACGCTGAAAAATTGGTGGCTGATTTTCTAGTAGGAAGTATTGATGACGATGGGTATCTGCGTCGCGACCTACAGTCACTCAGGGATGATTTGGCGTTTCGGCAAAATATTCAAATTGATGAGCCTAGCTTACTTTATATTTTAGAGCGTGTCAAAGAAATGGAACCTGCCGGAGTCTTTGCCCAAGATTTGAAAGAATGTTTGCTTTTGCAATTGCTACGCAAGCAAGCCAATGAGCCTAGGTTGTTGGCGGTGAAAGTCCTAGAAAACTTTTTTGATGAGTTTTCTAAAAAACATTACAAAAAAATAATAAAAGGACTTCATATTGACGAAGATCTTATGAAAGAGGTCTTAGAAGAAATTTTAAAACTAAATCCTAAACCGGGTGGGGTAGTTTCTGCTACAAGCAAAGCTACCACATTCATGGTTCCTGATTTTACAATTTTAAATAAAGAAGGGGTGTTAGAGCTGTTATTAAATTCTCGAAATGCACCTGAGTTGCGTGTAGCGGGTTCGTATCGTGTTATGCTAGAAAACTATCGGGACACCAAAAAGAAAACCAAAGAACAGCGCGATGCAGTAATGTTCATCAAGCAAAAAATTGATTCAGCAAAATGGTTTATAGACGCGATTAAACAGCGTCAACAAACACTGACGATTACAATGGATATCATCATGCGCTTGCAAGAGAAGTTTTTTCTTACAGGCGATGAAACCAATCTGCGCCCCATGATTTTAAAAGACATTGCGGATCGTTCGGGCTTTGATATTTCGACCATATCCAGAGTAGTGAATAGTAAATATGTTCAAACAGAGTTTGGAACGTTCAAGTTGAAATATTTTTTCTCAGAAAGTTTGACCACCACAGATGGCGATGATGTATCTACCAAGGAAGTAAAAAAAATATTGCAGGATATTATCAGTGAGGAATCAAAACGAAAACCACTGAGCGATGAAAAACTGACCAGTCATCTCAAAGAAAAAGGCTACAATATTGCGAGACGCACAGTGGCAAAATATCGTGAGCAACTAAACATTCCGGTGGCAAGGTTGCGCAAAGAATTATAGACTATGAAAAAGAATACTAACTATTATGCGGAGAGAGTTCTATCCATTATTGCCGCTGTAATCTTGCTGTATACTCTGTACTTTAAATTCAGTGGGCACCCTTCTAGCGTTGCACTTTTTACAGAACTTGGCGTTGAGCCTTGGGGAAGAATCGGCACCGGAATTCTTGAATTAGTAGCTGGCTGTTTGTTACTCTTTCGAAAAGTTTCTTTTCATGGGGCCTTACTTGGCTTAGGCATTATGGCAGGGGCCGTTTTGTCACACGTAGGCATAATCGGTATCAAATTTCAAGGAGATTATCAGTTATTTATCATGGCGTGTATAGTTTTAATGTGTTGTGCGGCTGTATTACTTATCCGGAAAGAAGAAATCTTGGCGTTTATCGATGAGGTGAAGAGCCAGCAATCCTAAGATAAAAAATGCCCAAGCCAATTCTTACGGAATCAACTTGAGCATTTTAACCTTTGAGGTGTTTTACTTTTTCCTTCTTAGCTTATAGTTTGTGCTTTTGTTAGATTTTTGAATATACTTTTTCTCACTTTCGGAGCGCATTTCAATGTTCTCTAATTCAGCTCCGTAGCTCGAGTTGGCTTCTTGCGCTTTCTGTAATTCTTTGGAAGTGCCCACTAGGCGAGACTTACTTTTTATGTAAATTTTGGTTTCTTTCACCATATCACGTCCTCGGCTGTAGTCACCTTTGTCAATAGCTTTCATAGCCATTTCCATTTTATAATTTGTTTCATTCAGTACCACTTGTGCGTCCACCCATTCACTAAAATGTTTATTGTAAACCTCTGCACTATTGGTAAATTTTTGATAGTTTCTCAGTCCTAAGTTTCGGTTGCGTTTGTTGCTAGCCAATTGATAATTCAGACTCGTTGTGAAGGCAATTTTATTCGGTGTATTATTTCTATTTACATGGTACTTCATCAGAATTCCTTTCGTTTCCTTACTAAAAAGATCATTCAATTTTACGGTAATTTTATTACCTCTTTGTGTGTGCGAATAGCCATAAACTTTGTCGACGCTTATTTCATCTGACACTCGAATGGTGAGCATTGTATTTTGCGCAACTACTTCTTTGAGTCCGTTTAATTCTTTTCTGAAAATGCTAGCAATTTCAGTTGGTTTTTCAATGAAGTAGTAATTACCGTTTCCGTTTTCAGCCATGGCCGTCATTAGGTTTTCGTTGTAGTCATTCCCGACACCGAATGTTGAAATGGCAATATTGTCTTCTTTAAATTTTCCTTGAATGATACTTTTAATTTTTCTAGGGTCTGTAATTCCTTCATTTGCTAATCCATCGCTTAGGAGTAATACTCGGTTGATGTATCCGCTTTTGTAGTATTCGTTCACCTCTTCGTATCCGCGCAGGGCACCACCCATAAGATTCGTGGCTCCTCTCTCTCGAATGCCATCAATTTTATTTTTAATACTTGTTTTATTTCTCACAGCAGCTTGACTGTGGAGTGTAGTTACCGCTTGATCATAAATGATAATGGATAAATAATCTTCGCTATTTAAATTGTCTACAATGTGTTTTGCGGCTTCTTTTGCGTTTCTTATTTTTTCACCGCTCATGCTCCCACTGCGGTCAATCACTACCGAAAGATTCATAGGTGGTCGAGCTACACTTCTATTTGTGTATTTATCTGCTTCTATTTCTACATAGAAAAAACCTTCATTCTTTTGCTCAGTATAAAAATCGTTTTGCAAGCCGGTTGAAAGCCGAACCAAACCATTTTTAGTAGTTTGTTTGGATTGGGAGCGATAGCTGATGTCGGGCGTAGGGCTGTCCAATGGCTCGTCGACAAGGCGGCTTTGAGGTTCAAAAAAAGAGGAAAGACTAATGAGTCCGAGAAGTCCGAAGATGGGCAATAATGCCAAGATTAGTTTACGATTCATGATTTTTTAATTTGTGTTTTAGATGAGATGCAGGCATCTATATTTTTCCACACAAAAAAATCAATATTTTTTAAAACTAATTATTCGTCCTCTGAAACCATTGCAACTAAGGCCAAGCGATTCCCCGCCGGCGAGACTACAATTCGGTAAACGTCATAAAGTTTGAAGCGGTTTAAATCTATCATCGGGGCCCAATTCTCCTGCTTTTGCTTGAAAATATCTCGCTTAATATAAATAAACCCCTCTTTGGCCATCACTAGATCCTTCCCGTGAATCAAAGCAAAATCTTCAGCTCCGGCAAGGGTTGAAGTGAGTATTTCATCGACAGGCAGATCGCCGTAGTCTCGGTTGGCCAATCGTTTATTATTCAAAATTTTAATTTTCCAATCCGTAGAATCCGATTTGTCTACATATAAAATTTTTCCTCTGTGATTTTTCAGGCAGCGACCGATTTGACTTTCGAGGGTGTCATGTTTTTGATAGGGTTGGTTGTGTCTTCTTAGAAAAAAAGGTTCTGGCACATGAAAAGCGAGAAGTTCCACTTGATTTTTCCAACAATAATAACCAAAGGTCGTAATCTTAGGATACAGTATTTTGGCCTTGTTTCCTTTAAGATTGTAAGTGCACAAGTTTTGAATTTGTGTATCCTTCGCGACACGGACGCAAGAAATTCTTGAATCATTTGGGGTTCGCATAGGCGAGTATTCTGATTCATTGCGCGTGAAGGTGAGTCGTTTTGAATTTCTTTTTTCTTTGGTAAAATCATACTCATAGATATCGGTAAGCCCGCCGTTTTTACCATTGCTGACGAAATACATACGACTGCCGTCTTGAGTGAAATAGGGCTGATTATTATAGCCGTCACCTTCTTTTACCAGAATGGGTTTGCTGATTTTATATCCTGTCATATCCTGCTTCAGGTCAAAAACCCAAATCTCCGTTTGTGGTAACTGAGCCTTTGCTGACACAATTCCAAATAGAAAAAAAATAAAAAGAGAGAAACGTACTTTCATCAAAGTAAATATAGATTCAAAAAATTAAAGGAGTAAACTCAAATTTATCCCCGTCGAATAATCCTTTATCACTCAATTTTAAATTTGGGATAACTAACAACGCCATAAAGCTTAATGTCATAAAGGGTGCGGATAGGAGAGAGCCTAATTCCTTGGCTTGCTTATCTAGGCGGCTGTAGGCGTTTCCAACTTCCTTGGCACCTTGCAAACTCATGAGACCCGCAATTGGCAAGGGAAGAATATCTGTTTTATTATCATCGCAAACACAAACACCACCCTCAGAATCGACTAGGGCATTGATGGCCAGCACCATAGCTTCGTCATTTGCACCCACGCATATTATGTTATGACAATCATGCGCCACCGTGGAGGCGATGGCTCCTTTCTTTAATCCCATATTTTTGATAAAGGCAATCGCCGGTTCTGATGGTTGGTATCGGTTAATAACCGCTATTTTTAAGATGTCATTTTCCGTATCCGAAACCAATTGTCCGTTTTCTATTTTAGCCTCTGCCAGCACAGCGTTTGTAATTAATTGTCCGTCTAAAGCCTCAATGACTTTTATTTTTTTTGTACCAGTTGTCTCTACTTTTAAGGTGGAAAGATTTATCTGTTTACAGTTGAATTGATTGATGGGACTCTCTTCAATGTCTGGGATATTGCTTTGGCCATTTTCATAAACGCATTCTCCTTTTATGTAAGTAGAAAGAATATTAAATTGTTTTGGGTTGTCAATGATAATAAAATCCGCATCATCGCCTTCTTGTAATAAACCCACAGGAAGTTTGTAATGGTGAACAGGATTGACACAAGCTGCTTTTAATATTTTAAAAAGATCTATTCCTTTTGTAAGGGCTCGCTTTACATGATGGTTAATGTGGTTAAGTAAAAGTTCGTCCGGGTGTTTGTCATCGCAGCAAAACATTATGTCATCTTCATAATCATGAAGTAAGTCAATCAAAGCGTCAAAGTTTTTGGCGGCGCTTCCTTCGCGGATTAAAATTTTCATACCATGTTTTAGTTTTCCCAGAGCCTCTTCTTTGGTAAAACATTCATGGTCCGTGCTCATACCAGCATCAATATATTTTTTAGCTTGTGCGCCTACTAATCCGGGGGCGTGTCCGTCTATGGGTTTATTGTGTTTTTTGGCAAAAGCAATTTTGCGCATCACTTCTTCCTCTTCGAGTAATACCTCGGGATAATTCATCATTTCGCTGAGGTATAAAATCTCATCTCGCGAAAGCAGTTCATTTATTTGATTCGCATCTATCACCGCACCTGCTGTTTCAAAACTGGTAGCGGGCACACAGCTTGGAGCGCCGAAGAAAAAATTAAAAGGAACTTTGTTGCCATTTTTTATCATGAAATCTATGCCCTCTAGACCACAGACATTGGCAATTTCATGTGGATCACTGACAGTGGCAACTGTGCCATGCTGCACGGCAATTTTGGCAAAAGCCGAAGGAAGCAGCATTGAACTTTCGATATGAACGTGGGCATCAATCAGGCCAGGTAGCATATAGCTTTCGCAAACTTTTTCTGTTTTTTCTATGGAGAGGATTTTACCATTTTCAATGCTGATTTTGGCAGGATAAATATTCTTATTGCGAATGTCAATTAGATTGTGATAGAAA
>CAZTCQ010000004.1:7027-45023 GCA_964612525.1 uncultured Chitinophagaceae bacterium | reverse complement strand
GCATATCAAAGTTGATATTGACAAAGGTCGGATTAAGGGTGCTTGGATTGAGTAGGTAATGAAATTTTCTGAATTAGCAAATATGAACCTAAAGTATTTTTCTTTTATTTACCTTTTAATAACTGTGGTTTTCATCGTTTATATGATTTTAGAATATTTTAATGGGTTTCAATTAATGCATCTTGCCTCAGGCCCATTGCCAACGTTCTCTCAAGAGTCTTTAGAATATATGAGTGATTCCATTTATGAAACTACTGGGCGCTTAAATCAAAACGTACTTATTTCTATTTTTTATGGTATTGTATCAGTTGTCTATATATTAATGGCTCGTAGAAAATAATTTAACCGCAAAGACGGAGAGTACGCAAAGCAGAACTTTATGTTAAACAATTCAAGTCTTAAGACACAAAGCGTTTTAGCCAAATCCGAGCTTTGCGACTTAGCGTCTTTGCGGTTAAAAAAGCAAACAAAAAAAATCCCAACTAATCTAAGTCGGGATTTTTAATTCTATTTTTTAAAAGGTTATTTAATATTCGTCTTCATTAAAGAAGAAATCATCGTGTGTAGGATAGTCAGGCCAGATATCATCAATGCCCTCGTACGCCTCACCCTCATCATCCATTTCTTGAAGATTTTCGATTACCTCTAGGGGAGCACCCGATCGTATGGCGTAGTCCAACAATTCTTCTTTGGTGGCTGGCCAAGGGGCTTCCTCTAAGTGTGAGGCTAATTCAAGAGTCCAAAACATATTTTATTTATTTAGGTTAGCTAAATTTGCGCAAATGTAGGATATAATTTATATCTACCAAATCAAAGATTTGTAAAGAAAAATAATGTTAAAACTAAAAAATATAAGCAAGTCATTTGGTGATTTACAGATACTCAATAATATCTCTTTAGAAATACCCAAAAAGCAAATAGCCAGTATTACTGGGGCTTCTGGCGCAGGAAAATCAACCTTACTCCACATTATGGGAACACTGGAAACTGCGGATACGGGTGAACTCATAATCAATAACAAAAATGCCGAAAAGCTCAATGCAAAACAGTTGGCCAATTTTAGAAATGAAGAAATTGGTTTTGTTTTTCAGTTTCATCACTTGCTGCCCGAATTTTCAGCTTTAGAAAATGTGGCTATGCCTGCCTTAATTGCCGGAAAAAGTAAGGCACAGTCTTTTGAAACTGCTTTGGATTTATTGAAAAAACTCAATATAAATGAACGCGCTGAGCACAAGCCACACCAAATGAGTGGCGGAGAACAACAGCGGGTTGCTATAGCACGAGCGCTTATGAATCAACCTAGTGTTTTACTAGCCGATGAGCCAAGTGGAAATTTGGATAGTAAGCATTCGGGGGAGTTACTCGACTATTTATTTATGCTCCGAGACGAATTTGAACAAACTATAATAATGGTTACCCACGATAACCAAATGGCACAACGCTGCGATACGATTCTAAATCTAAATGACGGTAAAATCAATGAGTAATCGGCACGCTTATATTCCGTATGCGGATACTGGTTCGTTTTCTAAACTGGTTATTGATTATCAAAATCGTGATGAAAAACTAAAGCCGTTTATCAATGACTTCCCAAGTGTTGAGGCTATCAAAGCGCAGATTAAACGGAAGGAAAAGCAAGCAGTCAATCGTGCAGCTTTGGTTGAGGTTTTGACAGAGCAATACACAAACCAAGGAATTCATCTAGAAAAAAATCGAGTAGGGGACAACATTACAAAATTAAAAGAGGAGAAGACTTTCACGATTTGCACGGCGCACCAGCCTAATATCTTTAGCGGTTATCTATACTTTATATATAAAATTGTTCACGCGATCAATCTTGCTAAGGAATGTGCGGAGCAGATTCCGGGTTACAATTTTGTGCCAGTTTACTTTATAGGTAGTGAGGATAATGACATTGAAGAAATTGGTGCTTTCAATTTTAAGAACAAAAAATATCAATGGGCACCAAATCAAACGGGCGCATGTGGACGATTTTCTACTGAAAGTTTGACTGAGATTCGCGACGAGATTTTATCACAGTTTGGTAGTTCAGAAGCTGAAAACAAACTCAAAGAGCAAATACTAGCAGCCTATGACGGCAAAAAGACGCTGAGTGAGGCTACGCAGTACTTTGTGCATCAATTGCTGGGAGAATATGGTGTTTTAGCAGTTGACGCCGATGATAAACGCTTAAAAGATGCTTTTAAGCCAGTAATTAAAGATGAACTCGAAAATCTATCCTCTCATCGAATAGTAAGTGAACATAATATTAAACTTTCAAAAGATTATAAGGTACAGGTAGACCCAAGAGAATTGAATTTATTCTATTTAAAAGATAATCTACGTGAACGTATAGAAAAAGACGGAAATCAGTGGAAAATCGTCAATACTGACGTTTCTATTGAAGATTTGACCATAGTTGAGCTATTTCCAGAGCATTTTTCGCCAAATGTGATTCTAAGACCAGTTTATCAAGAAATAATCTTACCAAACGTCGCTTTTATTGGTGGCGGTAGTGAAATTGCTTATTGGTGCGAGCTGAAATCATTGTTTACCTACCACAAAACTGAGTTTCCTATATTATTTGCAAGAAACTCATTATCAATAGTTTATAATAAATTATTAAACAAAATATCTAAGATGGGCTTCAAGGAGAGTTTTGAGCCGCTTGAGAATGCACTAAAAGAAAAATCTTCGTCCGACCCATCGTATACTCAATTATTAGCTGATTTAGAAGCTATTGAAAATTCTTATAAAAAAGCTACCGAATCTGCTCAGGCAATTAGTCCGAATTTAGAAGTATCCACAGAAGCTCAGTTAGCTAAGATTGGCAAAATCCATGACAGAATAAAAACCAAATACAGAGCGCACATCAAGCGTCAGTATGAAGATTTGACCAATCAGAAGGTTGAAATTGCTGATGCATTATTTCCCAATGATAAAATGCAGGAAAGAAATGAAAATTATATCGAATTAGTAAGTCGTTTCAAACAGGATATAATACCAGTCCTAATTGAATATCAACAGGGATTTGAAGGTAATTACTTGCTTCTGGGATTTTGATTAATTTCCTATAATTAATATTATGTTCAATTAAGTATCAAATGTTTCTCTCTTCTACTTTAGAGTATTATTCTAATTATTTATGACTTACAGCACTATCAGTGCTTCTACAATTAGAAAATAGATTTTTAAAAGCCTTTTCAGAATCATATATTTACCCTACAAATTTTTAGTATGAAAAAGATATTGGGAATCCTCCTGCTAAGCTGTCTAAGCTTGCTTGCAACTCAAGAAGTACAAGCTCAAAGAAATATGGGCTATAACGCCAACTCCAAGGACGGTGGCTTCCAAGTAGCTCGAAATTATGGTAAGCGCGCTGCACAAAGCATGAATTACCGAAATGAAGTAAATGGTTTTAATGGATCACGAAGGTTAAATACAGCTGCCTCAGGTCCTGTTTCAGCATGTAATAAGGCATGTTGTCAATCTAAACATAAAAGAAACTGCTGTCACGAAAAAAGAATGTGTCAGCATCAAAAACGAGTAAACGCTTGTAATAGTGAATGCATTTCTGGCGTCTCTCCGGGCTGCTGTAAAGTAAAAAGAATGTGCTCTCATGAACAACAGTTTAGAAAAAACGCTAATTGTCATACCAAGGGTTGTGCTCAGAATGATAACTGTATGTCTTCTTGCAGTAAACAGTCCTGCTCTGGCGCTAACTCCTCTTGTTCTAAAAAAACTTGTGGTAAAGGAGGAATGAAAAAATCTTGCGACAAGGAGCAATCATGCAACAACAAAGCGGGTAAAAAAGCATGTTGTAAAAACAAAGCAAATTGCTTAAAGACCTCTTGTAGTAAAAAGTCTAGCTGTTCAAAATCTAAGAAAAGCAAATGCTCATCTGGTTGCAAAAAAGCATGTTGTTCAAAAAGTAAGGTAAAGTCTTGCGGCCCTAGTTGCAAGAAAGAATGCTGCCAAAAGAAGCCAAAACGTAACTCGAGCCGATATAATCGGTACTAATAAATATCTCGTTTTGACTTAATTTAAAATGCCTTCTGTAAAGAAGGTATTTTTATTTATGCCAAAAACCTACTGCCTCTAATATACTGATGAGCAATAGCGATATAGCAGAGGCAAAAAGAACAAACAAAGAAATAAACACTAGGAAATAACTTATGGAGAACCCTACCTCCCCCAAGGGCGCAGGATAATTATTTTTGGCCAACCAATAAGACAAACCGCCTGTTATTGCCAAGCAGACAAGAGATACTAGTACCATTTTCTTTAGTTTATGTCTGTTTTGTAATACGTAGCTGCTCATTATTTTCTATTTCTTAGTTGTTCACGTGATTGCGGTCGCAATTTTGTTTTCCAATCAAAGCCCGATAAAAATTGATCTTTTTGATTAATTTTTTCCATAGGATAAAATGCTCCTTTAGGCTGATTGTAAAATACAATTCTATTTACTTCTTTTTCCTTAAAAAGAATTTTAATTCTCGCCCCTTCTGCTTTATTCAATCCAATAAACTCCTTGGCCTCGTTAGTGGCGTAATAAATACTTTGAGCGTTACCCATCACAATGGCCTGTTTAATCTCATTATCAGCAAAAAAGGCATCAATGTCAATACCCTTTATTTGATTATACATTTGTGGGTATTGGGTATCATTAATAATGAAAGAGTTAGCCCGTAATTCTGTTTTCTTAATTTTATTATTGGCCATATAAATATGAATCGTATCCCCTTCTGCCTGTTGATTTTGATTCCAAACTATTGGTTTTTTATATAAATGAAACAATGAATCAGATTGTTGGTAAATCATACTGTCGCAAACTGCTTGCATGCTATCACCATAAATTTGAACCCGCTTGTTGCAAATAATAATCTTTTTATCCTCGTACGTCTCAAGATGCTTTTTATGCAATAAGGTATAGACTGATTTCCCGTTTTTTACAATTCTACTTTTCAAATTAAGCGTATCCACTGAACGTAAAGAAATCATGGTGTCCGCCACAATTAGAATTGTATCCGTTTCGTTTATAGTAGTTAAAATAGGATTTTGCGTAGCTAATAAAAAACTATTATGCTCATTATACTCCGCCTTGCCTGCCGTAAGTTCTATATTTTCGGTAGTATCAACATATCGCACATTGCCTGTGGCCACTCCATAGCCAGTTGCTTTGTTATAGCGAGTAGCATCGGCATATAGAATCGTGTTTTCTACTTCATCAACAATTATCACTCGCCCTTTTGCATTTCCAGAACCTGTTTCTTTATTATAATTTGCCACTTGAGCATAGAGAATGGTGTTTTCAGCTTTATCAACTACTACGACATTGCCGGTCGCCCGTCCGGAACCTGATTTTTCATTGTAGGTTAACTTATCTGCAGTAATAATTTGCGTTTCATTGTCAACGGTTGTTCTTCGAGAGAAATTAGCTTCCCCTGTTTTCTGATTATAAGTTCCGGCCTTAGTTTCAATCATGGCGTCATTACTATAGACGGTAGATTCATCTAAGAAAACTATCTTTTTAGTATCTGTATTATAGGTCAACTCCTTTGATTCAATATCACTATCTGGGCTAGTTATAAATACATTCCCTTTAAAATAGGATTGTTTGGAACGTCCATTATATTTTCCATAATCACTGCTAATCGTAGTTCCATCACTGACCAATTGTCCTCCGTTTTTATATATACCAATTTTTGACCGAAGGTTGTAGCTAAGATCATCAGTTATTAAATTGCTACCATTATCAAAAACTTGAACATTCCCTTTCATGAATGCTTGAGCGGTATTCCCAACGTACTCAACATAATCTGCCTTGGCCGAAGTGGCCCCTCCTCTACGTATATCTACATTCCCAAATGCTTTTATTCGATTATCAATGTCATTTAAATAAGCACTATCGCAATACATTACAACATCATCACTTCGTACTTGCACATTCCCAATTAATTTATTGGTATATCCATCCATAGAAATTTTAATAGCTCTCAAGCTGTCAGCATGAACAATCTTGATTTTTGTCTGATTAGCCAGAGAACTATCCGCTATCTCTTGCCGATTAGTCGAGTCCACTTGGGCAAAAGCATTCATACTAAAAAATGCTACTGTGATCAGAAGCATTCCCAAAACTTGTCCATATTTTGTAATTTGGCTAATCACCATTTGGAGCATTTAAGGGTGGAGATGCTTTTTTCTTTCTACCCCCAAACAAACTCAAATTTACATAACG
The DNA here is from genome assembly GCA_964612525.1 of uncultured Chitinophagaceae bacterium. GTDB lineage: Bacteria > Bacteroidota > Bacteroidia > Chitinophagales > Chitinophagaceae > JAGNRR01. The sequence continues at coordinate 38,785 of CAZTCQ010000004.1, read as the reverse complement.
GTGAGGTCGTGCACTTAAATCGTAGAGTAGGTTATTTAAGGTAGCACTCGTATTTTTTATATTATTATAAAGCTGGGCATCATTCATCAACAAGGCCATACTCCCCTTTCCATTATTCACCTTGTTCAATGTGGATTGAAGTGAGCCTATCGTTGTATTTAATTTTGTCACCGTCTGTTCCAATTGAAGTTTACTAAAATTCTGCGAGGTTGTTTCCAGATTAGACAAAGTACGATTTATAACTCCATTGTTTTTGCTAAGGTTATTAGAAAAACCCGTTAGACTGTTAGAAATACCAGTCATGTTATTCATCACCTTATCTACATTTGCTTTTTGACCATTGAGTGTTTTCGCCAGTCCATTAAATTCATTCAAGGTGCTATTTAATGTGGCAACAGAGTTTTTTATATTTTGCTGAGTACTGGGAGTAAGGATATTATTTATGGAAGCAATTGATTCGTTTAAAGAGGCAAGGGTGGCTTTTAAGTCTTTCATAATTGGATCAATTTGGTTCCCCACTTTGTCCATCATGCCTACTTGAGTTTCACCTAGAATTGTACCATCACCGTCCAAGCATTCTTTTGAAGTACCCAAGGTTAATTGTATTGCCTTGGTGCCCAACAAACCATCAGCCACAATAGCAGCGGAAGAATTTTTAGGAATTTTGATCCCCTTATCAATTGACATCTCAACTGTAATTCCTTTGTCAATATTCCCGCCTTCCAAATAAATATCACTAACCGAACCTACTTCATATCCATTCAACGTAACCCGATTGGCAGCCGTCAAACCACTTACATCTTCATAATTTGCACTCACGGTTCTAGCACTAGACATCAAACCTTTCCCTTTGAGGTAATTAAAACCAAGTAAAAAAACTGCAATCGCTATCACGCCCAATAATCCAATTTTCACCTCATTTGCTATCTTCATAAGTTGCTAATTTCTAGGGTTTCCTTTTATTAATTAGTTCGTTTTTTCTACCTCGTCCTTATACTTTTGAATAGCAAAAAATATGGCATTGGCACATTTATTTTTTCCAAGTTCGCTGTTCAGCATAGCTTCCTCGCTTGGATTATTCAAAAAACCTAATTCCACCAAAACGGCAGGCATGGCCGTTCCGGCTAAAACCTCCAATCCTTTTTGTTTTACACCAGCACTCTTTCTCCCCTGCGATTCAAATTGAGCTTCTATCAAAGAACCTAGCAAAATACTACTCGCTAGGAATGTTTGGGAATACTGAGCGATTAAAATTTGATTCAATGGATCTTTCGGATCAAGCAATCCACGATCTGCAACAAAATTTCCAGCATATTCCCCTATCGCTCCTTCTTTTTGATCTGTTCTATGCAAGCCCAGTACATAAGTTTCAGTGCCATTAGCTGTTGTCACTCTTCGAGGACTTGAATTAATATGGATTGAGATAAACAAATCTGCTTTTGCATCATTGGCCATCTGGTGACGCTCTTTGAGCGGAGGATACCAATCGTACTCTCGGGTATATAAAACCTCAACCTCGCTCATTTGTTTTTTTAATCGTTGCCCTAAACGTTTTGACACATCTAGCGCTATATTTTTTTCAAAAGAATATTGTCCATGACAGCCTGGATCTTTTCCACCATGCCCTGCATCAATAACAATTTTTCTTACTTTTTTAACCGCTGGAGCTGGCGACAAAGGCGATGCTAGCAAATACAAACTGCCCATCATAAATGCCACAATCAAAGAGGCCATTGTTAGTTGCTTTAGTTTCATATTCAAATTCGTTATAAATCCTTTAACCCTTGCAGCAAGTACATTGCTCATGATAAGCTTACATTTACCGCAAATTATTTGATTGCGTAAAGTTAATTCATTCCGACTATTAGCAAGTGGCTCTAGCAGATATATTCTGTTAGTCATTCTGTTATTTGTCAATCTTTTAACAGCGGCTCAAAGTTCGGACTCCACAGCTTCCGTACAAGATTCTATCAGTAGGAATCCGCCACCAACTGATTCAATCCAAAAAAAAATCCCAATCGCTCAGGATGATTTATCCGATCCAGTTTTTTATGAATCATACGACTCCATTGTCTACGATGCCGCCAGAAAACGTTTACTCCTATACCGAGATGCTCAAATCAAGTATCAAGACATTGTGGTGGACGCCAGTTTTATAGAATACGTGCAAGACTCTAGCACCATGAAAGCCAGCCCGCTACAATGGGAAAAAGACTCCGTGGACAAACACTTATTAACCAAAGCTGAGGAGAAAACAAAGTTCAAAGAAATGCGATTTAATTTCAAATCGCAACGAGCTGTTTTGAGCAATGCCTACAGTCAGTATGGCGAAGGCTTTATTAAAAGTGAAAAAATAAAACGAAATAAAGATCAAAGTATTTACGGTAGAAACAACATTTATACTACCTGTAATTTAGAACACCCACACTTTGGAATCTCAGCAAAAAAAGTAAAAATCATTCCGAACAAAGTCGCTGTAAGTGGAACGGCCAATCTAGTGGTTGAAGATATACCTACGCCTCTTTATCTCCCCTTTGGACTCTTCCCCTTAAAAAAAGGACAACGCTCGGGATTTAAATTACCCACTTATGATATGAGTCAAAATCTTGGTTTTGGTCTTCGTGGAGGCGGCTACTATTTTGCCATCAATGATCATTTAGATTTGTTAGCTCAGGCGGATATTTATTCATTGGGAACGTATCGAATTGGTGCAATAAATAATTACGTGTGGCGCTATCGTTTCAAAGGAAATTTACAATTTGATTATGCCTACAATAAAATCGGAAATGAATTTGAAAACAGCGCAGGCAATACCTCTCGAAACTTCATTGTTCGTTGGTCGCATCAGCTAGATAGAAATGTAAAACCAGGCACTAATTTTTCGGCAAATGTTACTTTAGGAACTAGCCAGTATTATACTAATAACTCCTATGATGCTAGCCGCTACTTAAACAATAACTACTCGTCATCTATTAATTATTCCAAGACTTGGGAAGGGCTGCCCTTTAATTTAAGCGTGAGTGCACGGCACAATCAAAACACGCAAACCGGATTGGTTAACGTCACCTTGCCAGAGATAAACTTCTCCGCAAACCAGCTCTACCCTTTTAAATTTCGGAAGGATGTAATCAAACCAAGATGGTATGAAAAAATCACAGCGAGTTATCAGTTAGCTGCTGTAAACCAATATGAATTTATTGATACACAGCTCAATTTTCAAACGTTAAATGTAAATGATTTTAATAATGGAATCAAGCATAGCGTTCCCATCACGGCTACTTATAATTTATTCCGATATATCAATGCCAACTTCACCGCTTCTTACAATGAATATTGGTTTTCAAAACGACTCTTTCAGTCTTATGATTTTCAAAATGAAAAAATTGATTCTTCTTTAAGTAATGGTTTTTTCACGGCTAGAGATTTTAATATCAATGCTGATTTTTCTACTCGGATTTATGGAATTAAATTATTCAACAAGGGACGAATTGCGGGTATCCGTCACGTAATGACTCCCAGAATTAATTTTCAATATCGTCCTGATTTTGGCCTGCCACGATACGGAAACTATTATGACACCTATCGTGATCAAAACTTTACTCGTTCACGCTTGTCCTACTTCGCTGGCCAACCATTTGGTGGTCCTCCGAATGGAGAAATTGGCGGGATTGGTTTTAACCTAGGGAACAATCTTCAAATGAAGGTGAACTCCAAAGACAGTAATGGCAAAGCGCAAAAAATAAATTTAATCGATGGTTTAAACTTTAGTACCTTTTACAACATGGCTGTTGATTCTTTTAATTGGAGAAATCTGACTATGTCGTACAGAACCACCCTTTTCAAAAAGATTAATATTTCCTCGGGAGCGAGCTTTAGCCCTTATGCCATCGATACTAATACCTTCCAACGGAAACAAGATTTTTATTACACGACCGACAAAAAGTTTTTACGATTTGAGAGTGCTACGGTGGCCATCGGAGCTAGTTTTCCGTTAAATAGAAAGCGTGAAGAAAGTAATGAGGAAACCGATGACCGCCTGATAGATAATGGATTGGATTACGGTAATTATGTAGACTTTAATATCCCTTTCACGCTTAGAGTAAATTATAATATGCGTTTTAATAAATTATATAAGCGTGATAACATCACCAACAATTTTAAGGATACTCTTTCCTTTGGCCAGGACTTGAATTTTTCGGGCGATGTAAACTTGACACCTCGCTGGAAAATAGGACTACAAAGTGGGTATGATTTTATCAATAAAAACTTAACCTTTACCTCCATTGATATTTTTAGAGATTTACATTGTTGGGAAATGAGAATCAATGTGGTTCCCTTCGGTTTTAGAAAAAGTTATAATTTCTCGCTCAACGTTAAAGCTTCTGTATTACAAGATTTGAAATTACTACGAAGAAAAGATTTCCGAGATAATTTCTAATCTAATGATATTCCAACGAAATTCAAATTTCTAGTAACATCACTATAGTAGAGTGTGTCATACGTTTTTTGATCAAAAACTAAATTTCCTACAAAGCGAGTAGACCGAGCTCCAAATATGCCCACTACCTCCTTTTCTAAAACGCCATCTCTTGAAAGATTGGTATATATTGGTTTTATCTGATCGTTTGTTAATCCACCTTGTGCGTTATTTACATCAATATATTTTTGTACCACAGTGTCCCCTGCTACAAAAAACAATTGGGTGGTATCCACTCGACGAATCACATTGGCAGGTGCTGCTCCCAAATTAGCGCTTAACAGCGAATAGAAAACTACATTGTCCATTTCATAGCTCATGGCGCCAGCACTTCTAGGAATAAAAGAACCCAAAGCTAAATCCACAGATTTCTTCACGGTATCCTTAGAAACTAAATTAATATCATCGTAATAGAATTTTAATAAAATATCGAATAGCTCCGCTTTGGGCGGAGATTTCCAACTAAAAGTATAGGTCTGCAAAGGCTCGCCAAACTGCAACTGATCATTAGCCGTAAAAGGTTTGATGATAGTAAACGTATTCGGATCTGTATTTATGATACCGGTTCTTGCCGTAATCACACTCCCACTCTCATTATTTTTTATAATCAACTTATATTCTCTGCTGGCGTCCAAAGGTTCTACAAAACGGTAGGCATAATTAGGACTATCAGCAAAAACGCCACTTTCTTTTTTGATTGGTACTGGAAGAGTCGCTAAATCAACTCGAATACAATTAATCGTCTTTGTTAAATTTCCATTGTCATATTCCTCCACTGTTACGTCTAGGTCGCGATAATAAATAGAATCTATATTGCCCGCCAACAAAAGATTGTCTTCCGTCTCACTAAAATAACCTCGTGTAATTTTTATATATTGATCGTTGGTCAAACTTCCATGATCCAATAAACCATAGACAATAGTCACTTCTTTATAATCAGCTCCTACTTTGAAGTCATCGTCACAAGCTGAGAAAAACAACACGACAAGAAGGAGGAATTCCAATTTTTTCATAGGCACAAAACTAAGCTTTTTTAACGGAGCTTATAATCACAGTGTTTCATTTGTTCACAAGTTTTACAATGTGCTGATAGTAAGGAAACAAAATGACCAAACCGTTTGACCTTAAGGTTTTAGAATGTTCTAATAAAAATAGTCCCAGTCACAATGACTTCCCCACAAAATTCAAGTTTCTTGTATACTCACTATTGAATATGGCATTATAAGTGGACGTACTGAAGTCTGTGGGTTTCAGACTTCGTGAGCCTCTTGAACAAAAAATGCCATATACTCCATCACCCAAAACACCGTCTCTGGATAAATTAGTATAAAACGGTTTTATCTAATCAGCCGTAAGACCACCTTTCGCTCTGCTAATTTCGATATACTTTTCTAAGGTTTTATCTCCCGCCATAAAAAGTAATTCGGGCTTTCCTACCCGTCTAATAATATCTTTGCCCGCAGCACCCACAGAAGAGGATAATAGAGAATAAAAATCAATATTATTTATGATATGCGCCATCGTAGCTGCCGTCGGGCTCGTTCGTCTAATCAACGAACCAAAAGCTAAATCGGCTACTTTTCTTGACGTATCCCCCGCTAGTAAATTAATTTCATCATAATGAAATTTTAGCACAATACCGAAAACCGTGGCAAAAGGCGGTGGATCCCAAGAAAACTTGAACGTTTCGTCAGGGTCTGAAAAATCCAAAATCCCAGGAGGGGAAAAAGGTTCCTTGATTCTAAAATCGCTTTCACTCGTGCTGATAATAGGGGTTTCGCTCGTAACAACACTTCCACTACTATTATTTTTTATAACAAGCTTATAGTCATTCTTCGGGTCAAGATCAGCACGAAAACTATAAGCGTAATTTTTGCTATTCAAGAAAATACCATCTTCTTTCAAAATAGGATTAGCCAACTGAGATAAATCCGTTTTTTTACAATCAAAAGTGTTTAGATAAGTTCCATTATTGTACTCTTCAACCATCACGTTTAAATCCTTAAAGTACAGAGAGTCTTCATTTTTTGCAACTTGAAGATTGTTTAAAGTTTCACTAAAAAAGCCTTTTGTAATTTTAATATATTGCTGTCCTTGTTCAGCCCCCATATCAAGTATTCCATACGCAATGGTTATCTCCTTATAGTCTGCTCCCGTTTTAATTATCTCAGAGTCACAAGAGCAAAGTAATAAAATCGAAATGAATAAAATGGGGATAGAAATTTTCACTTAGACAAATTTAAGTTTTTTTAAGCTAGCTTAGGGTGAGAACGTTACATTTGTTCACAAGTATTACAATCCCATGAATTTTAATCAGAAAATAAAAGAAATCGGTGCGGCTGCTTTCAATAATCTTTACGGCGAATCGCTAGACGCAAAAGAGATTCACATCAACGAAACTAAGGCTGAATTTGAAGGCGATTATACAATCGTAACTTTTAATCTTAGCAAATTAGCCAAAAAAAAACCATCGGATATTGCAGAAGAGTTAGGTCAAAAAATATTGGAAAGCCATCAAGCTGATATTAAAGGCTATACGGTTATCAATGGCTTTTTAAATTTGTCATTGACCGATTCTATTTTACTGAGCTACGCCAAAGAAAAAAATAGTGCCAAAGACCGAATGGCCGACAAGCAGGCTGAAGGAAAAATTATGGTAGAGTTTTCTTCGCCCAACACGAACAAGCCGCTTCACTTCGGGCACTTGAGAAATAATTTCCTAGGCGATAGTGTTTCCAAAATTTATGACGCCTATGGTTTCTCGGTTTGCAAAGCCAACTTAATCAATGACAGAGGAATTCATATTTGCAAAAGCATGATTGCCTGGCAGCAATTTGCCAAGGGCGCTACGCCAGAAAGCACCAACATGAAAGGCGATCATTTTGTAGGAAAATATTACGTAAAATTTAATGAGGTTTATAAAAAGCAAATCAAAACCTTAACCGACCAAGGTATATCTGAAAAAGATGCAGAACGCCAAGCACCTATTTTTTTAGAAGCGCAAGAAATGCTCAGAAAATGGGAAGCAAATGATGAAGAAATTGTAAGGCTTTGGAAAAAAATGAATAGCTGGGTTTATGATGGATTTGAAAAAACCTATAAACGTCTAGGCATTTCATTTGATCGATATTACTACGAATCCGAAACCTATCTGTTAGGCAAAAAGGAAGTGGATGAAGGCTTAGAAAAAAAAGTATTTTATACTAAAGAAGATGGCAGCGTTTGGATTAACCTTGAAGAGGATGGACTAGATGAAAAATTAGTTTTGCGGGCTGATGGCACATCGGTATACATCACTCAAGATATCGGCACGGCTGAGTTAAAATACCAACAAGAACAAATGCAAAAATCCGTTTATGTGATAGGCGATGAGCAAAACTATCACATGAAAGTGCTGAAATTGATTCTGGAAAAATTAGAAAAATCTCACGCCGAGGGTGTTCATCATTTATCCTATGGAATGGTAGAACTTCCGCACGGTAAAATGAAAAGTAGAGAAGGCACAGTGGTCGACGCAGACGATATGATTGATGAAATGCTTGGGATTGCCCAGAAAAACACCGAAGAGCTGGGCAAGGTTGACGGATTTACTAAAGTAGAATTAGAATCACTCTACCGTACGATTGGCTTGGGAGCGCTCAAGTTTTATTTACTGCGTGTTGACCCTAAGAAAAAAATGATTTTTAACCCTGAAGAAAGTATAGATTTTCAAGGCTTCACTGGGCCATTTGTCCAATACACTCATGCACGCCTTTCTTCTATTTTACGTAAGGCGGAATCGCTCGGGACCATTTCGGATCTAGAGCTCAATGAGGATGAAAGAAAAATGTTGATTCAGTTAGAAACATTTAGTTCAGTGATTGAAGAAGCAGCTTTGGATTATAATCCTTCAGTGATTTGTAATTACGTATTCTCATTAGCTAAAAGCATGAATAGCTTTTTAAACCTGCACCAAATCATTGGAGCAGAAACAGAAGAGAAAAAATCACTACGGATTGCCATTGCTCATCTTACTAAGAAAACAATCGCAGAAAGTTTGTCTCTCTTAGGAATTGATTCACCGGAAAGAATGTAATCAATACAAAAAGGAAATCATCTTATGAAAAACGGAAACGGTAGAATGAAAAGAACAGTAAAAAGCAGAATAAGCACACTTGTTTTTGTTGCATTTTTTATGAGTTTACTCCTTACGGCTTGCCGAGAAGAAGTATATATTCCTAAACCACGTGGTTATGCAGCCGTCGACCTACCCATTAAGGAATATACAAGTTTTTCAAAAGATACCTACCCTTACGAATTTGAGTACCCCATCTATGGTACGATAGAAAAAGACAGTTTATTTTTTGATAAAAAAACTGAAAACCCATGGTGGATTAATATTAATTTCAAAACCCTAGGAGGCAAAGTATTTATCAGTTACAAAGAAATTACGAGTAGGGCTAGTCTAACAAAATTGTTAGAAGATTCTTATCAGCTGAGTTATTACCACACCAAAAAAGCAGACTACATTAATGATCCGGTTTTTCATACTGAGAATAATGTGCATGGTGTTTTTTATAACGTAGGAGGAAACTCCGCCTCAGCTTTTCAGTTTTATGCTACCGATTCAGTAAAGCATTTTTTGCGCGGAGCTCTTTATTTTGATGTGGCTCCAAATGCTGATAGCTTGCAACCGGTCAATGACTTTTTAATTGAGGACATTGAGCAAATGGTGAAATCTTTAAAGTGGACCCGATGATAATTATTGATGACATATTAATCAGTGAAGATATTCTTGAAAAACAGTTTGTTTGTGACTTATCAAAATGTAAAGGCGGTTGCTGTGTGGAAGGTGATGCGGGGGCGCCACTTACAGAAGCCGAGCTAGCAGAAGTAGAAACAGCTTTTCAAGAAATTAAAAACGAAATGACACCAGCCGCACGAGCGGAAGTAAAGAAAAGTGGCACACACACCTTGGATGATGATTTTACCTTCGTGACGCCCATTGTAGATGACGGCATCTGTGTATATGGCTATTACGATAATAAAGGCGTCGTAAAATGCCTTATCGAAAAAGCCCATTCAGAAGGAAGATTGTCTTTTAAAAAACCAATTTCGTGCCACCTCTTCCCTATTCTACATACAAAAACAGAAACAGCAGAGTTTATAAATTATCAACCTAGAGAAACACTTTGTGCCCCAGCATGTACACTTGGTGAAAAATTAAAAGTCCCTGTCTATCAGTTTCTCAAAGAACCACTCATTAGAAAATTTGGCGAAGATTGGTTTAACGCCTTGGAGCATATTGATAAGGAGCTTAAAGAATAATCAGGAACACTTGTTGACACAATAAAAGCACCTAAAGAAGATATCTATGCATAAAAAAGCCCTGGAACTTATCCAAGGCTTCTAAAAATGTTTTAAAAAGATCTACCCGAGGTACGCTTGCAGTGATTTGCTGTAGCGTCCTTTTTGTAGGCGCTTAATTGCTCGCTCTTTAATCTGCCGGATTCGCTCTTTGGTCAAGTCATACTTCTGACCAATTTGCTCAATAGTCGGCCCTTCTGCCCCTCCTAATCCGAAGTAGGCCATCACGATTTCACTCTCCCGAGGGCTTAAAGATTTAAGGATTCTAAAAATCTCGTTACGTAGACTGTCTTGCATTACCGTATCGTCCGTGTCATTACTCCCTTCAAGCAATTCACCCATACTTACGTCTTCACTATCCGTTACCGGCGCATCCAAGGATGCGTGACGTGTATTACTGGTAAAGATGTTTGAAAGCTCAGTTTCAGACATTTCAAGTATTTTCGAAAGTTCTTCAACAGAAGGTTGTCTTTCATGCTCTTGCTCAAAGGCAATGATGGCCTTATTCGCACGATTGTAAGCACCAATTTTATTTTGCGGCAAACGAACTAGACGTCCCTGCTCTGCCAATGCTTGTAAAATAGATTGACGAATCCACCATACAGCGTAGGATATAAATTTAAAACCTTTGGTTTCGTCAAAACGGCCCGCCGCCTTGATTAATCCTAGATTTCCTTCGTTAATTAAATCACTCAAGGTCAAGCCCTGATGCTGATATTGCTTTGCCACAGAAACCACAAAACGCAAATTGGCCATCACTAATTTTTCTAAAGCAGCCTCGCTTCCTGTTCTAATTTCTCTTGCCAAACTAGCCTCTTCTTCTGGTGTTACCATAGGAAGTTTGCTAATATCTTGTAAGTATTTCTCTACTGATTGACTATCCCTGTTGGTAATCTGAGTAGCTATCTTAAGTTGTCTCATATATTTTATTCTCTTTTTCTAATTCTCCCCCCACATTTTTCGAGCGCAAAGGTACTTCTATAGACGTAGCCGTGCAACCTATTCGTTCACAAGCTTTGAAAATTTTATGTTAATCAATTTGGGTTTAACATTAATGTGAAATCAAAAATGTATATATCAACAATGATACCAATTCTAAAAACTAAAAGATGAATAACATCATTCTTAACAGAAAATGACAATACAAAGAAATAAAATTTCAGTCTTTTATAAAAAACGAACATCAGAAACAGTCAGATGCTCCAATACCTCAGCATAATTTTCTTTGAGCACACTTAGTAAATAACGCTGCCCCTGAGTAACTACAGTGCGATAGAGATAGATACCATCGGCTTTAGCATCCAGACTTGCTTGAACTCCTCGCTTAGCACCAAAAGATAGCTGTCCATGTACTGGATTGGTCCCTTGCCCTATTAAATTATAAACAATGATACCACCATTAGATTCGTATGTTTCCATGTCAATGGTACTCTGGGCTTCAAAAAGGACGCACTGCACCACCCCCATCTGTCGGACGGGAATTTGAATAGTAAAAGTAGACTGCTTCTTAAAATTTAACTCCAAGACTCTTTGGATTGAAAGACTTTTTACTTCATACAAGTCAAACTTATTCTCGAGGGGTTCTATTTTCAATGAACTCAGATTAGCCGGTAGCCAAGTAATATTGTTTTTTCGATCTTCACAAGCTTCAATGATCAAGGTTTCCCTCTCGCTTTCTTCTAACTGTTCCGCATTTTTTTCTACAACTTGTTGTTTTGTTTTACAGGCGCTCATAAAAAAGCTAAGTGCACAAAAACTAATTATAAATATCCGGCTCATAAATTTTCTCATTTTAATTCTTGTTATTTAAAGTCTGTAATCAGTGCGCTAAACTCAGCATTTTCTCTCTTTTTGCCTACAAAATGCCAATTACCTTTGTAATATACTTCATAGGGAACCAACAAGTCTCTGAGTGTCTTTAGCTTAACATCCATTTGTACATCAAAGTCATACACCAAGGTTTTATAACTCAGCGAATATTTGCGTTGTACAATGGCCTTATCATCCACGCGCACCCAAGAATTTAAATAATTAATCACATTATTTTTTTTAAACTTAGGCTTAGGTTTTGCCATAAAAACATAGCACCAGTCTCCATTATACAGCACTTTTTCTATCGTAAAATCGTACTGCTTCTTTCTATCGCCTTCAAAAATACCTACCTTCCCTCCTACGCCAGGCACCCCCTGAATTGGTTCTCCTGGTTTAAAAACCAACTCTTTTAATTGATTGATTCTTTCATTTTCATCAGCCGTTAGTTTGCCATTTACAATATTGTCCTCGCCACAAGTTTTTTTATCAATCATAAAAAGACGCTCGTAAAACTTGGCGGTAATATGCCGTGGTTCCCCTGTTTTTTTATAATAACCTTTGGAAAAACGTTCCTCAGAATTTTTCATAGTTCTGCACTTCCCATCAAATTCTTGGCGGCTAATGCTATTATAAAAATCCTTGACTTTTCCTGACTTTGTATAAAACTTAATGTCGTTGTACTGCGTAAAGCCTACCAAACTTAGTGTTTTAAATGCTTTATAAAAAGTGGAATCCTGTTGTACTCGCTGAATGAACTTGTCTACATCAAACCCCTGATTCATATCAGCAATCACCACTGAGCTCAGCACGTATCCTTTATACGTTTTACTACTGTCTTGCGCGAGTAAAATATTCGAAACTAAAAGAAGAAAAAATACGAAACCTATAATATTTCGTAGCTTTATACAAAATTGATATTTACATGAAGCGTTCATTAATTCTGTTTACTTTTCTTCTCAGCTCATTGGCATCTTTGGCGGCCCCTGCTTCTAGGAGTGATAGCTTGGACATCAAAAAAACAACAATCTATTGCGATATTACAGATTTTGCTTCAAAGCATATCGACGCACATGCTAAGATTTTGCTAGCGTCCAAAGTAAATGGGCAAACTGAGGTTGTTTTCGACTTAGAAGGGCTCACAGTCAATTTAGTAAGATGGAACAATGTGATAGTGAGCTATACGCAAAACGGAAGCGACCTTATTATAACAGCACCTAGTTCTTTCGATCAAGGCGATTCGGCAACCCTAGATATTTTTTATGACGGCAATCCCCCGCAAGATGCAACCTGGGGTGGATTTTACTATGTAGGAAATTATGCCTTTCAAATGGGCGTAGGTTTTACCGCACAGCCTCACTCCATCGGTCGATTTTGGCATCCCTGCTTTGACAATTTTGTGGAGCGCTGTGCTTATGAATTTTTCATAACTACGAAGCCCGTTCATAGGGCAGTGACAAATGGAATTTTTCAAGATTCTACATTATTAAATAGTGGTGATATCCAATGGCATTACAAATTAGATGAAGAAATTCCCAGCTATCTCTCGGCAGTGGCCGTTAGCGATTACGTCTGGGTGAATAAATCACTAAATGGAAATGCGGGAATCACTCCTGCTACCATAGCAGCTCCCGCAGTCGATACCAACAAAGTGAATGGCTCGTTCGCTAATCTTCAATCGTCTTTTTCTATGCTAGAGAAAAACTTTGGTACACACTCCTTCCCCAAAGTGGGCTATACTCTAGTTCCTTTTGCCCAAGGTGCCATGGAGCACGCCACCAACATACATATTGGCACAGGCTTCATTGATGGCTCACTCACCTACGAAACGCTCATAGCTCATGAACTAGCGCATCATTGGTGGGGCGATTTAGTCACCTGCCGAACCGCCCAAGACATGTGGCTCAACGAAGGCTGGGCTAGCTACGCCGAGCAGCTACACCAAGAATTTACCTATGGCAGAGCTAGCTACTTGGATGCATACCGTTCTAATCACTACAATGTTTTGAATAGTGCTCACATTCGCGATGAAGGTTACCGAGCCATTTCTCCCATGGACAGCTTGCACACCTACGGACCAACGGTTTATAACAAAGGAGCCGATGTGATTCATACTATGAGAACGTACTTAGGCGACAGTTTATTTTTTAGTGGAACCACTGCCTTTTTAAATGCTAATAAGTTTAAAGACATCACAAGTGAAACGCTCCGCGACTTTCTATCGTCGAACACTGGCATGAACATGAACGACTATTTTGATGATTGGATTTTTCAGCCCGGTTTTCCTCACTACTCCATCGACTCAACGAATGTTGAAAAAAAGAACAGTCTTTATGAAACTTCAGTTTTCCTAAGACATAGGAAACACCAAGCACCCAATTATTTTAGCAATGTGCCGCTCAGTGTGGGCTTTTATGATAAAAATTTCAAGCGCCAAGTATACGATCTCACCTTTGATGGTCGATGCATGGAGCTCAATGTGAAACTTGGGTTTGATCCACAAATGATTATCATTGATCCGGAAGAACGATTGTCAGATGCGATTACGGATAATGAAATTGTGATTAACTCCATTGGCTTAAAAGCGCCTAGAGAAAGTAAATTTAGAGTTTGGGTTAAAAAGGAAATAGACCCCGCGGACTCGGCCCTCCTGTATGTGCAGCATCATTGGGTTGCCCCCGACCGCGAAATTGATCCTTCTATTTCAGGCTATGTTTTGAATGACAAACGCTATTGGAAAGTGAGCGGCATCAATTTAGAAAACTACCGAGGTAAAATGCAATTTTTATACAATGGTCTTTCCACCGATCAGTACATTGATAGTTCATGGATTCAAAATTCTGAGGATAGTATTCGCCTTTTTTATCGCCCCGATGCGAGCCAAACTTGGACCTTTGCCGATGACAGTTTGCGCGCCCAAAATCCCTTGGATAAACGAGGAAGTGTTTTTACAAAAGAAATAAAGACGGGTGAGTTTTGTTTTGGAATCAAAAGAGCCAACTACACCGACCCATTAAGCAGCGACATCGCAACCGGCCCTTGTGCCTTGGTGACCCAAACCAAAGACGTTCAGAAAAAGATAGAAGGAGAGTTTTCTATTTTCCCGAATCCTACCAAGGGCTATTTAATTATATCTAGTAAAAACATGTTTACTGGGCAATTTGAAATCTTTGATTTGAGTGGTAAAAAGCTCTGGAATCAAACGATTGAACTAAAAAAACAGCTCAATAGGATTCCCCTTCCAACACTTAGCTCAGGGGTATATTTCATAAAATTGTCAGACAACAAATCGCAGTTTAGTAAAAAAATTGTTATTAAATCGTAGTTGCCCTACTGTTAATCTAATGGTCCAAGCATTGGCGAAGAGCTTAGATTAAACTAACTTTAGAAACAAGAGTCCGACCCTTAAATAACTCAATCATGAAACGCTTACTTGCATTACTAGTTTTATTAGGTACTTTTCATTCAGGAATCGCCCAGCGCTTATTCTCTGAAGGAGTCATTACCTACAACGTATACACCGATGGCAGTAAAAAAGAAATTGGTCAATACACAGTCTACGTAAAAGGAAGCTTTATTAAACGACACCTAAAACTGAAAAACGGGTATGAAAACCGAACGATTTACAATGGTAAAGAAGGAACTTCCGCCACTTTAAAGGAAATACAAGGCACATCGTATGCCCTCATGTTGAGCAAGCAAGAAGTACTAAATGCTAGTAAAAATTTTGTAGGCGCTCGATACAATTTTGAAAAAAACAAGGTGAACATAGCAGGCTATAATGCTGTGAAGGGAACGGTTACTTACGCCAATGGAAAAAAAGCGAATCTCTCCATCACCTACGACTTACGTTCAGAAGATCAGCACTTTTTAACTATGTTTCCTAATTTGAATGGGATTCCATTGGAGTACTCCATGGATAACGGAAACTCTAGTATGAAATTCGTGGCCGATAAGGTTGAAATCAGAAACGTTGGTTCTGAGGAGTTTATCATTCCAAAAAATTATAAAATAGTAACGAAGGAAGAATTGCAAGGCCA
The DNA here is from genome assembly GCA_964612525.1 of uncultured Chitinophagaceae bacterium. Taxonomy (GTDB): domain Bacteria; phylum Bacteroidota; class Bacteroidia; order Chitinophagales; family Chitinophagaceae; genus JAGNRR01. The sequence goes on along the minus strand of CAZTCQ010000004.1, from coordinate 23,113 downwards.
ATAATCTTCGCCTTATTTTCGCACTGTGAAATTTCTAGTGACCGGTCTGGGAAATATTGGTGGTGAGTATCATGATACGCGCCATAATATTGGTTTTGATGTAGTCGATCTTCTCGCTATCAAATATGAAGGCAAATGGTCTACTGACAAACTCGGTGACCTTTGCACCATTAAGTTTAAAGGCAGAACCTTGGTCCTTTTAAAGCCAAGCACCTACATGAACTTGAGCGGCAAGGCCGTTCACTATTGGATGCAAAAAGAAAAAATTCCTATAGAGCGGCTATTGATTATAACGGATGACATTGCCTTCCCCATCGAAACCCAAAAGCTAAAGAAAAACGGTAGCGCCGGTGGTCACAATGGTTTAAAAAGCATAGAAGAAAGTTTGGGTACTCAGCAATATCCACGACTACGTTTTGGCGTGGGCAATGATTTTGGTCGTGGGCGTCAGGTAGAGTTTGTTTTGGGCAAATGGGATGAAAAAGACATTCCGCTCCTTCAGAAAAAAATTCAACAAAGCATTTCCATTATTGAGAGTTTTGTCACCATTGGCTTAGATCGAACTATGAATGTTTTTAATAATAAAAAAGTAAGCCTGGAAGAAGAAAAGTCTAAGCCAAAAAAAGTAAACCCAGAAAATAAACAAGAGCCTCCTAATTCCTAATGGCTATTGCCTAATCCTTCTACTAAAATAACACACAACCAAAATGAAAATAATTTGCATCGGAAGAAACTACGTAGCTCATGCCAAAGAATTGGGCAATGAAGTCCCTACAGAACCGGTAGTGTTTTTTAAACCTAAGACATCACTCCTTTTAGATGATAAAGATTTTTACTACCCTGAATTTTCAAAAGATATTCATTACGAAGGGGAACTAGTATATAAAATATGCAACAACGGCAAGCACGTAAAACCAAAATTCACCAAAGACTATTACAAAGAAGTAAGTGTAGGAATTGATTTTACCGCCCGCGACATTCAAGAGCAGGTAAAAGCCAAAGGGCTGCCCTGGGAACGAGCCAAAGCCTTTGACCACAGTGCCGTAGTTGGAGATTTTTTACCCATTGAAGAAGTAACCAATTCCGAAGGACAAATTGAATACACCTTAGATAAAAACGGAGAGCGTGTACAAACGGGAAATACCGAACTCATGATGTTTAACATAGATGATATTATAGTTCAGATTTCAAAAATCTTTACACTTAATATTGGTGACTTAATTTTTACAGGTACTCCTGCCGGCGTTGGCCCTATTGCCATTGGAGATTCTTATGTAGGAAAATTTGGCGACAAGGAGGTTATGAAATGTTCGATTAAATAGTTGATAGAGGATGGTTGATAGAGGATAGTGGATAGTTTAAGGTTTATGGTTTATGGTTTATGGTTTAGGATATGATTTTTAAAAAAAATATGGCGAATATTTAATTTACTATTTTTTTCTTTTTCCTTGTGCTTTTTAATTCTATCAGGAAGCGCTTTTAGGTTCAAAATTGACAAAAAGAAATTCAAATATTTTACTGAGAATAAACAAATCCATAGATTAACCAACGATACTGAAGTTGTGATGAAAAAACTAAATAAAAGGCAAGTAATTCTTAGTCCGATGCCCAACGGCCTACACAACAGAGCAACTGTTTTAGGTCGCACCGACGGTTTATGTCCCTCTTGGGAGGGAGAAAAGAGACTAATTCAAATCGAGGTAGTGCATATCATGGGTGGGTCCGGCCAAATGTTACAAAACCACCAAGCAATCTATCAAAAATTGAAATTCATTTCGGTCAATACTATTTCGTCAAGAATTATTTACAATACCACGCTTCGGTAGCGTATAAGTTTTTCAATCTACCGCTTCATAATTTTTCTAGTTTGTTGCGCATCTTGAGTTTGTAGCTTTATATAGTATGGCCCGCTCGGCCAAAGGCTAATGTTGATGGTGTTAATCTTTTTACGCAGGCGTTTGCGTTTTAAGCTTCTGCCATTGGCATCGGTAATCAATAGTGTTGGCTTCTGGGAAAGTGCTTTGCTCAAAAGCTCAATATGAATATTATCTGAACTAGGGTTAGGATAGAGTTTAAACAGTTCTGCTTCTTTTGCTCCTTCAATCTTACTGAGTGATAGGGGCGCTTCGGTTATATTTAATAAAAAGCTAACATCATCCACTGCCGAATCACAACTAAACGTATTTATGGGTACAGCCATTTGGTGTTTGGAAAGTCCCATGGCATATAATTTCTGTTCCATGGAAAAAAAACTATGAATATTTTTTACTGAGGTTTCATTAAAGTTAACTTTAGAAGTTAAGTTAGCCTTATTATCCATTGTCCCAATTAGAATTTTATTTGCTCCGTTGACGTAAATAGGATCAAAATCTCCGCCTCCCAAATCCGATCTCATAGCGATCCACAATTCTCCATTATACCATATAGCATCTTCGTAGTGTGTTTCGTATTGAGGATAATTAGCATAGCTCCTACTTCCATAAGCTTTTGAGTGAATCATATTGCCCATAGTATCCAATTTGAGTATCCACAAATTGGAGTTCTCTAGTCTATAGGGGTAGTTAAAGGTTTGATCCACTTTAGCAGTATGATAGCCAATATCGCCTGTAGCAGAATAGGTTTCACCGATAACATAAATATCATTCGTATTCGGGCCGTAAACGACTTGACGTCCGGATTCACTTTCTTTACCACCTAGGCGATTTTTCCAGAGGCTTACACCTTGGGGACTATAAGCTTCTATAAATAAATCTCCTTTGCCCTGATCTAAATTACTGAGCATAGCCGTTGTACCCGTATCACTTGTGGTACCTGTTACTGCAACATTACCACCATGAATCAATCCTAACCCAAGCGCCTGATCTGTTCCATAACCATCATAACCCACCCAAAAACGCATCCATTCTTTGTTTAAATTTGTATCTAGTTTTACTACATACGCATCTTTGCCATTTTCGACGTGGGCAAAATCTAAAGTTGAATGCCAGGTAGAACCCGTGCCGTAAATATTACCTTGTGCATCTACCACTACATCGCGCAGGGTATTGCCAATGGCGCCCCCTGTTCCGTTTAATAATTTAGTCCGCACTACCGCACCCGCCGTATCTACTTCTAAAAAAAATACAGCCAAACCGAATTGTAATGGATTCGAGGCAAAGTCCATATCATAACTCTCTGTAGTGCCGGATATGAGTAAATTCCCGTTCGGCAAGGTGTTGATATGCAAGTCCGTATTGTCTTCATTCCTGCTGCCGCCGTAAGCTTTGCTCCACAGGGTGTCATAAGTTGTCGCATCAATGCGGTACATTACAATGTCTACTCCGGAGTGATTATTCGGCCCTAGGTCGTAGAGCTTCTTAAACCGAAAACAAACCGCAAATAAATCTACATTCGGCACATAGGTCATGTCATCATAATCGGTGTAATTAAAATCCCAACAATGCTTCTCGGCTATGAAAATACTTTTTTGGAGGTCGGGTTGGGCCTGGACTTGTAGGCTTGTGAAACATAACACAGCAAAGAATAGCTTCTTATAAAAGACAAGAGAATTTTTAGAAATTTGTTTCGGCACTAAAAGTTTCACAAGCTTAAAGTTACTATTTTTTTTAGTGGTTTTCTTCAATAGACGATCTGATGAGTGTCATATCTAATCAATTATCTGCATTGCTCTAAGTAAGCTTTTACGGCTATTAGTAAAAACTAATCCCTAAAAACTAAGCATTCAAAATTAAACATTTAACTTGCAGTTCAAATTAAATTACAATGCAAGCAATTCTTAAAAAGCTAGATATAAAAAAAGTAAATAGTGGTACGTCCACGGGTAAAAAATGGTATGCGGCTAAGCACCAAGTGTTAGAAAGCCACTCGCCAACGAATGGTAAATTAATCGGTTCCGCTTATTCTACGCGGAAACAAGATTATGAACGCGTAATGGAGACCGCTGAGAAAGGATTTAAAGAATGGCGCACATGGCCGGCTCCTAAACGTGGAGAAGTAGTCCGTCAACTCGGTGAAAAGTTACGAGAAAACAAAGCCGCTCTTGGAAAGTTAGTGAGCTATGAAATGGGCAAAAGCTATCAAGAGGGATTGGGCGAAGTACAAGAGATGATTGACATCTGTGATTTTGCAGTCGGCCTAAGCCGCCAATTGCACGGGCTTACCATGCACAGTGAGCGTCCTGGTCACAGAATGTATGAGCAGTATCACCCTCGAGGAATTGTTGGAATCATTTCGGCTTTTAACTTCCCTGTAGCGGTTTGGTGCTGGAATACGGCTTTAGCTTGGGTATGCGGAGACGCTTGCGTTTGGAAGCCTTCTGAAAAAACACCTTTGACGGCAGTCGCTTGTCAGAAATTGACACAAGAAGTATTTAAGAAAAACGGTGTGCCAGAAGGCGTTAGCTGTTTGATTAACGGAGGGCGCGAAGTCGGTGAATGGATGAGCCACGATAAAAGAATGCCGTTGGTTTCTGCTACAGGAAGTACGCGTATGGGTAAAGCCGTGGGTGCAGCTGTGGGAGCCAGATTGGGCACAAGCTTGCTAGAGCTAGGTGGTAACAATGCGATAATTATTACCGAGAACGCTGATTTGGATATGACTTTGGTAGGAGCTGTTTTTGGTGCGGTTGGTACCGGCGGACAACGTTGTACTTCAACTCGTCGCTTAATTATTCATGAAAAAGTATATAATAAAGTAAAAAACAGTTTGGCCTCAGCCTACAAGCAAATCAAAATAGGAGATCCACTAGATGAAAAAAATCACATGGGCCCATTGATTGACAAAGACGCGGTACAGCAATACCTAAGCTCCATTGAAGCCGCTAAAAAGCAAGGCGGAAAAGTATTGGTAGAAGGTGGCGTTTTAAAAGGTAAAAAATACGCGGGCGGTTGCTATGTGAAGCCATGTATCATTGAAGCGAAAAATGAAATGGAAATCGTACAACATGAAACCTTTGCTCCTATTTTATATATCATGAAGTATAAAACCTTAGAAGAAGCGATTGCCATGCAAAACGATGTGCCACAAGGATTGTCTTCGGCTATCATGACAAACAATTTACGTCAAGCGGAAGCCTTCTTATCAGCCAGCGGAAGCGACTGCGGAATTGCTAATGTAAATATCGGTACCAGTGGTGCTGAAATTGGAGGTGCTTTTGGCGGTGAAAAAGATACAGGCGGCGGAAGAGAAAGTGGAAGTGACGCTTGGAAAATATACATGCGGCGTCAAACAAACACTATAAACTATACCGCTGAATTGCCTTTGGCTCAGGGGATTAAGTTTGAATTTTAGTATTGCTCAATAATCAAAAAATAGAAAAACTCCTAATCTTTGCGCTTGGTGCAGGATTAGGAGTTTGGATTTTATACCGCGCTGTACATTTATCATTTACTCACGATGAGAGTCTCTCCTACCTCACGTTTCATGATAAATCGTTGGGTGATTTATTCCTCAATTTTTCTTGTTGGCAAAGTGCCAACAATCATATATTAAATACCATCTTGTTTAAGGCGAGTATCAGCCTATTCGGTCTGAGCGATTTTGCTATGCGACTACCCAATCTACTCGCATTTTTGGGCAGTTTCTACATAGCATATAAGATTACCCAGCAACACCTCACGAACCCGTTTTCAAAAATGGTCTTATTGGCTGTGTTATTTTTAAACCCTTATGTAATTGATTTTTATAGTCTCTGTCGCGGCTATGGATTGAGCATGTTCTTTCAACTGTCTTCTATTTATTTTTTATTGACTTATCTAAAATGGAATAAAAAAAGTTCACTGCATTACAGTTTTATTTGCCTTGGCCTAGCAACTTTATCATTATTTACCAATGCGATACTATTTCCTGTTTTTGGTTTAAGTCTTTGGATCATTCGGTATAAAAACCTGCGCAGCGCCAAAGAGCTAATCTTGGCGCCCTTAGTTTGGGGCTTGGTCACGCTCGTATTAATTTGGAAACCCATTGGCTTCCTTAGACAAAAGGATGAATTCAAATACGGCGCCACCAATCTTTGGGAATCTTTTCAGAGTTTTATTAAAGGCACCCTAGATGAACAAGGCTATCTTCTGGATGCAGATGCTACCCTCTTAGTCGTCTTACTTTGTTTTCTTGTAAGCCTAGCGTTTTCTCACTTTATCTTATTAAAATCCAAAACTACTTACCGATTTTTCCCAATTGCCTTTGTCCTTTTATTAGGGTTACTCCATATTGCCCTAGCAGCCGATGTTCTTTTACCGGTCGTGAGAAAAACAACACTCTATGTACCCCTTATTGCTTGTTTATTTTCGTTTAGTGTCAATCAAATCAAAATGAAAGCGTTTAGCAAAACAGTAATAGGGCTCATTCTTATTTTAATCTCAGCCCATTTTATATCTACAACTAAGTCATACCAAACCATTGAATGGAAATATGACCGACTCACCAAAGATTACATTTTTAGACTCAAAGAGGAAAACAGAAACTTTATCCTTCAAACCTATTGGAAGTTTCATCCCACCTCAGAATATTATGTAATTTCAAGAAAAATTAAAAACATTAGCGTCTATCCAAGAAACAACGATTTTAAATTAGCGGAAACCGCCACTGCTCTTATGCACTATGAATGGGAAACCAAAACCTATCCTGAATTTACTATTATCGAAGAAAATCAAGAACTCTCACTAGCTATTAAAAAATAAATTATGTCATTAACTGAATCAAACTCTATTCAATTAGGCTCAACCGCCCCAAAATTTAGCCTTACAGACACAGTAAGCGACTCCGTGAAAAGCTTGCAAGATTGTAGCGGTTCGAAAGGAACGCTCATTATGTTTATTTGCAATCATTGTCCGTTTGTCAAACACATAAATAATACGATAGCCTCCTTAGCCAAAGAATATCAAGCCTTGGGCATTTCGTTCGTAGCGATTAGCAGCAACGATATTGAAAACTATCCCATGGACGCTCCGGAACTCATGAAAAAAGTAGCCGAAGAAGAAAGCTACTCCTTCCCTTACCTCTACGACGAAAGTCAGCAAGTTGCCAAAGACTATGGCGCTACTTGCACGCCAGATATTTTTCTTTATGACGAAAACCAAAAGCTATATTATCATGGCCAGTTAGATGACTCTCGTCCTGGGAATGGCATTGTATGTGATGGTCAAGACGTAAAAACAGCTATGGACAATTTGTTACAGGGCATTCCTACGAAAAACCAAAAGCCTAGCATTGGCTGTAACATAAAATGGAAATAGGCAGCGTAAACACCCTAACTATCCATTATTTATTTTAAAAATCAAGAATCGAAATCCTAGCGAAGCAAGGTCACATTTCCTCTAAAGTTATTTTGATAACCGTTTCGCCAAGTGGCAATGATTTGATAAACGTAAGCGCCCATAGGCTGCTCTTTTCCACCGAATCGTCCATCCCAGCCGCGACCGTCAATTTTGTCTGTTCGGAAAACGACCTCACCCCAACGATTCATTACTTGCATTTCAAAAGCGATAAGACCAGCACTTAATAATTGTCGTGGAATGAAATAATCATTGCGACCATCGCCATTCGGCGAAAAACTATTTGGAATGTTTAGATAGCAATCTCGTTTTACCCAAACAGAATCTACGGCTGCGCAACCATCGTTCTCCGTTCGAGCCCAATAACGCCCTGTTTTCTGTACATTGATTCTTGCAGCGGTCTCGCCCGTACTCCAAGTTAAAATTTGACTTGGATTCAGAGTATTTTGTAATACCAAATTCGAATCCAAGAGTGGACAAATGCTTCTATCTTCACCCAAATCTATACGTGGGTAGTCATTCACAGTTATCGTCACAGTTTCTGTTTCGTCATCACAAATGAGATATTCACCCGTTAAGGTAACATCATAAGATCCTGCTCTATCAAAAACGTGTGTCGGATTGTCAAGTTTGTTTAACACAATTCCGTCATCAAAATCATAAATCCAATTAAAGGTATTTGGAGCTAAAGAGTCAAAAAATTGAATCTTCCCTCCCACGCAAATCTCAGTGGGCGAAGCAGCTAGCTCCACATAAGCAGGAATATCCACGAAGACATTCTTACTCACCGAATCGGTACATCCGGAGGTATCCGTTATGACTAACTTCACTGTGTATACACCTGGGTTCGTATAGTTTTTTACCTGATTGAGCGGACTTACTTCAAAAGCGGTGGTACCATCACCAAAGTCCCAATCATAGGTTATGGGCCCTACGCCAGCCAGAGGCAGTGTAAGCGGTGCAAAAATAAAACTAGTGCCCAGACAAACTGAGTCATTGGGCGGCAGACCATTTGAATTAGCAATGAAGAAGTCAGCCCCCAAGGAGTCTACAATTTCAATTACTAAACTATCGGCCAAAGCCGTTGAGCAGAAATTTTGAAGAAGCAAGGTAATAGTTTCTGTTCCTTCCGGGATATTATCTTGAAAAGCGTATAAAGTAATTGTTCGAATTGTATCGTTTGGATTCGGACTAAAAATCAGCGTATCGGATAGGAAGGTATAATCAATTCCATTGACGGCCGTCCCTTGAATTGTAAAACGAATTGTATCAAATGTGGGCAGTCCATTTTTTTCAATCACTACATCTAAGCTCAATGAATCGCAGCCCTCAACCATAACAGGATTCCCTACTAAAGAAGTTAAAGATGATTTAAGATCGAGCCCTACTGAGTTCGCACTAAAACTTCCTGCTTCAATCATTACTCCTGAATCAAGAATATCGTCAGAAGCATCGGCAATCGCCAATTTAAAATGATAAGTCGTACAAGGTACAATCTGCGCCTGAGCACGAAGCACGGTTGTAAAACCTTGGTAGTTTACGGTCGTTCCGTTGCCGTTACAGACAAAATACGGACAAGTATTATTGATAGCAGTGAACATACCACAGCCAGTAGTATTCGCATGACAGGATTGATTCGTGGTATTACAACAATTGCCATTAGGAGTAGGGCAATAAATCGTACTCACACCCACCGGACATGATCCTCCACTACCCGGAACCGTAGCGATATTGATTGCTCCACCTGTAAATGGCCCTGCTAAGCCGGGTCCACTCACGAAGAATCCAAATACATCATTAAAATTACTACAAGTAAAACTGGGATACTCACTAGACCCAAAAACATAATTAAAGGCTATGGAATCACCAGTGGTTTCAAAATCAAATTCTAAAATACAGGCATCTTCCGTTGGCTGACCGGCCAAAATCGTTAAGTCGGGATCTCCAGGGGCTTGATTGCCCGTAGAAGGACCATTGGCAGGTCCGTTAAAGCCATCGACATTGGCAGTAGTAGCTGCCGTTCCTGTGGTAAGCACAATGCCACTATCCAAATTTAAATTGGAAGCCGAAACTATAAAATCGCCCGATGCAAGGGGTGGACAGTTGAGGGTAGCATTCGTTATGTTAACCCCAGTTCCAATTAAACGCTGAGCAAGCGAATTCGCCACAGCATTTGGAGTTACTGTGATTTGAGCCTCAGAAATAAACCCGATGAACATAAGTCCTAATAAAATTCCAATTATCCGCTTCATATAATTATTCCCTTTGATTTTAAAATTGCCGCAGAACAGCATTTTTTAATTAAGACGAAAATAACACCGAATTCGTTGGTTTTGCTGATTAATCCCTAAATAAAAACCTTCGCTGCCAGGGAAAGCGAGGCAGCAAATGCTTCCTTATTTAAGCCATGCTCTATTTGTTGATTTTCTAAGAATGAAATCAGGTCCTCCGTGGCCATATTACCTACTAAATCATTTTGAGCCATTGGGCAACCTCCAATGCCTTTTATGGCACTATCAAATCGGAAGCACCCACTTTCTATCGCTGCTTTTAGTTTTTCTTCCCTTGTTTCAGCTGTGGAATGAAAATGAGCTCCGAACTCGATACCTTTTCCGGTAAATTCTTTGGTCAACTCACTGAAAATATATTGAATATTTTCGGGATTGGAAACACCCACCGTATCGCTCATAGCAAAAATGGAAACTCCTAGCTCGCTTAGTTTTTCGACCCACTCCATTGCAACTTCAGCATTGTAAGGATCTCCGTAGGGATTTCCAAAGCCCATAGAAATATAGACTACTAATTCTTTATTCTTCTGAACACAGAGATTTTGAATTTGATCTACTCGAAGTAAAGATTCAGCTATTGTGCTGTTTGTATTTTTTTGTTGAAAGGTTTCAGAAATAGAAAAAGGAAATCCTAAATAATTGATTTGCTCAAAAGCTACCGCATCATCGGCACCTCGTTTATTCGCTACAATAGCCAATAGTTTTGACTGGGTATCCTCTAAATTCAATTGAGGCAAAACGTCTTTGGTATCCGCCATTTGCGGAATGGCTTTGGGCGAAACAAAAGAACCAAAATCAATGGTATCAAAACCGACTTTTAATAGTTGATTGATATAAGCGACTTTCATTTCAGTAGGAATCTGATGCGCCCAACCTTGCATGGCATCTCTAGGACATTCTATTAGTTTTACTTGCATTGGTGTTGTAAAAGTATAGTGAATAGTGATGAGTGAATAGTGATTAGGTTTTTTTTTAGAGAAATAGCCTAAACCTGTGAGGTCTATTGCCCTGCTTTAGATAGACCTCACAGGTTTTTCTTCTCACTCTGTGCGTAGCTTCTAGCTACGCTCTCTGAATGGGAAAGAGCTTCAGGCGGGCCAAACTGTGCTGCTCAAGGATTCTGAATAAAATCAGCCGCTGGCGTGATTTTTCCAGAATGACAGAGCGCGTGTCACTAATCGCTATTGGCTAGTGCCTATGCCCTATTTTAAACAATTCTTAATTCAAAATTCGTAATTCGTAATTACCTACGTCTTAACTTTGTGAGCCATGGCAAAAGAAGATTTTATAGCAGTTCCTTACGGACAAACCGTACACGGTCAAGAAGAAATTGATGCAGTAGTAAACGTATTAGAAACGTCAACCCAAATGGGTAAACATGTAAGAGAGCTAGAACAAAAAGTAGCCTCCCTCTATGGTAAAAAATACGGCTTAGGTGTAAACTCTGGCTCAAGTGCTTTGTACTTAGCAGCCGAACTGTTGGACTATGAAGCCGGTGCTGAAATTATCACACCCGCACTTACTTTTAGCACCACGGTTGCGCCTTTGGTTAAAAAAGGCTGGATACCTTCTTTTGTGGATGTAGAAGAAGGTACTTATAATTTGGACGCCAACAAAGTGGAAGAAATGATTACGGATAAAACAAGAGCATTGTGGATTCCGAACCTAATGGGTAACCTTCCGAACTGGGCACAACTAAGAGAAATTGCCGATAAACACAATTTGTTTGTAATGGAGGATAGTGCCGATACTCTTGGCGCAGAAATCAATGATAAAACATCAGGCCGCTTTACCGATATGAGCACCACGAGCTTTTATGGTTCGCACATCATAAATTGTGCGGGTAATGGCGGTATGCTTTGCGTAAATACTGATGCACACATGGAGCGTGGTAAGCTACTTCGCTCATGGGGGCGCTCTTCATCTTTGTTTGTAGAAAGTGAAGCAATTGAAAATCGTTTTAATGTAGAAGTGGACGGGATTCCTTATGATGCAAAATTTGTATTTGAGGAGCCTGGTTTTAATATTGAACCCAGTGAATTGGGTGCTGCTTTTGGCTTGGTGCAACTGAGTAAACTAGCTGCTAACATAGACATGAGAGCAGAACATTTCGATAGACTTAAAAAGTATTTTGAGCAGTATGAAGAGTATTTTGTGTTACCCAAACAACTCCCCGACTCTCGAACCGCCTGGTTAGCCTTCCCAGTGACTATAAAAGACAGTGCTCCTTTCAAAAGACGCGAGCTACAGATTTTCTTAGAAAAAAGAAACATCATGACGCGCACGGTTTTCACCGGTAATATTTTAAGACAACCTGGTTTTCAAAAAATTGAACACAAAGCGGCTTCTGGTGCTTATCCTGAGTCAGACAAGGTAATGCGAGGTGGCATGCTCATTGCTTGTCATCACGGTTTGCGCAACGAACAAATCGAACACATGATGGAGAGCATTGATTTATTCATGAAGGAGAATGTCTAGTGGGATCCATCTTGAATCAATATCACGTTTTTATTTATGCCCTAGTAGTATTTTCTGGGGCTATTTTTCTACATTGGTTTCTTCGAAATTCTATTAGTCGGATTATAACTCGACTGGATGATCGGGGTTACCAAACTACCAAGATCAATTTTATCAAGAACTCCTTGGGTTTCATTTTATACTCAATTGCTATCGTTCTGGTTTGTATGTCGATTCCCAAGCTAGAAAAATTGGCCGGTTCTCTCCTGGCGGGTGCAGGAATCTTAGCAGCGATTATAGGTTTTGCCTCTCAGGCAGCTTTTTCTAATATTATCAGTGGCGTATTCATAATTATTTTTAAGCCGTTTCAGATTGATGACCTTGTAGAAATCAGTGGTGGATTAAGAGGAATTGTGGTAGACATCACATTTAGACATACAGTGATTCGAGATTTTGAAAATAGAAGAATCGTGATTCCCAATTCCAAAATTGCCGACTCTACTATTATCAACAGCACCTTGGATGAAGAGAAAATAAGAAAGAGAATTAATTTTTCTATTGATTTTAAAAGTGATGTCAATCTAGCGCGGCGAATTATCATTGAAGAAATTGAAGCACACCCACTTTGCATTGATAATCGAAGTCAAGAAATACTGGATGGCGAACCTAATCCTCCCAAGGTATTAGTTTTAATGACCGAGTGGAAGGACTCCGCCATCAATCTACGTGCTTGGGTGTGGACAGCCACTCCAGCAGATTCTTTTCGATTAGAGTGTGATGTCCTAGAAACTATTAAAGAACGTTTTGGAACCGAAGGAATTGCGATTCCTTATCCTCAACTCCAGGTTCACCAATAATTACCTTATCACCCTTACGTCCGGTTGAATAATAAATTAGTAAATCCAATAAGCAACATTGCAGCCATTTTAGTACTTTTAACAAATCAAACAATCTATCTTTCTTATTTTTCTTCTACTTTCCTCTTCTTTGACAACTATTGCTCAAAGAGAAGACTCAACAAAATATGCTGGTCAAAAAAACCCTTGGATCCAAATCTTAGATTTGGATTATACGAATGTGGAAACCGTAGAAACGGTCACTTCTGACTATTGGGTAGAAGGGAATGAATCCAAACTTTATATGTTTACCAAAAATGATGGAGTGCGGTATTTTAAAATTTTTACTCCCAAAAAAGGTGCAAAAGGAAAACGAGTCATTAAAGAAAAAAAACTGAACCGAAAGCAGCAAGCATATTATGTTGACCTTTTGAGAAAAGTGAGAGCAAATAATTTTACAAATATTAATAAGGCGGGTCTGAATATTACGAAACGCCCCAATGGTCAGTTCCTCAAAGTTGGTAAAGGGACTTCTTTTCGATTACGATACATTGGGTATGACTACTTCAAAGATTTTTATACCTATGCCCCTCAAAAATATGTTGATCAAAAATTTCCAGGTTGGATGGAGCGAGTTAAACTTCTTAATTTGATAATTGACTTTAATAAAATGGTAAAACAATAAGAAGAGTGAAAATCATTCAGACTAAAAATGTAGAAGCCAAATTTTCAAACTATCCTACAGTAATAATTCCTAAAATGGGTTTTCTAAGAAAGCTAGTTTTGGATACTGCCAAAGAAATAGGTATCACCGAAATAGAGGAGACGCTAAAATGGGGCGAGCCAAGTTATCTCACCAAAAAAGGAAGCACTCTTCGCATGGATTGGAAAGCAAAAAAGCCAAACCAATATGCCATGTATTTTAAATGTACTAGCAAGTTGGTAGTCACTTTCAAAGAAGTTTTTGGGGATACATTCAATTACGAAACGACAAGAGCCATTGTTTTCAAACTGGATGACCCGGTTCCTATCAAAGAATTGAAAAAATGTATAGCAGTCACTCTTGAATATCACAACATTAAAGATCAGCCTTTGCTAGGGATGTAATTCTTTTTTGGCAAGTTTATGGAAAAATAGATTTCGCCGCATCCCTTTAGTATGAAAAATATTATATTAGGTATTCTGACTCTATTCTTCAGTTCTTCTGCGTTGGCACAGAAAAAAACTTTACCCCCGTCAAAAGTAAATTATGCAGCCTTTTTGGACTTAGCCAAAGAGGTACAACCACATAGAAACAAAAGAGTCGTTCACTTAAAAAAATGGATAAAAATGAGCAAAGATCCAGGCACTATTATTTTGGACACTCGCTCAAAAAAAATGTACGATGCCAAACATATCAAGGGTGCCATTCATTTAAATTTCGCTGATTTTAATATGAACTCACTCTACAGAATTGCTCCTAACAAAAAAACTAGAATTTTAATTTATTGCAACAATAATATTGATAACAACCCCATTCATTTTGCTAGTAAAGTTTACGTTCCGACCACCCCCAACGAGACCAAAAGGACCTTAGCCCTAAATGTGCCAACCTTTATTAATCTGTATGGATACGGTTATAAAAATGTATATGAATTAGCAGATTTGGTAAGTTCATTTGATAGGCGAATAGAATTTGAAGGCACGGCAGTTCCCAAAAAGGATATGAAAAAATAATGTGTTCATAAGCTAGTTTTTAATTTTCTGAAATTGCACCTATCTTTCGGAAAATTTATCACATTTGACTTTAAGTAAAATATGGAGTTGGTTTGTTATTGTAGCCTTCACGGTAGCGGTGGCAAATTTTCTTTTTAACCCAAACGAGAAACAAATTTTTGCACAAATGATTACGGGCGAAGCTCGTGATACGATTGTGGTGAACCATGTCCCTAATTTTGATTTTACCCCTGAAAATCAGAGTAAAATAAATGAGGGGCTAGTAGCCAAGCAAGGACATTATTATTACCGCAAAAGTGGTGCGGCTATTGATGTAATAAAAGTTCCTCAATCCTCTGGTATTATTGGAATTGCTGATACGGCTGTGGACATTAGCATCGGATTAGTAGGCGTTATGGCTTTATTCATGGGGCTTATGGCTATTGCCGAAAAAGCAGGTGGCATCCGATTTTTGAGCAGAATTATTGGTCCATTCTTCAATAAGTTATTTCCTGAAATACCCAAAGGGCATGATTCCATTGGGCACATGATGATGAATTTTTCTGCCAATCTTTTAGGGCTAGATAATGCAGCCACTCCGTTTGGTTTAAAAGCCATGCAAAGTTTGCAAGAGCTAAACCCGAGTAAGACAACTGCTAGTAATGCACAAGTGATGTTTTTAGCACTTCATGCATCGGGACTTACGTTAATTCCAGTGAGTATAATCGCCATCCGATCTTCGCTAGGTGCAAGTGACCCTACTGACATTTTTATTCCTTGCATGATTGCTACTTTTGTAGCTACCATGACCTCCATGTTGATTGTTTCCTTCAAGCAAAAAATCAATGTGTTTCAGCCCGTCATTTTAGCCTGGGTGTTAGGAATCAGTGTTTTCATTGGACTATTCGTTACTTTTTTGACAAGTATGCAACGAACGGTGTTACAGGAATTTAGCAGTCAATTAAGTAATGGGTTAATCCTTTTTATTTTTGCGGCTATCGTGATTGCTGCTGCCCTTTATAAAAAAATAGATGTCTTCGATTCATTCATAGACGGTGCGAAAGAAGGTTTTACCGTAGCGGTGAAAATCATTCCTTATCTGGTAGGAATTTTAGTAGCTATCAGTTTACTGAGAACAAGTGGCGTATTTGAAATCGTTATGGATGGATTGCGATTTGTTTTTTCACCACTACCCGATACACGATTTGTAGACGGATTACCTACTGCCATGATTAAACCTATGAGCGGGAGTGGTGCTAGAGGTATGATGGTAGATGCTATGACTACCTTCGGTCCAGATAGTTTTGCCGGCAGGCTCTCTGGTGTTTTACAAGGAACAAGCGATACTACATTCTATGTAATCGCCGTTTATTTTGGATCTGTAGGAATTAAGAATACTCGTTACGCAATTGGCGCAATGTTACTGGCAGATTTAGCCGGGATAATTACCTCTATCCTATTGGCTTATTTGTTTTTTGGATAATTAAAAACTCTTCAAACAAGCATACAACTCATACAAATCCTGAAAATTATTATACA
>CAZTCQ010000004.1:0-6927 GCA_964612525.1 uncultured Chitinophagaceae bacterium | reverse complement strand
TAAAAACTCTTCAAACAAGCATACAACTCATACAAATCCTGAAAATTATTATACATTGGTACAGCAGCAAAACGTAGAACATTTGGCTCGCGATAATCAATTACGATATTGTTTTTTTCAAGATGTTTGAAAACACGTTTCCCATTTTTAGCAAACAGCATAGAAAGCTGAGCACCTCGCTTTTCGTATTCCTTTGGAGTAATAATTTCAAAGGCCAATTTCTTGTTTTCAGCCTTTACTAGCTCTAATAAATACTCCGCATAGGCCGTAAGCAAAATGCTTTTTTTACGCAATACTTTTACACTTGTTTGATCATAAATATCAAGGCTTGCGCGATGGGCCGCCATATTAAAAACAGTGGCATTACTCATTTGCCAACTCTCGGCACTAGCCATGGGTTTAAAACCCTTCGTCATTTCAAAACGTGTTTTTTCTTCATAACCCCACCAACCTGCTAGTCTGGGCGTCTTAGGATTTTTTGCGTGCTTTTCATTTACGAAAACTCCTCCCACTCCTCCGGGTCCAGAATTCAAATATTTATACGAACACCAACAAGCAAAATCAACGTTCCACTTATTTAATTCGAGCGGAACATTACCAACAGCATGGGCCAAATCAAAGCCACACTTCGCTCCTACTTTGTGGGAAGCTTTGGTGATTCGTTCCATGTCAAAAAGTTGCCCTGTATAATAATTTACTCCACCAAAAATGACAACAGCCACCGAAGATTTATGCTTCTCAATAGTTTTAACAATGTCGTCCTCATCAATGAGATGTTTTCCTTTTTTAGGTTTCACTTCGATGATCGCCGATTTGGGATTAAATCCGGCGAGTTTTGCCTGCGTTTCCATGGCATACATATCGCTTGGAAAGGCGCCGGCTTCCATGATGATTTTATATCTCGTTTTGGTCGGTCGATAAAAAGAAATCATGAGCAAATGCAAATTCACCGTAAGTGTATTCATAGCGACTACCTCTGACTTTTTTGCACCGACAATCTTGGCCAAGCTGTCTGTAAAATGTTTGTGATATCCAAACCAAGGACGCGTACTCTTAAAATGTCCATCTACCCCCCACTGAGCCCAATCGCTTAATTCTTCATCAAAATACTTCTTAGCGTTTTTCGGCTGCAGCCCCAATGAATTTCCGCAGAAATAGGTCG
Organism: uncultured Chitinophagaceae bacterium; assembly: GCA_964612525.1. Taxonomy (GTDB): domain Bacteria; phylum Bacteroidota; class Bacteroidia; order Chitinophagales; family Chitinophagaceae; genus JAGNRR01. The sequence goes on along the minus strand of CAZTCQ010000004.1, from coordinate 5,765 downwards.
CTCGTTTTCCGCCAAGTTTTGGAAAATGAAATTGATCTCTAAAATCACTAAGAGCATCTGCATCGTCCAGCTCTTTGGCAAAACTACGCGTATTTTGAAATTGTATATTTTTCGGATCCATAATGGGATAGCGAAGATAATACTATAAAATTCAAAAAAGAAAATAGCATGTAAAGCTCAAATTTCACTCAATCTCTACACAATTATTAATTTTTAATTCTTAATTATTAATTGTCTAGGCCTTATTTTCGCGTAACATTAAATCATTAAAACGTGGCTTTAGAATTCGGGAAAGAAACATATTTATACTGGTACGAAAACATGCTTTTACAACGCAAGTTTGAAGAAAAAACGGGACAGCTTTATGGTATGCAAAAAATTCGTGGTTTTTGTCATTTATACATTGGGCAAGAAGCTGTTTCTTCTGGTACCATGACCGCCATTCGTGAAGACGACAATATGATTACCGCTTATCGTTGTCATGGCTTAGCAATTGCCAAAGGCCTGACGCCTCGTGAGTGCATGGCTGAACTCTATGGCAAAGCCACAGGCTGTGCGAAAGGAAAAGGAGGTAGTATGCACTTCTTTTCAAAAGAAAAAAGATTCTTTGGTGGCCACGGTATAGTTGGTGGTCAAATTGGTTTAGGTGCGGGTATTGCCTTCGCTGATAAATATAATGATAGTGACCGAGTGACGGTTTGTTACTTCGGCGATGGAGCGGCTCGCCAAGGAATTTTGCATGAGACTTTTAATATGGCAATGACTTGGAAACTTCCTGTAGTTTTTGTTTGTGAAAACAATATGTATGCCATGGGAACCTCTGTAAAAAGAACCAGTAATGTAACCGACATATACAAATTTGCCGATGCCTACGATATGCCAAGCGATGAGGTAGACGGCATGAGTCCGGAGGCCGTCCATAACTCAATGAACCGTGCGGTAAAACGAGCGCGCGATGGAGAAGGTCCTACCTTGGTTGAAATTAAAACCTATCGTTTTAAAGGGCATAGTATGAGTGACCCTGCAAAATATCGAACCAAACAAGAGGAAGCAGATTTTAAATCTAAAGACCCAATCGAGCATTGTAAAAATGTTTTATTGGAAAATAATTTTGCCACTGAGGAAGAGATCAAAGCAATCCAAGCGAATGTGAAAGCAACGGTAGCTGACTGTGTTGACTTTGCTGAAAAATCTCCGTGGCCAGAAGATGACGAACTTTACAAAGACATTTATGTACAAAGTGATTATCCTTTTATTACGGATTAAGGATGATAGAAGGAATTAGGCAATAGCCAATGGAATTAGGGGAACAGTTTTGTTTCCCTTTTTTATTTAACTTGCAGTATATGAAATTAAAAATTCTATTTTGCTTTTTATTTTTTAGTACTACACTATCTGCTCAAATCACTCGCTTTGAAAAAAGTAATGGGACAGAAAGTGCTTCCTATTTTGAAGGCAGTAGTTGGTGGGGCGGATTTGGTATGGCTCATTATGGAGCAGAAACCGCTGCTCTTGGCGAAACCGATGCAGGGTATAATTTACAAATCGTAACACTGAGCGACAAACCCTTCACGCTATATGATATTAAAAAATCAAAGAAAACAGTTATACTCATCAACAACGCGATTCACCCCGGTGAACCCGATGGCGTAGATGCTAGCATGATGCTTTTTAGAGATTTTACGGAGAAGGAGAAATATAAGAAACTACTTAAAAACTGTATCCTTGTTTGCATTCCCTATTATAACATTGGCGGTGCCATCAATAGAGGAAAATCTAGCCGCGCCAATCAAGAAGGCCCTATGGAATACGGCTTTAGAGGAAATGCTCAAAATCTTGATTTGAATCGTGATTTTATAAAATGTGATTCTAAAAATGCTATGAGTTTTTCTAAACTGCTGCAGCTCATTGACCCTGATATTTATATCGAAACACACGTGAGCAACGGCGCTGATTATCAATATACCATGACCTATCTCGCTACTCAACCCGATAAATTAGGTTTTGGTATGGGTGCTTATTTAAGGAATGAAATGCTACCCGCTTTAGAGAAAAAAATGAGAACGAAAAAAGAGACCATGATACCCTACGTCAATCATCACAGTGGTGCTTTAAAAGATAAAATGTTTGCCTTTTATGATTCGCCTAGATATAGTAGCGGCCTCACTACCTTGCATCAAAGTTTTGGCTTTATCACAGAGACTCACATGCTCAAAAACTTTCGCGATCGCACCTGGGCTACTTATAAGTTTCTTGTTTCCACCATTGAGTTTTGTTCTGAGAATGCTGAAACGATACAAGCTAAACGAAAAGCAGCTAAAGCAGCCGTAACGAATGCGAAGACATTTCACATTGATTGGCGAGTAGACACCGCCACTCATAAAACATTTAAGTTTAATGGGTATAAGGCTAGTTATAAAGAAAGCAAGGTGACAGGAGCGCAACGTTTATTTTATGACCGCTCAAAGCCGCTGGTTTGGGATATGAAATACTATCATAAAATGAAACCCACTAAAACGGTTACCAAGCCAAAATTTTATATTCTAAAAAAAGGATATTGGCGGGTAGTGGATAGACTCATAGCCAATGGAGTAAAACTCATCCCATTGGAAAATGATAGTATCCTAAGTGTAAATAGTTTTCACATCAAAGATTATCAAAGCGACAAAAGACCATACGAAAAGCATTATCATCATTCAAATGTCCAGTATGATTTAGAGAAAATAAATTATCAATTCAGAGAAGGCGATTATCTCATTCCGATGAATACTGGCAAGAACAGATTTATTGTAGAAGTGCTTGAACCAGCAGCCCCGGATTCCTATTTCAATTGGAATTTCTTTGATGCTGTGCTGCAACAAAAAGAATGGTACAGTTCTTATGTTTTTGAAGACAAAGCGAGTCAACTATTAATTAATAATGAAAAATTAAAAATTAAGTTTGAAGCAAAGAAAAATACGGATAAAAAATTCAGGGATAGCCCAAGAGAACAGCTTTATTGGATTTATAAGCATAGCTCGCACTACGAAAAGGAGCATATGCGATTGCCTGTTTTTCGAATTGAGTAATTTTCCACCTCCCTACCCTCCGCCAGCGGAGGAAAAGTTTTTTACTAGATTTGTTTTTCGATAAACACTATTGGCTATTGGCTAATTCCTATTCACTAACTCCTAAATCCTAATTCTCCTCAGTATAATAAATCTTATAAAACTTTCGGCCGTCGTCTTCTGTTCCTCGTTCTATAAGGCTTTTATCACCGTGGATATAGACATGAAAATTTTTATCTAGTTTTAATACACTCTTGAATACACGAGCTTGCTTTTTTACCGCTTGTGCAGAGATACTGAAATGATCTTGAGATTCTATTTCATTTTCGGTGTTGTAAACGTTTTTAAAATTTTGGAACGATTCCATGATTTCTTCATCCACAAATACTTCGCTGGCAAACTCTTCTTTGTCAAAACTATCATGTTCTTTAAAGTAGCCAACAGATTTATTGAGCAGATCAATTTTATCTGTTTGATTCATGTCATACTCTTCCGGAAGTTGTTTGGTCACGAACTCCTTGGTCATCGTCAAGAAATTATTCGTCATATAAAATTCATTACCAATCGGTTTTACTTTTAGAAAATCATCTATCCAATAATAAGCATCACCCGATTTTTTATCAATAATTAAAGCACGATATCCATCGCCTTCTTCCAAATTAAAAATCAGACAGCCTTTGTCTACGCCTTTCATTTCAAAACCATAGTCATGGTGAATATTAAAACCGTCCACGACTCGATCCATTTTGATAAAGGGCACATTATTTTCTGATTTATAAATCCCGATAGCCGAAATCATTTCGTCGCCCACTACAATATTACTAAAGTAGACTACATTCAATTCCCCTTCTTCAATCTTGGGGTGCACGCTTGCCTCGTAAAGTAACTTAGCCGTATTGCGCGAATGCTCCAAGAAATTTTCTTCCTCTTCAAAAATCTCTTGTGCCAAATTGAAAATATCATTTTGTTTTACATCAACGGCATGCACGAAAGAATACACTTCATCCGTTTTCATGGGTGTCAAAAAATAACTTAGTAAATAGGATTTTGTTTCTTCCGAAACTTCAATCTCTTCTTCCGTCAAGGTAATACCTTCCTCACGCTGTTTATTACCAATATGATGGGTTATCAATCGCTTAATTTTTGCCTCGCTGAAATCTATATTCATATCCTTATTTTCAATCCTGTCAAAGATAATCCCAAAAGAAACCGCTGAGGATACTTAATAAAATAAGTTCCTAACGTGAATTGTAATTTTTAATTATTAATTTTCAATTCTTAATTAACAAAGATGGCTTCAGGATTTTTTGCTTTATTTGATGACATAGCGGTGCTAATGGATGACGTGGCCGTTATGAGCAAAATGGCTACAAAAAAAACAGCCGGTATCCTTGGTGACGATTTAGCTGTAAATGCCGAGAAAGCCTCTGGCTTCGTTTCTAGCAGAGAAATGCCCGTGCTGTGGGCGATTACCAAAGGTTCTTTTTTTAATAAGCTAATTATCCTTCCGCTTATATTTTTGCTCAGTGCGTTTCTGCCCAAAGCAGTGACTGTGATATTAGTTTTGGGTGGTGCCTTCTTAGCCTATGAAGGTGCTGAAAAAATTTATGAATTCCTTTTTCATAGAAAGAAGGAAGAAGAGCATGAAATAGACACCAAAGTATATACCGAAGAAGAAATTCTAGCTCATGAAAAAACCAAAATAAAATCCGCTATCATTACGGACTTCATTTTGTCGTTGGAAATTGTCATCATTGCGTTGAGTACGGTTTTAGATAAACCACTGAGCATTCAAATAGCTGTGACTACTGTGGTAGCCATTATTGCCACAGTGGGTGTTTACGGAATTGTAGCCTTGTTGGTGCGCATTGATGATTTGGGCTATCGCCTTATTCATCTCAATGAGCAAGAAGATAGTTTTTCAGATAAAGTTGGTCATTTCTTAGTGGCCCTTCTACCGAAAATAATTAAGGGATTAGCGGTCGTAGGAACCATTGCGCTGATACTAGTGGCGGGTGGAATTTTTGTACACGAGATTGAATTTATTCATCATTTGCTAGAAAACTGGAATTCACTCTTGGCAGAATTTACGACTGGATTGGTGGTTGGCTTTGCAGTACTAGCAATTGTCATGCCGGTTAAAAAAGTTCTCGGAAGATAAACTCCCAGCTTCTGAATTTTCCTTATTTGAAAACTAAAGAAGTATACTTGTAAAATAAACTCCATGTAGGAGTCTAATACACACTAATATTTTATCATGAATAAATTAATCTATCTTGCCCTTAGCGCGTTAATCGCATTTGCTTCTTGTGAAACTTCTCAACCTGCTGAAAACGCGACAACCGAAACCAGCACCGAATCGGATTCAAAAACCGTAAAGGGGATTGACTTTTTTGAAGGTAGTTGGTCAGACGCACTAGCCAAAGCTAAAGAAGAAAACAAACTAATTTTTCTTGACATCTCGGCCTCATGGTGTGGACCTTGTAAAGAGCTAAAACGAACCACTTTTAAGGATCAGACGGTGGGTGATTATTACAACGACCGTTTTATTAACGTAGAGCTAGACGGCGAAAAAGGTGATGGCATCGCACTAGTAGAAAAGTACAGATTACGAGCTTATCCAAGTTTATACTTTGTAGACGGTGAAGAAAAAATTGTACAACAGACTACAGGCTTCTTGCCCGCTGAGCAGTTTCTTCAGTTTGGCAAATCAGTGGT
>CAZTCQ010000003.1:40926-52611 GCA_964612525.1 uncultured Chitinophagaceae bacterium | reverse complement strand
ATGGGTCATAATTTTAAACAAGTAGCCAAAACACTTTTTGGTTTTGAAGACATACTCGCTAATGAGCTGCGCAATTTAGGCGCACTGAATGTAAAACCTGCTGTGCGCATGGTGAGCTATGAGGGGGATAATGGTATGTTGTACAAAGCCAATATTGCCTGCCGCACCGCCATTAAAATCCTGAAGCCCATTCATAATTTTACTACCCGGCATGAAGATCGTTTTTATAAAAGCATTTATAAAATGGACTGGTCGCAGTACTTGGATAATGATAAAACCTTTGCGATTGACGCCACGGTTCATTCTGACTATTTTAATCATAGTAAGTACGTAGCGCTCAAAGCAAAAGATGCTATCGTGGATCAGTTCAGAGATAATACCGGCGACCGACCTAATATAGATACTAATAATCCTGACTTGCGTATTAATATTCACATACAGCAAGACAAATGCACGGTAAGCTTAGATAGTAGCGGCCATAGCCTTCATCGCCGAGGCTATCGAAAGCATGTGGGCAGTGCGCCTATCAATGAGGTATTGGCAGCTGGTCTTTTGTTGCAAAGTGGCTGGCGTGGGCAATGCGATTTTTTAGATCCTATGACGGGCAGTGCCACGATTCCCATTGAGGCGGCTATGATTGCTTGTAATATTCCGGCTAATATTAATCGTGATTTTTTTACTTTTAAAAAATGGAGCGACTGGGATGAAAACTTGTTTGACACCATTCGAGAAGCACTGCTTAAAAAAACACGTGATTGCTCGTTTCGCATTCGTGGTTTTGAAATCAATCCTAAGCTAGCGGACCTAGCCAAAGAAAATATTGCGGCGGCAGGCTTAGACGAGTTTGTAAAAATTGCGAAGCAGGATTTTTTTAAAAGTGAAAAACACGAAGACACTTTACTGCACATTTTCTTTAACCCGCCTTATGATGAGCGTATAGAAATAGAAGAAACAGAAGAATTTTATCAAGACATTGGCAATACACTCAAACAGCATTACGCTAATACCAACGCTTGGTTGGTCACCGCCAATTTAGAGGCGTTAAAATCAGTGGGGCTTCGTACCTCTCGCAGAATCCCTTGTTATAACGGAGCGCTAGAAGCCCGCTTGGTAAAATATGAAATGTATGCCGGCAGTCGAAAAAAGAAAAACAAAGAAGACTAGCTCTTTTTAGCTGAGCCGAACTATCCCTTCTGAAATTTTACTATTCCTAAGTTTCGTTGCACTTTTGAACCCTGATGCAATGGCGTAAAAAAGAACACCTCTTATTTTTAATTTATGTTGTGTTCTTGGGTGTTCAGTTTTTTCATCACGAACTCTGGCGCGACGAGATTCATTCTTGGTACATCGCCAAATCAAGCACTAGTTTTTTCGACCTTTGGCACAATGTAGATTATGAAGGTCATCCTTTTGGATGGTACACATTTTTGTTTCTGGGCAAGCAAATTTATTCTTCCATCCTCACGCAAAGTTTCATTCACTATTTCTTTGTGTTGGGCCTAGCCTATCTTTTTATTTACAAATCACCCTTCACGTTTTGGTTTAAAGTCCTTTTACTTTTTGGACTTTATTTCGGTTATGAATATGCCACGCTTCAACGCAATTACACACCCGCTCTTTTCTTTATTGTTTGGAGCTTCGTTAGTTTTTTAACTGGTAAAAAGATACTCCCCTATGTCCTTCTTTTGTTAGCAGGCTTTATCAATATTCATGCCTTTATTTTGTGCTCTGTCCTCTATGTTTTCTATTTGTGGCAACGAAAAAAAACACCCAAAGAATTTCTTCCGCATCTAGCTCTTTTAGTATTGTACACCATTCTTTTTTATATTGACATTAAGCCAAATGCTGTCAACGTGGACATGCACTACGAGCTTCACTGGACCCAGGGGCATTTTACCACCATGCTTTTTGCATTTAATGATGGTTTATTTAAAGCGCCTGCTATCGCCCAACTATTCGGGCTAGTCAATTTGTGGGGAGCACTTGTATTTTTTGTTCTTACACTAGCAGTGCCCATTTTCTTTTTCAAAAAAAATAGAAAAATCCAACTACTATGGCTTGCTGCCTCGATAGGATATTTCGTCTTTTGGTTTTTCTTTTTCAAACCCTATCTGCGTCATTCGGGGCACATTTGGATATTACTTTTATTGTGTAGTTGGTTTGTATTGCATCAACATAAAAACTATCGAGGTCTTTATTTTGTTCTAGTCCCCTTTGCAATTATGCATTTAATCTATGGAGTAAAATTTATCAAACATGACTTGCTGTATCCGGTAAGCCAAATTGAGGCGGCTGCTCATTTTGTAAAACAAAAAAAGTTCAAAGACTACGCACTAGTTGGTGATATCGATTATTGTACTTCTCCCATTGGCTGCTTGTCCAATAAAAAAATGCACTATCCGCAGTCTCCCAATCGGAATACCTTTATTCAATACACCACTGAGCGATTGGTGGCGTTTGATGCCAAGGGTTTATCACAATTTTCGGATAGCGTAGCTAATGCTTTGAACAAAAAAGTACTCCTTATCGCCAACAGAGAATTAGCCGAAATCAGTAAACAAGAACTCGCTAGATTCACCCACCCGCGCACGCGTGAGGAGGAAAATTACTACCTGTACAAGTTCCTGCCAGCTGAGAACGATTTGCCGATAAAAACTGAACAATAAACACCAAAAGAATATAGCTTTTCGCGTCTACTAATGAGGATTAGCCTTTATTTTTGTGTTTCAATTTTTTAGGCCAAAAAAATATGTATCTAGCAATAAGCGGTGGTTTTATCTTAGAAAAGGTTTTGCTCATTTCGGGCATTATTGGAGTGAGTTTGGGTGTGGCCATGTATCTCACGTGGGCCGAGCGAAAAGTGGCGGCTATCATGCAGGACAGAGTAGGTCCGAATCGCGCTGGACCCTTTGGGTTGTTTCAGCCCTTAGCGGATGGTCTAAAACTTTTCATGAAAGAAGAAATCATTCCTACTTTCTCCAATAGATTTTTATTTATCCTAGGTCCTTCCTTGGCGATGCTTACCGCGCTTATGACTAGCGCTATTGTGCCATGGGGTCCTTCCTTTGAATCCTTTGAGCTGCAAGTAGCTGATGTGAACATTGGGATGCTCTTTATTTTTGGAGTATTGAGTGTGGGCGTTTATGGTATTATGCTTGGCGCTTGGGCTAGTAACAACAAATATTCTCTCTTGAGTGGAATTCGGGCAGCAGCACAAGCCGTTTCTTACGAATTGGCACTGGGACTTTCTTTAATTGCTTTGATTATGCTTTCTGGCACCATGAGCATTAAAGAAATGGTTGCTCAGCAGCATGGTTTTTGGGCGGATGGTTATTTTACTTGGAATGTATTTAAACAGCCACTCGGTTTTTTAATATTTTTAGTCTGCTCATTCGCTGAGTTAAATCGTGCCCCTTTTGACATGGCAGAAAGTGAAAGTGAACTGATCGGGGGTTACCACACGGAGTACAGCAGTATGAAGCTTGGCTTCTTCTTGTTTGCTGAGTATATCAATCTATTTATTACTTGTATTGTAATCAGCTGTTTATACTTTGGAGGATACAATTTTCCAGGTATGGATTGGGTAGCCGCTCAAGTTCATCCTCTCTTATTTTCGGTGATTGGCGTTGTGGTGGTTATCACGAAGGCTATTTTATTTGTACTCTTTTTCATGGCGATTCGTTGGACGCTTCCTCGTTTTCGGTATGACCAATTAATGAACTTAGGTTGGAAAAAACTAATCCCTTTGGCATTGATTAATATGATAATCACGGGAGCTTTAATCCTTATATTTAAAAGTTAATAAAATATGAGCTACACAAACATATCCAATAAAGCGAAAGCTGTTGAACGTAAACCGATTACGTTTATGGAATCTACCTACCTTCCGAATATTATGAAAGGTTTGAAAGTAACCTTATCTCATATTTTCACTAAAAAACCAACGGTACGCTACCCTGATGTTGAACGTGAGTTCTCTCCTACTTTTAGAGGTTTGCATATTTTGAACCGTGATGAAGAAGGACGTGAACGTTGTACAGCCTGCGGTCTTTGTGCCTTAGCTTGTCCTGCGGAGGCCATTACTATGGAAAGCGCAGAACGTGAAACTGGTGAAGAGCATCTCTACCGTGAAGAAAAATATGCGGCCAACTATGAAATCAATATGTTGCGATGTATTTTCTGTGGGTTGTGTGAAGAGGCTTGTCCGAAAGATGCAGTATACCTTACGCAAACTTTTGCGCCAGCCAATTATCAAAGAAAAGGATTTATCTATGGGAAGGATGATTTATTGATTCCTCACCCTAGCGAAAAATTAAATAATCCAGAAACTAAGCAAGCAATAGAAAAATGAGTTTAGACGTAATTGTATTTATTGTTTTGACCGCCTTGACCTTGGCAAGTGCCATCGGTGTGGTTATTAGTAGAAACCCTATCACAAGTGTTCTGCTACTGATTCTTACCTTCTTTTGTATTTCGGGGCACTACCTTATGATGAACGCTCAGTTTTTAGCTATTGTAAATATTATTGTATACGCAGGTGCTATAATGGTTCTCTTTCTCTTTGTAATCATGCTTATGAATCTCAATAAAGATACGGAGCCTCAAAAAAGTACCGTCGTGCAATTTGCGGGCGTAATTTCCGGTGGCTGTCTCTTATTGGTGATCCTAATGGCTTTCCAACGTTCCGGTATTGAACTTAGCCAGACATCTACCACGGTCTCTAATATTGGATTGATTAAAGTACTAGGTAAAAAACTTTTTACTGATTTTGTTTTCCCTTTTGAGGTTAGCAGCGTACTGTTTTTAAGTGCTATGATTGGCACAGTTGTTTTGGGTAAAAAAGACGACGATATTGCTTTAGTGGAAGACTAGTTCTTACGGACTTTCTTCTTACTCAGCCCCTTCTTCAATCGATTATAATCTAGGAAGTAAATAAATCTTAGGGAAACTTCAAACGCTTTTGGTTTGTTCACCACTTGGGTGACATTTCTCGAAAAACTATTTTCAAAATTAGTATTTAGCACGTAGGCATCGTTCAACCATTGTTTATAACTGAGTATCATTCTGCTGCCCGGAGCATAAATCCAGTTTAGAAATACGTCAATATTTTGAAGATTATAATTTTCGTTTACAGACTCTGGTGTTACGCTTGTGTAGATATTCTGCATCCAGCTACCGTCGGGCGAGGTAGTGTGCAATGATTTATTTTTTATTTTAGAATTATAATGTCTAAATCGGCCTGTGAGATTGAGATTTGGTGAGAAATTGTAAGCCAAACTAACTTGAGCCGTTTGTTCTTTTATATCTCGAAACGCAACAATCGGTCGGTCAATTACTACATCATAAAATGACCTTCCAATATTACTCTGATTATTTTCAAATTGATAGGTCGTGCTAATTTCTAAATGATCATTGAAGCGATAGCGAAAGGTATTGCTTGTATTTACATAGTTTGGATTTGGGTCAATCGTTCCTTTTCCATAGCCAAAATCCCAAGCCCAAAATAACTTTTTACGACTGTCAGTGCTTCCGCTTGTTCGAGCAAATAAATAAGGAAACTCTTTAATTCGTTCACCAAAACTTGCTAACTGATAAAAGTTTATAGGAGCATAAGGAGTATTTTCCACCGTAAAAGAAATATCCCAAAAGTTTTTGAGCAGCATAAAATAGGTAGCGCTTAGCTCCCACCGTCTAAAAGAAAACGGTTGGGCATTATAACTGAGCGTAGAATTCAAATAAATATTATAGAGCTGCAAATGCTTTGCTTTGGGTTTGTTTTCAAAATATCGAAATTGACTAAATGAGAACAAATCATTCTGATCAAATTGCAAGCCCAAATCTCTTTGATCATATTGTTTTGATAAATACCGTACTTGTTGAGCCAGACGGATTTTGCCACTAATTTTCTCAAAACGACCAATCCATTTAGTACCATTCCTGCCTACTGAATTCACACTAGTAGCTTGATTAAAACGATACATGAATGTATTTTTTTTCGTAAATAATTTTACTTCTAAGGCGCTCACGTTAGCATCAATAGCGTCACCCGCTCTAGCTACGTTTGTATTCGTAAAATTTATAAACGACTGCCCTTTCAATCCTTGATCCAAAACAAAAACAGAATAGTTTGTCAAAGGCTCCGTTTCTGTTTCAATAGTTTCGTTGGTACTTTTATCTCGAATACTTGCGGTAACAGGAGCTGCTAAGGCATTGAATAATCCTATCCCTAATTTTTTTTCGTTTCTTCCTGAAATTTTAAACGAATTAAAAAGTGGAGTTACATTCGGATTTTTTTCAATCTCATATAAGTTTGGATCGCTAAAGCTTGCGTTTACTTGGTTATAATTTCGAGGCGTGCCTCCTACCCTGCGAGAATAAAAAAGTCCTTGCTTATTAAAAAGCTCAACACCTTCGGTAAAAAAAGGACGGTTCTCGGTGAGTTGCTGTTCAAAGGCTGAGACATTTCTAATAATCTGATCAGAGATCACCTGCGAAAAATCAGGAATCAAAGTCATGTCGAAGGTAAAGGCTTCATTGATTCCATACTTCACATCCATCCCACCACTTCGCAGGAATTTCGATTCAAAACCATCTGCACTTGGTTTGCGCTGGTAACCAGCAGAAACATACGGGAAAAATATAAGTCGTGTCGGTGGCTCAATATTTTCAATTCCGTTTAAAACGCCGGCTTGGGCTAAAAATCCTGTTTCGCGGGGATTAACCGGATTCCAATAACTACGTTCTCGGCGGCTTCTAAACTGACGGGTAAATTGTAAGCCCCACTCTTGAATATCATTTTTGGGAAAACGTACGGCTTGAAAAGGAATTTCCATTTCAACGTACCAAGCAGAATCTGTTGTTCTAACTTTGCTTGTCCAAACCGCATCCCAAGACACGTCTCCCGTTCCTTCTCTCCCGCCGTTGATTAATCGCTCTTCTTGTTTGCTACCCGCGGCGGTTACCTTAAAGGCAAAACCATTTTGCTTATCCCGATAGGTGTCAAAATAAACTCCGAATAAATCGGCATTGGCATTGCCTATCCCATCGCGCGGTGTGAGCTGCTTTCGAAGAGTCCCTTTTTTTTGCATCAACTTAGCCCCTATATAAACTGCGTCATCGGTGTAAAACATTTTTACCTCCGTTCGCACGGTGGCGGGTGACATAGGATCTGGAATCCATTGCACAAAATTACTAGCCACCGGCACCTTTGACCAAGCCCCTTCATTCAACAGTGCGTCTATTTTGATTCGCTCATTTATTTTTAATATTTCGTATTTCTTTACTTGCCCAATTGCCGAGAGGCTCGAGAATAGTAGAATACAATAAATGAGGGATTTTATTTTCATAAAAAAGCCACCTCAACAAAATTGAGGTGGCGCAAATATAAAATTATAATGTTGTTCTATGAATATTATCTTCTCCAAAGACCACGACCAAAGTACCAAGCGATACCTAAGTTGATCGGACTGCTACCTGTGTTAGGAGCAGCACCTGCCTGCTTACCTAAAATATTAAATCCAGCACTAGTAGTACTTGTATTTGGCTCAGTGTTTCCATCAGGGTTTCTTTTCATATTTGAGATGGCCAAACCTGCAAAGTCACTATAAATAGCAAATGCATTGTAAGGCGTAAATCCAAAACCAAAGTGAAGACCACCTTGCACCCCGTTATTCACGAAACCAGTTGGAGTAGTTTCAGAACCAACTATGTTGCGATCTTCACCACTACCCGATACCAATCCAATATCTGCTCTTGTATAAAAAGCAAACCAATTGTTTAACGGAAAATATTTCTGAGCAAAAATTCCAAAACCAAAATTAGTTTCTTCAGTTTCGAAACGATTTACTTGACTAGTTTCATTTCTCGTATTTCTATTCCAAACGTCAACATTCGCACCAATCTCCAAATTATCAATTACCATGTATGATAAAGCTGGACTAAATCTAAATGAATTATTAGATCTTTCAAACCCAGATTGCTCATCGGTTGAACTAAAGGTATTGAAACCCATTCCGGTTCGTAAAACCCAATTTCCTTGTGAAGTAGCCGTTCTTTTTCTCTTGCGCTGTGCTGATGAATCAAATGTGAATGCACACAATAGAATCATTGTAAATAATACCAGTTTTTTCATGTTAAATTAATTTATATGACGACAAATGTAATCTCTTTTCATAGAAAAACGAAATGTTAAGGAAAAAATAATTGGGACTATTCCGTACAATATTTTTGGCTGATTCTCACCCTTGATGAAACCCTTAGGCGAAAAAAAACTACCCGATTTAAAGTACAACTATTATTCGTTGTCAAACATTTTGATTCTAAAAACAAACAAACAGCCAACCAAAGCCGGTAAAATTAAATTAATAAACCAAAGTAATACACTGCTCACCACAATCGCTAAGGCATTTGTGCTCACGAAGGCTAAAAAAGTTACTGCTGTTTTACCCCGCACACTAATATCCGCAATTACGAACGACGGCACTACCGCAATGATCCAATATAAAAGCCAAATCCCAGCATACGTTTTTATGGGCATCCAATGACTATGAGTAATAAAGAGTAAAATAAAAAATTGACTTGAATAAACTAGGTAACGTGCTGTGGCGTAGGCAATCAGTTTTAAAAGAGTACTGCGCTCGTAGCGCTTAATGACTTCGATATAAATGCTTATTTTTTTAAGAATAGGAACAGACTTACAAAAATTAACTAACTGCTTTAGGTGAAATAAAATGTACAACATTCCACAGGAGATAAGAATACTAGAAGCTAGTAAAATATAGAGCCATGTGGATTGGTCTACCGAATACAAATAGAAAAGTAAACCCAGCACACCAAAAGCACTGGTAACTAAAATTTGAGCAAAGCTGCCGATAATAGTAATAGAAATTCCTTTTAGCTTATTCGTATTTTTTAAATACAGAATCCGGCCGAGATACTCTCCGATTCTGTTGGGTGTGATTACCGACACGGCCAAGCCCATGAGTACCGACTGATAGGCGGCCGAAAAACTAAGAGATTCAGTATGTTTAAGTAACATTTGCCATTTCTTACTCTCAATGGCCCAATTCACCAACATGAGTAAAACCACTGCTATCATAGCTAAAATTTTAGGAGTAGTCCAATGGGTAAACAATTCTTGAAAACTATCCTGTAGGTTGTCCTGAGCTTTGATTTGGGAGTACAAAGAATAAGTTAACCATATAAAGAGTGTGCCACCAAGGGCAATCTTGATACTTTTTTTGATATTTTTGTTTACGGTCAAGACCGCAAAACTACTTCACCAATTGTCAGTAAAAGAAAAAATAATTTTAGGAATCGATCCGGGCAGCGTTGTAATGGGCTACGGAGTAATTGGTGTGACGGGTCAAAAAATCCGAATTGTTGAAATGGGTGTTTTAAAATTAAATAAATATCCAGATGCCGCCGACCGATTAAATCGAATTTTCAACCGAGTGCATGAACTCTGTCAGCAATATCAACCCGGTTCTTGTGCGATTGAGGCTCCTTTCTTTGGGAAAAATGTGCAGAGTATGCTCAAGTTAGGACGCGCCCAAGGCGTGGCTATGGCTGCTGCCATGCAATCAAAAATCCCTATGCAGGAATATTCGCCTAAAAAAGTAAAACAATCTGTAACGGGAAATGGGAATGCTACCAAGGAACAATTATGGAGCACAATTCAAAACATTTTAAAATTCAACGAAACGCCGCAATATCTTGATGCCTCTGATGCCGTAGGCGTTGCTCTTTGTCATCATTTTCAAAGTAGATTTAGCATTCCCTCTGGAGCGAGCGGTAAAGGCTGGGAAAATTTTATTAAAGAAAATCCAGATCGCATTAAATTAAAAAAATAATGAGTAGCAGAAATTTACGTATCATTTTTGGTCTGGCAGTTGTGACAGCCATTCTTATGTTGGCCGTTCAGTTATATTGGGTAAAAACCAATTATGATCTCGAGCACAAAATATTTGACAATAAAGTTAAAACCGGTTTGAACCAAGTGGCAGGCAGCCTGCTTAGGGTAAACGAAAGCTCATCGTTTACTTCTGATAGAGCGAAGAAAGAAGGCAATCTTTTTTTTACCGTGCAAATTGGAGACTCAATCAATCCAATCGCCCTCGAGAAATTACTGATACGAGAATTTAATGCGCAGGCTATAACCTCAAATTTTGAATATGGAATTTACAGCTGCGATGATAAAGAAATTAAACACAGTCGATTCGTTTATATGTCAAAGGCGAAAAACGGAAATACCAAGGATGTAGTAAAAGGGTTTCAAAATGCTGAAAATGAAAATAATTATTTTGCCGTTCAATTCCCAAATCGTAATATTTTTCTCTCCGGCGAAATGAACAAATGGCTTCTTTCTACTTTATTACTTTTTGCGGTTTTGATGATTCTTGGTTATGCCCTCTTAATTATTTTCAGACAAAAGCGTTTGAGCGAAATTCAAAAAAACTTTGTGAACAATATGACGCATGAGTTTAAAACGCCTTTGGCTACCATAAAAATTTCTGCGGAAGTATTGAAAAACCCAAATATTATCAATAACCCTACCCGTCTGCTGAACTATGCAACCATAGTCTCCAATGAAACGGCTCACCTTACCAAACAAGTGGAACGGGTGCTACACATGGCAAAAAGTAATAAGGATACGATTGAACTCAACAAAGAAATTATAGACATCAACGAACTGATTAATGAAATTACCAACAAGACTTACATGCCACTGGTACGTTCTAGAGGCGGCAAACTGAATCTAAATTTCCAGGCAAAAGAGATTTTTGCCAATGTGGATGCCCTTCATATGAAAAACGTGATTGGGAACTTACTGGATAATGCCATTAAATATTGTGAGAAGACCCCTGAAATAGAAGTAGATGTATACACAAAAGAAGATAATTTCCATATTGACATACATGACAATGGCATTGGCATAAATGATGAAAATCTGAAAAATATTTTTAAACGATTTTATAGAGTCCCAACAGGTAATTTACATGACGTGAAGGGCTTTGGGCTAGGACTCAACTACGTTCGTTTGATATGTGAACGACATGGTGGAAAAATAAGCGCCCGTAGTACCCTTGGAAAAGGGAGTACTTTTAGTATATTTATGCCTATAAATAAAAAATAGATGCCACAGAAAATACAGATATTATTGGTTGAGGACGATTCCTCTTTGGGTTTTGTAGTAAAAGATGCCTTAGAAGAAAAAGGATTTGAGGTCACCTTGGCTACGGATGGTCAGCAAGGTTGGCAGCAGTTTTCAAAAAATTTCTACGACTTATGTCTTATTGACGTAATGATGCCGGTTAAGGATGGGTTTACCCTAGCACAACAGATTCGTCGTAAGAATGACTACATCCCGATTATTTTCTTGACTGCTAAGAGTATGCAGGAAGACAAAATTGCTGGATTAAAGGCGGGTGCCGATGACTATATCACCAAGCCTTTTAGTATGGAAGAACTTCTTCTTCGTATTGATGTGTTTTTAAAGCGCACCGTCGGTACTGATACGGACGAAACTTCTTTCCAATTAGGAAGCTCTATTTTTGATTACGAAAACCTAACCATACAAGGTGATAAGATTGACACTAGACTGACTCAGAAAGAGGCTGATTTACTGCGTTTTTTCTGTTTGAATGCCAACAAGGTGGTGAAGCGAGAAGAAGTTCTAACCAAAGT
>CAZTCQ010000003.1:8895-40826 GCA_964612525.1 uncultured Chitinophagaceae bacterium | reverse complement strand
TTTTCTGTTTGAATGCCAACAAGGTGGTGAAGCGAGAAGAAGTTCTAACCAAAGTTTGGGGTAAGGACGATTATTTCTTAGGTAGAAGTATGGATGTTTTTATTACTAAAATTAGAAAGTACCTCAAGCAAGAAGAGGATATTGAAATTCAAACTATTCATGGTGTAGGCTTTAGATTTATAAACCCTTCTTTACTAGAAGAAGAGGAAGAGAAAAAAGATAAAGAGGATTCAAACGACTCTACAGATTAGAAACAATCCTATTCTGTATTTCTTCCATCACACTTTCGGGCAAGTTTAATTTTTGCTTTGTAAAATTTAAATCATTCGCGCTTGATATAGGCACTAGATGAATGTGTGCATGAGGCACTTCAAGACCAATTACAGAGATTCCACAACGATTACACTCAAAAGATTTTTCAATTGCTTTCGCAATTGGCTGTGCAAACTTTATGGCCGCAGCCAATAATTCAGGTGACAGATCAAAAAAATTGTCTATCTCTATTTTTGGAACAACCAGAGTATGCCCTTCGACCAAAGGATTGATATCCAAGAACGCATAAAAATCATCACTTTCTAGAATCTTATATGAGGGTATTTCTCTATTTATTATTTTTGTGAAAATACTGCTCATGCTAACTGTTCTGTAAAAAAATATAAGACCATACTAGTGAAAAAAGTAATTTAGAAACTAGAATACGCAGGTGCCTTTGTGCTAAATACTAATTTCTTCAATTTCAAATTGTAACACGCCACCGGGAGTTTCTACTTCTGCGATATCTCCTACGGCTTTACCCAACAGTCCAAGCGCCAAGGGAGAGTTTACTGATATTTTTTTAAGTTTTAAATCCGCTTCATTTTCAGAAACTACTTGATAGGTTATAGACTTTTTAGTCTTTACATTCTTGATTTTGACTTTGTTTAAAATAGTTACCTTACTTAGGTCAATATCCTTTAAATCTAAAATTCTAGAGTTCACTACGGCATTTTCCAACTTAGCAATTTTAGCTTCATGATGTCCCTGAGCTTCTTTAGCCGCGTCATACTCCGCATTCTCTTTTAAATCACCCTTCTCTCTAGCTTCGGCTATTGCCTTAGCAATAGTATTCCTACCCGGTCCCTTTAGCTCTTTAAGTTCAGCCTGCATAGCATTAAGGGTTTCTTTCGTTACGTATGTAATATCACTCATTTTGAAACATTTTTTAAAACAAAACAACGCTTCCCGTCATGGAAAGCGTTGCAAATAAAAGTTATTTGTAGTTAGTCATCTTCACCTAATTCAATCTCTTCAACTTCCTCAGGTCCCGCCAAGAATATTCTTAAAGACAAAACATGATTTCCACTGTTAAAGCGAGTATGATTGTAACCGTAGTCGAAGGCAATTCTTGTGCCATTCTCTTTTCCAAAATCAGTCATGAAACCAACGCCAGCAGCGATACCAGAATAAAAAGTTGTATTATCATTTTCACTAATGATATCCGTTTCATAACGATAAGCCGCTCTCAAGAAAAAACGTTCTGTGTAAGCATATTCAGCCCCCACACCGATCCAATCTTTGGAATAAGAATTAGACTTAAAGCTAGCCATTGGCGTCAATCTATGTTTAGGCTCATACTCTCCTTCCATTGGATTTCCTTCTTCGTCGAGTAGCTTCTTACCCTCATCTAAATAAATGTCCAATGAAGTTCCAATGGAAAGTTGAGAAGGCAACTGAAATTTCTCACTTGGATATTGCACCGTTAGTGATCCTCCATTAGGATTGTTCCCATCAAACTTAAATCCATCGCCTGAGAAACGTAAGTCCGTGCCAATATTTCGTAAGGTAATTCCTATTTTAAAGGCATCACGCTTACCCGTACGATACTGTACACCAGCGTCTAGACCTAAGGCACTCGCTCTTACGTTTGTAACCGCTTCATTAATAAAGGTAACGTTCAATCCTGCACTCATACTCTCAGAAAATTTCTTCCCAAGTCCAATTGAGGCATTAAAGAACGTTGGTTTAAACGAACCAATGCCTCCTTGCGGATTATCAACTGTAGTAACGGGTATTTCCCCAAAACCAAAGGTCATAACATTTACACCGATTACGGTACTTTTATCTTTCCCCATAGGTTGCGCTACAGCCACATTACTAATACTCATTCCAGAACCCGCCAAATAACGGCAGTGCGAGAGTCCCATTTCTGTTGAATTAATATTAGCTAATCCAGCTATATTATTCTTCATTGCTTCAACACCTTTTACGTTGGCCACATTTAAAGCAAACAATCCGCTTGAAGCCGCCCAAGGGTTGATTAATAATTCACCTGCACCAGCCTGACCTGATCGATCACTATTTCCAGCCCAAGCTATTTGAGAAATTACTAACAGACCTAAAGCTATAATTATATATTTCTTACTTCTCATATCGTTTTTTCTTAAGTTATCTAAGCGTTTTCATTATTGACTTGTAATATCTACTGGTTTCATAGCTCCGAACCATTTCAATACTTTCTCTCCTACACCTTCGATGTTTACATGTATTAAATACATTCCACTGGCGATGGGTATGTTTTTATTATTCTTTAAATCCCAATCGATAAATGTGTTACCCGGATCCGTTTTTTGAAGAGTTCTTACTAAGGTACCATCCACAGTGTATATTTTCAAAGTAGCTCTTTCAGGAAGATTGATAATTTTAATTCTATTATCTAATCTGTCCGTTTCGTAACCACTGTAGGCATAGTATGGATTCGGTACTGGTTGAATCATATCTAACAATTCATCTTTTCTGTCTGTAAAGTTGTTTCTTCCATCTCCCAAAAGCGCGGGTGCTAGATTCTCAGTACTGAAAGCATACAAAGGCCAACCTCCATTTCTAGGAGTGTAGTTTGGATCAGGTAAGTAATTATCATAAGGTCTTTCTACTCGAATTCTAACCTTGGTTTCAGTAGGAATCAAACCATCACGCAAACTAAGCAAGGGCGCTCTTCTGCTGCTTAAAACATTTCCTACCCACATAACACTTTCATAGAGTTCTTCTAGACTTCTATTACGCTGTGTGAATTTAGAACCAGGTTGTCCATCTGCCGTTCTCAACAAATTCATTGCATCTCTGCCTTCATCATATTTAGATGAGAGAATATAAACAAAGTGTTTACCTCCCCAACGCAAGTTACCGTTGATTGGATCATAAGCAGTACTTGTTGGATTCCAAATCATGTCATTTCCATTATCGTCTCCATTGAAAGACTCCTCCGAAAACATTACATTTAATCTTTCTCCTGTTTCTATATTCAAAGCATAACCGGGGAACCAACTGTAACCTGAATCTGATTCATAAGATGGATTCCCTCCATCGTCAACTTCCTTGTCCCACGAAGCGTGCTTTCTTAAATTAAACTTAGCCTGTCCTCCTTCTCCAAAACCAGTGGTTGCGACATGGTCCGTCATATCTATAACTGGACATTTAGTCCACAAACTTTTGTCAGAAGTGAATACGATATCCACTGAATGAATAATTTGCATTAAACCATCCAATCTATCCTGCAAACGAGTGTAGGTTACTCCATTACCACACTCACTTTTACCCTCTTCCACAGCTATAGCGTATGGAGCCCAAGTTCCCGATATAATATCTTCGTATTTACCAACTCTATCCGCTGGTATCGGCCAATCACCCATAACACATTCTAAGCCACCACCTAATTCAAACGGATCTGGTGAAGGGTTAAAGTCTTCACCCGAACGAATCCAGTTATTTAGTGAGGTAGACTCTGCATCAGGAATACCTGACAACCAAGGTAAGTTGATATCAGCAAAAGTGACTGTTGATGTAATGAAACCATTTTCTCCAACAGTGTCTCTGTCTCCTGGACGAAGTACTTGTTCCATTCCAATGGATAAACCATAAGATTGAAGTAGTTGGTCATTATAACGAACAATAGATTTTCTACTTGAATCAATCAACTCACCATTTTCAGCCTTGCGCAACTTCCAATACGAAGTTTCTGCATCAGCTCCTAAATCAGGATCAGCATTTGCTGAGGCTACATCAAGATATAATTCATACTTTCCTGCTTGCAAACTATCCGGAACAGTAACAAATACGTCAGCTGGTCCCATATTACCTTGATAGGTTGGTGTATAATCTTGATTGTTACCTCCGTATAAAATTTCATTAATAGTTTCCATGGTAAGCTCCAATTCTCTTCCACCATTTCCTCTACCTTCTACCTGAGTTAACTCTACCCCCGTACCATATTCAGCATAGTTTTGAGCATACATGGAATCATAAGCTGGATGAGGCGTAGCCGAAACAATCTTAATCGGTAGTTCTCTACCATCCGTTCTACTTTCTAAATATTGTAAATTCTGAGTATTACTTGCATCCGATGGATCAAATTCATTTTCCGAAGATTGTGGAGTTGCTCCAGGTGGATCCACGTCATCATTATCAAATTTATTGTAGGCGTAAGCAACCGCCATATAATAATAAGTCTTATAGTTTACTAACTCTTTAGATGTTCCAGTGGCAAAAGCATCTTCCGAAATCTGCAAAGAATGCCTTATACCCTCATTAGCTCCAGAAACCATTAACTTAGGAGTATAAAAATCAGCAGAGATCTCAGGATCAATCTCATAATTTAATAAATTATCAATATGGTTCTCTAAGTCTCCTTGATATACTATTCTAGCAACATCTGTATTCACCGTACCATCTTTACTTCTAATTTCAGAGAAAGCTACGTTCGCATTTCTTAATTGATACACTAGATATCCCTCAAATTTATAAACACTATCAGGATAAGCTGGAATACGATTCACTGCTTTCGGAATAGATTCGAAAAACTTCAACTCTAAAGAATCTGCCAAATCCGTACCAACACCATAAAGTTCATTAAAATTGTTTGAAGACTCAGGGTTAGACAATTGTAAAACTAATTTTCTATCCAAGGGCGAAATTGTTACATCAGGTGCTTGTGGTCCGAATGGAAGTTGGAAGTCTCTATCAAAAAGGTCCTGTGATTTATCATCACACGCTAAAATTTTCGAAAAACAAGCTGACTTACCAGCTCCTGCATTCGGCACCCAAACACAACCAATCGTAATATCACTTGGCACAATACCCGGTATCAATTGGAAGGGTCCTGCAGAGTGAACAAATCTTCTGTCAAAAGGTGTTCTGTTACAATCGGGCTCAGAAATACCTCCTTTACATGGGTCATCAGGATACACACTTGATGCAGCTACGCCCCCTCCATTCAAAGGGTCACATCCAATTTTAAATTCAGAACCATCTCTCCAACTACCCGTCATGTAGTTATAAAATTCATTACCGATTGTAGGATCTCCATCTCTACCGGTCCCGTTATTGAAATAGGTGAATACACTCATCTTCAATTCAATAAACTTCTTGTTACTTATAAGTGGGAAGTCAGGATTATTGATACGAGGACCTCTAAAGAAATCAACACCCACCATAGGGATGTCAAAACCATAACCCGTGCCTGTTTCATCAAAACCATCTCCATTATACAAGATACCTAGACCACGAGCCGTATCACAACCAATAAAATCATCGAATGCATACCCCATATCCGCATCAGTCCAAGTAGCCATATACGTGCTATCAATTATGGAAGTACTCCAATTGTGAACTCTGTAGTTATAGAAGGTTGCATCATTTAAACAGTCACTAGTTGCGAAGGCAAAAGCTCCTAAATGAATCTCCACACCAATCGCATCTGACTGTGTTTGTGTTTTGGCATCTCCTTTATCATTAAATACATACCAGATATATTGATCTCCTAATACATCAGGATAGTCTCCTTTCAACCAATTGTAAACGTTATCTCCGTCTACATCAACGAAAGGAGCCATTTCTCTATCGGGAACATTTAGTAATGAACCCGAAGCTCCTACTGCAGTTTTAGAACCTGTTTCAGAATTAGCACTTCGACCTGGCCACTCTTTAATCACGTCCGGAATAGAATTGGAAGAATTAAAAATACAAGCTGGGTCATTACTACATCCCTCTGCTAATGTTTTGAATGCATTAATATCCGATTGATTAATTTTCCAGAAACGATCCCACTCAGAACAAGTTTGGAAATCAACAGAAGCTCCGTTAAATTCGTCTAGAGGACCTGTCCAGTAATCATTCCCTCTTGTACGATAGGTTTGGGCAGCCACACGAAGCGTGTTCGTCGATTGATCAATTCCTCCAATCCAAATAGATCCAGCGAACAATGCATTTGCATTACCTCCCTTCGGCACTTCATACCGAGCAGCTCCTGCAGCTCTATCCCACCAAGCGTCACCACCGGTCATGATTCTTGCTCTTACATTGTTGATATCTAAATCAATTGTGGCAGAAGTTTGATTACAACCAGCGGCTGTTTTTTTCAAACCTTCTACTCTCTTCTGTTCTCCAATCGTAGGTCTGGCACTAAGTCCAAACGAAACTAAAATGGTTGTTGCTATTAAAATAACTCTTTTCATAATTTTTTATTCTTTTACGTTATTTGATTTAAAAGTTCAATGAAAATCCAACGTATGCTCTTCTAGGGTTATTAAAGTTAAATGGGTTATTAATTCTTGTGTTGTATAAATCCGTAAAGGATTGAGGGAAAATTCTTGATGTATTAATATCTTGTTGCCCTTGAGGAGACGCCAGATAACCATCGTCATCAGGAACTCCTGTGTATGGATAAATTCCAACAATATTTCTCGTGTTTAGTAAATTAGTAAAGTAAACATATACATCACCGCCTAACATTTTACCAGTTCTTCTTGTTTTACCCCCTTCTGTCTTCATCTTCTTTCCTAATCGCCCAAAGTTCATGCGCTTGTTCAATCTAAGCCCAACATCAGAAGTCCAAGGTCTTCGTGAACCATTAAATCCTCCAATGATTGGTGTATTAGTGCCTCCACCGTTGATAGGCAAAGCTAAGGCAGTTTTGGTGTAAGGACGACCACTTCTTGCATTTACTGTTAAGTTAGCACCTACTCCACTTAAAATATAATGTTGCTTATTTTTTCCAATTTTTGGACCTTTTCGATAAGATTGTGCAAAACGGTAATCTAAAAGAAGATTTCCAATATGACGAGTATCAAAAGACATCGGGAATACCGTTCTCAAATCAGGAAATCCTTGATTGATCAAAGAAAGCATAGAAGCAGAGTTTGAGCCCGTTCCTTCAGAGAATTGTAATGTGTATGCTATTGACATACGTAATGGAATTTTTCGATTTGGGTTCAACTTATAATTAAATGTAAATCCTTTGGTACTTGAGAAATCTCTGTTACCATAAGAAGTATACGTTTGAGGAAAAGCAAGTAAAAATTGTTGCAATTGAATCTGTCCTTTACGCTCGTTGTAATAAGCTTCAATGCCAATTTTACTTCTCTTGGTCAATGCTTGCTCAAAACCTAATCTATAATTAATTGTGCGTTGCATTCTCAAGTTTGCATTGTTCAAGATATTTCCTCTTTCAGTGAAGTAGTAATAATCATCAGGTGTTACAAAATTATTTCCTTGCGGATACTGCGTCATAATATCATAGTTACCGAAGAACAAGGCTTGATCCGTAATGGGAAACGTAAATCGGATTCTTGGAGAAATAGCAATATCTGGCTTATAATCTGTGAAGGCGTTATCAATTTTGTACCCTTCACTTTTGATACTATCCGATGGGTCGACCAACCAAGGTTGAATAGGTAAACCATTCGCATATTCTTCTGATAGAATAGTTGGATCTGCAATTTGCTTACCAAATGGGTCGTACCACTGTGTTCCATCACGATAACCTACTAGAGTAGGAGTGGTTGCTTGATTATTATCTACGTAAGGAACCCACTCTTGATTAAAGCCTTGAGAAAATGGATCTACCGCAGTCTGCTGTGTTGTTTTATTCTTCGCTAATCTATAGTTTTCGTCTTGAATAGAACCTAAATCTCTCACACCATTCAAAGAATAAGGATCGCGAAGTACATTTTGATTTGCATCAAAACGATCAATTCTCACACCAATATTAAAAGTCACATCCTTGTATTTGAATAAATCAGATAAGTATCCAAACATATAGTTAGGATTGTAAGGAGCTATTGGTCGTAAGTAATCACCTCTTGCGTCTTTCTTAGTCCAAAAATCGTTAAAATTAGGCTGGTTTCTTTGAATATTTCCTAAGTAATCATAACCCGCATAATTTACAAATCCATTACCTTGGTTATACAAATCTTCGGCAGAAAACATGTCTAAGGAAAAGGTAGAAGGATCTAGATTATCAGTAAATACTAAATCAGTATTTCTCTCATTCCCATTAAATAGTTTTTTTCGAAGCTCTTTATCAAATCTGGACTGATCTCCCTCTGCATACAAGCGGTCAAACTTAACTGTGTCAAATTCTGAAAATTGCAAACCACTGTTCAATAACTGTTGCTCAGTATACTCATTACCACCTACTACAAATATTGGGTTAGCTACATCAAAATTTTGAATGTGGCTATTGGTAACGAGTCTCATTAAATTCCAAAGGCCAGAAGCTCCGACACCATAATTTCTATTTGTTATTTGCTGATACCCTAATCCAAATTCAATTTGGTGCGTTATGGCATCCTTATTTTCTTTATTCTTAATCCCTTGGTTTATATCAAAAGAAGCTCCCAAGTTTAAATCAAACTGATCACTTTGCGAATAGGCAAAACTATTAATTTGAGAACCGGGACTCGTCCAAAGACCATAAGTACTTGAAGGCGCATCTCCATTCCGTAAACCCTGCAACGCTTGCAAGGTGTTTTGATTGGAAATATTGAAACGCTCATCGCCCATCACCTGATTTGTATAGTTTTCTAGCAATGGATTTTTACCACCCGCCGTATACTCTAAATCAGTAAAGGCATCTCCAATAAATCTCCAACCCTCATAAACCTGACCACTGGGGGCCGTAAAAGTATCCGGTCGATAAACTGGCCGAGTTTGTTGATCATATTTCCCTAAGTATCCATAATCAAAAACGTTTTGCCCGTGATTCGGATTTTCAGATTGCCCATACCCGCGTTGATAGGTCATTTGTATGTTGTAGAATGCATTTGAAATAACAGCGTCTTGATCAGCATTTGGCTTACCTAGAGACTGTTGCAGTCTTAAGAATCCTCGCGCCGTATAACTATTATTTATAGAGTTTGCGTCGGGTGCAAAAAGCGAGTTCGCTAGACTCCAACCTCGACTTCTGTTATAATCAAAGAAAGTTCCTAAACGAACATTCAAGCGAGGAGTCGGAGCAAAATCCAGTTTACCCGCATAACTGAAGTTATAGTTCTCACCGTTTTCGCGAGCGCGTCTGTCTATAAAATCGTCAGCCGTAATGGTTTCAGAAGAAGGAAGAAAAGAAGCTGCTCCTGTTCCGATAGGATTGGTTGTCAAAGGATTCTGTTGCAAATCTTCCAAAACTTCTGGCTTCAGGGCTTTATAACCAATATAAGATGGATTAGGATCTTTATTATACTTACCCGCTAAACTTAATACAAAACCAAGCACGGGGTTTAATTTTCTTCCTGTTGAATCTTTCTTAAAGGCTAAAGGGCCAGAAAGATTAAAGTTTAGAGCATTATTATTAAATCCATCAAACGAATGCTGACCTCTAAGCCCCCCTCTTAGTGTGGGAGAAAGGTTGATTAAGTTTACCTCAATGACACCACCCGTGGCATTACCCACTTTGGCTGGAACCCCAGATTTAAAAACCTCAATAGAACGAAATAGCTCAGGCGGTAAATTACTAATCGCCGCCGAACCTCTAATTTGCATACCGTCAACGATATAAAGTGTTTCGTCCGAACGGCCACCACCTATATTCACAGCTCCTCCGGCATTACCGCCATTATCTACACCCACCATGGTCTCCAATGCTTTCAAGGCATTGTTACCAGCAATATTTTGGATTACTTCTTTACCTACTGTTTGACCACCTGGATCTTCAGCATTAATAATTTTTTTCGTTACAATTTTTACAGCCGGCAGTTTAGATTTTGAACTAACCATGGTAACATTGGCCGTAGTAGAACGATTTGTTCTCACAACAATACCTTTTACCTCCATTTTCTTTTTACCAACTGAGCTTACTTTCAAATCGTAAGTCCCAGCGTCTAACGGTTTAATTTTAAAGTTTCCATTAAAATTTGATTTCCCTTGTCCTTTCAGAATACCTCCTTCAAAAGCACCGACACTTGCAAAAGGAATCGGCTGACCTTTTTCGTCTAGAACCTTTCCGTCAATCCCTCCTGCTTGGGCGAAAGCGAGCTGTGTAGTCGCTATCAATAATACTGTAATAATTAGTCTCAATCTCATAATAGTTTAGCTGTGAGTTTTAATTAGCTCGTAAATATATGTTAAATATAAATAACGGATTATTATTTATCTCAAAATTATTAACAATTATTTCTAGGGCTTGGTTTTTCAATTTCAATTCTTTTTCTTATACCAAATATAGCCATTCGCATTGTCATATTCTCTTGTCAACTTTCTTCTTTGCGTCATATATATATGACATAAAAATTATAATTAACTTAACACCTTTTACTTGGCCACATTCACTGCCCGCTTTTCACGGATAACAGTTACTCTTATTTGACCAGGATATTGCATTTCTTTTTGAATCTTGTCGGCAATGTCAAAAGACAAAGTATCGCTTTCTGCATCGCTCACTTTATCCGCCTCCACAATCACGCGAAGCTCTCGTCCAGCTTGCACAGCATAGGCTTTTTCTACACCTTTATATTCCAAGGCTAAGTTCTCAAGATCTTGCACTCGTTGCAAAAAGCTTTGCATAATTTCTCGTCTGGCTCCGGGTCTAGCTCCGCTCATGGCATCACAGGCTTGAATGATAGGCGAAATCACATATTTCATTTCCATTTCATCATGGTGTGCTCCAATTGCATTTACCACTGCCTCATGTTCACCATACTTTTTTGCCAACTTCGCCCCTAACAAAGCGTGAGACAGCTCGGTTTCTTCCTCAGGAACTTTTCCTATATCATGCAACAGTCCAGCACGTTTTGCGAGCTTTGGGTTCAGGCCTAACTCGGCCGCCATAATTCCGCAGAGGTTAGCTGTTTCGCGAGAGTGCATTAATAAATTTTGACCATAAGAAGAACGAAATCTCATTCTACCCACCATACGCACCAACTCTTTGTGCAGTCCGTGAATTCCTAAATCAATTACCGTTCGGTTTCCGATTTCCATCACCTGCTCGTTGATTTGTTTTCTTGTTTTATTGATGACCTCCTCAATTCTTGCGGGGTGAATCCTTCCATCCTGAGTCAGTCGCTGAAGAGAAAGCCTAGCAATCTCTCTACGTAAAGGGTCAAACGAACTAAGGATAATTGCCTCAGGCGTATCGTCAATGACTAAATCAACTCCCGTGGCTGCTTCTATCGCCCGAATATTTCTACCTTCTCGTCCGATGATTTGCCCCTTCTGAGCGTCACTCTCTAGATTAAATACCGTGATAGAATTTTCGATAACTTGCTCGGCTGCTGTTCTCTGAATGGTTTGAATTACTATTTTTTTTGCCTCTTTATTCGCCGTTAGCTTAGCCTCTTCCATTATCTCTTGCACATGCGCCATGGCATCGGTACGAGCTTCTGATTTCATGACTTCTACCAATTGGGTTTTGGCATCTTCTGCTTTTAAGTTCGATACCTTTTCTAGCGCATTTACATGTTGCAAATGTTGCTCCTCTAAATCCTTTTCTTTTTTAGCAATGACCTGCAACTGCTTGCTGAGCGTTTCCTTTTTTTGGTCATATTCTTTTTTTGACCGTGAAGCCTCTTGATTTTTCTTATTTAAATCCCCTTCTTTTTGTTTAATTCTATTCTCAGCATCTTTTAATTTTTGATTCCGTTGCTGGGTTTGTTTTTCGTGTTCAGCCTTTTTTTGAATAAAATTCTCTTTGGCATCTAATTTTCTCTTTTCAAAATAAGCGTTTGCCTTTGTCTCTCCTTCTGATATGATTGCCTTTGATTTTAACTCTGCTTCGTCTATTAATTTTTGAGTGTTTTTACTAAAGATAATTTTTCCTATTACAATGCCTATACCCAGTGCTATCACTGCTGCAATGGCGATTATTGCTATGTCCATATTGTATGTTAGTTTTCAATTGTGTTCGTTTGTAAAGAGCCTTGCTCCTCGGCAAAGCTTAAAAGCGAATATACAGTATTCCGAACAAAATCATTTATCCATTTTTCTACACTACTCTTCTATGATTCCTAAGCCTGCATTTGACAGTGGAATAAAAAAAAATTACTTTTGACGGCCATGCAATCAGCACCCATTGGCATTTTTGATAGCGGACTCGGCGGACTGACCGTTGCCAAGGCGATTCATGAATTATTGCCAAAAGAATCATTGCTATATTATGGTGACACTCTCCATCTTCCTTATGGTGAAAAAAGTGAAACCCATATCATAGAGTATAGCGAACGCATTGTTCGTTTTTTATTAAAACAAGAAGTAAAACTCATTGTGATTGCCTGCAACTCGGCATCGGCAAATGCCGCTAGCTACCTCAGAAAAAAATATCATGACCAGATTGAAATACGAGGAGTGATTCGACCCATGCTAGCGGCTATAGCGAATCAAAATTATCAGAAAGTCGGTTTGATAGGGACCCAAGCAACTATTAAGAGTGCTATTTATCCAAAAATTTTGGCCGAGTATAATCAAAAAATGTCACTTGAGTGCATGGCCACTCCGCTCTTGGTTCCCATGATAGAGGAAGGATTTAATACCAATAAAATTTCTGAGGAAATCATCAAGGAGTATCTCCAAAAATTTGAACCTATTGATGCTTTGCTTTTAGCTTGCACGCACTACCCACTCATTCAAGAATCCGTGGCTTCTTTTTTTGAAGATAAAATAAAGGTCTACAACAATGCCCAATATATGGCTGAAGATGTTCGGGCCTATTTGCAACGCAACGACTTACTAGAAAATAAAAATCAAAAACCAAAACATTCATTTTTGGTTAGCGATTATACCGAAACATTTGCTAATTCTGCGTCAATGTTTTTCGGAAAAGAGATTCTCGTGGAAGAACACAATATATTTACAAACTGATAAGCATGGAAAAAAAACCAATCATAGGATTAACCACAGGCGATTTGAACGGAATCGGATTAGAACTCATTATAAAAACGTTTAGTAACACCAAATTATTTGAGTACTGCACCCCAGTGCTTTTTGCTAGTAACAAAGTAGTTAACTTTTATGCAAAAGAAATTGCACCGAATTTAAAATATACTAGCGTCAAAGAATGGGACAAGCTGAACCCAAAGGCATTGAACGTGTATACCTGCTGGCAAGAAGATGTAAAAGTTGACCCTGGCAAACTAACTCCCGAAGGAGGAAAATATGCAGTGCGCAGTTTGGAGGTAGCGGTTCAATGTATGAAAGACAAGCAGATTGATGCCTTACTTACCGCACCGATTCATAAGAAAAACGTGCAAGGCCCCAATTTTACGTACAGTGGTCACACACCCTATTTAAAAGATCAATTTGGCGCTATGGACGTTGCCATGATGTTGTGCACGGACTTTTTACGAGTAGCCTTGCTCACTGAGCATGTGCCTGTAACTGAATTAAAAAATCATATTACGACAAACGCCATAGTATCCAAAACTGAAATTGTAAATAACTCTTTGATACAAGATTTTGGTATAGAAAAACCCAAGATTGCCATCCTAGCATTGAATCCTCATGCTGGCGATGATGGCCTTATAGGTTCGGAAGAAAAAGAAATTATTAATCCCGCCTTGGAACAATTACGTTCTAAAAACATTTTAGTTTTCGGTCCTTACGCAGCCGACGGATTTTTTGCTCGAAGTGCTTACAAAGAGTTTGATGCGGTGCTCGCCATGTATCATGACCAAGGTTTGATTCCTTTTAAAACCTTAGATCAAGATGAAGGAGTGAACTTTACGGCAGGCTTACCCATCGTGCGCACTTCACCTGACCACGGAACTGCTTTTGAAATCGCCGGAAAAAACACAGCGAATACTAGTTCTTATTTACATGCGCTATATAGTTGTATCGACTTAGTAAAACAAAGAGCCGGCTTTAAAGAAAATACTAAAGACAAATTAGTTTACGGCACTTACAGTAAGCGACCACGAAGAGATAGAGGTTAGTTGATAGTTGATAGTTGATAGTTGATAGTTGATAGCAAAAAATAAATATTATGCCGGGAATAAGCCATAAAAAAAGCAAACTGTTTGCCATTCGGATTATTCGTTTATACCAATTCCTAAATTCAAGGAAAAAAGAATTTCTGCTTTCCAAGCAAATTCTGCGAAGCGGTACCGCAATAGGAGCTTTACTAAGAGAAGTAGTACTGCGATAGGAGCTTTTAGAAGAAACAGATTATATAGTAAACGAGCAATTTCAATACCTAGAAAGGGATAATGAAGAGTTGTTAAAACTCTTGATCTCAACAGTAAAAACTACAAAACAAAATATCAAAAAATAATTCATCTATACCCTATCAACTATCCACTAAATAAAAATGAACATTTATTACATAAGCGGCTTAGGGGCCGACCAACGCGCCTTTGGCAAACTAGATTTTGTAAAACAACACAAAGCAACCTACCTACCCTGGATTGCTCCCTTGCAAAAAAAAGAATCCATGGAGTCTTATGCGCAAAGACTATCCATAAATATCAAAGGAGAAGATCCAATTTTGGTTGGGCTCTCTTTTGGAGGAATGATGGCAATGGAAATTGCTAAAATTATGGCCGTAAAAAGAGTCGTTTTAATTTCGTCTTGCAAAACTAAAAATGAACTACCCCCTCAAATAAAAATGGCTGGGCAATTGGGCCTGGACAATTTAGTACCCATTAGTTTGGTTAAAAATAGCAAGTCCATGATGCATACTTTTTTAGGTACAAAAAGTGAGTCAGAAAAAGCAATCGCTGATGACTTTATCAATCAACTAGATGAAGGTTATTTATCATGGGCCCTGCGCAGCATTAGCCGTTGGAAAAATACGGAGATTCCCTGTCCCGTTTCTCACATACACGGCGACAAAGATTTACTCCTTCAAAACTCCTTTGTAGAAGCCGATTACATTGTCGAAGGGGGTAATCACTTTATGATTTACAATCAAGCAGAGGACATCAATCCAATTCTGGAAAAAATTCTTTCTGAAAAATAAACTATTAAAACCCGAATTCTAAACTCCTATTTTCATCTCTTTTTTTCTGAAGAATAGAAATGTGAGCGAGTTGTTTTTTGTTTCCTCCTCTTTGAAAAAGAGTAAGTAAATAGTATCCTGTTTTGGAGCAAACATGAGTAAACTCAGTTGAAAATTCTCCATCACGTTTTGGATAAAATTTATCCGTAATGATGTGACCGACCCCTCTCTTACCTAATTTCATTTGAACTTTATGCACACCGGGGTCAGCAAAAACAATAAAATGATACAAACGCCCTTTGAACATTTGAACCAACACGGGTAGCTCCGTATTTCTATCGGCCCAACGGCTTGTTTTTTGATAGACTAAAAAATCATCCTCCTTGGTAAATTTATCATAGCTAGCTTGAATGGCGCTGACCCAAAACTTTGGGGCTTTCCGTAAGTCCAACTCTTTTGTTTTAGACTGAGCAACTACATCGCCCCCAAGAAGAGATAATACAAAAAGTAGAAGAAGAGTTTTAAAATAATTTTTCATGATTAATCAAAGACTTATGCACATTAGCTTGGTCACCCATTAAAAATACTACATACGCTTATATATTTGTGTGCAAATTCCATACCACAAAAAATTATTATGCGATCCGAAATACAGATATTCTCAGGAAATGCCACACCCGATTTAGCTAAAGCAATTGCCGAACACTCGGATATTCCGTTGGGAGAACTACACATTCAGCAATTTAGTGATGGTGAATTTCAACCAGAATATAAAGAAAGCGTAAGGGGCGACTATGTTTTTTTAGTCCAAAGTACCAACGCTCCTTCTGATAATTTAATGGAACTCCTCATGATGATGGATGCGGCTCGAAGAGCCTCGGCAGGTTATATTACTGCCGTGATTCCTTACTTTGGTTGGGCTCGTCAGGATAGAAAAGATAAACCTCGTGTTTCGATTGCCTCTAAACTATGTGCGAATTTAATCGCAAAAGCAGGCGCAAACAGAATCATGACCATGGATTTGCACGCTCCACAAATTCAAGGATTTTTTGATATTCCGGTAGATCATTTAGATAGTTCGGCTATTTTTATTCCCTACATAGAAAATTTAGAAATAGAGGATTTATGTTTTGCGAGTCCCGACGTAGGAAGTACCAATCGAGTGCGCGAGGTAGCTACATATTTTAATGCCGAAATGGTAATTTGCGATAAGCAACGGAAAAGAGCGAATGAAATTGCTTCTATGACGGTGATTGGTGACGTAACTGACAAGAACATTGTCTTGATAGACGACATTTGCGACACGGCAGGAACTTTGACAAGAAGTGCAGCCATGCTCATGGAAAAAGGAGCTAAAAGTGTAAGAGCATTTTGCACGCACCCTGTATTAAGCGGAAAAGCATACGAAAATATTGATAACTCCGTCTTGACTGAATTAGTAGTGTGTGATACCATTCCTTTAAAGCAAGAATCTAGTAAAATCAAGGTGGTCAGCACCGCTGAGCTGTTTTCAGTGGCCATTCGGAACATGTTTGAAAACAAATCGATTAGCTCTTTATTTATTCATAGTAATAAAAAAAAAGAAACCAAAGCTGAGCCAGTAGGCTAATATTAGTCGCATACCACGATTAGCAAGTTATAAGATTTACTTCTTCGAATGGCTCTACCCTTTAAACAACTAAACCCCATAAACCTTGGCGATTTAGCTAAATCGGTTATCTTTGCGCTCCATTAAAAAAATAATAAACAATGAAAAGTATTACTATCAAAGGACAACTTAGAAGCGAAACCGGGAAGAAATCCTCTCGTCGGCTACGTTCTGAGGGGCAAGTGCCTGCAGTAATTTACGGAGGTAATGAAACAATTCACTTTTACGCAACTCCTTTAGAGTTTCGTGATATTGTATACACAGCAGAATTTATGCTAGCCAATATTGAAGTGGATGGTAAATCTTATAAGTGTATCCTAAAAGATTTGCAGTTCCATAAATTAACAGATAAAGTCACTCACCTAGACTTCTTAGAACTGGTGGAAGGAAAAAAACTGATTGCCAACATTCCATTAAAATTCGTAGGCACGGCCGAAGGTGTAAAAAACGGTGGTCGATTTGTACCGAAGATGAACGCAATTAGCGTACGTACCGTACCAGCAAAATTAGTTGAGCATGTCGAAGTGGACATCTCCGAACTACTAATCGGTAAAAACTTACGTATTTCTGACGTTGTTTTTGAAGGTGCCGAAATCATGCATTCTCCTCGTATCCCAGTTTGTGCTGTAGCTACAACTCGTGTTCTTAAGCAAGAAGCAAATGCTGCTGGTGGCGAAGACGAAGAAGAAGGTGCTGAAGGCGGCGAAGGCGAAGAGGCGAAAGCTGAAGCCCCAGCCGAAGGATAGATATTTAATCATAAATACTTACTACTTTACCCGACTTGTTTTTCTTATAAACAAGTCGGGGTTTTCTTTTGTCTTGGCTGACTCGCTAAAAAATGGTCAAGTCTATCTCAAACGAAATCTAACGCAAATTAGAACCATACCCTACCAATCTCGGATAATAATTTGATTCACTAAGAAATAGAAAGGGATTTCGTTTATATTACCGTCTAAGAAACAATAAGCACAACATGAAAAAAATTACTTTTTTACTTACGAGCTGCATTCTATTACACTTTGCAGCAAAGGCTCAAAGTTTTTACGACATGAGCACAATTCAAACCATTGAAATCACATTTGCGCAAAGCAATTGGGATCAACTCTTGGACGCCGAAAAAGCGGGAGCCGAAAATTATATCATGGCCACAACAGTGAAAATTAATAACACAACTTTTGACAGTGTAGGCGTTAAGTACAAAGGAAACAGCACCTACAAAGCCAACCAAGTAAAAAATCCTTTTCACATTGAATTGGATACATACAAGGAGCAAGACTATCAAGGATACACGGACATTAAGCTAAGCAATGTGGCTAAAGACCCCTCGTTTCTGCGTGAAGTATTATCCTACCAAATCCTTCGACAATATATGCATGCACCACAATCAAATTACGCCAATGTGTATGTAAATGGAGTTTTAATTGGGTTGTATAGTAATTCGGAAGCAATCAATAAAGGATTTGTAAATCGTAAGTTTTACTCGAAAAAAGGAACTTTTTTAAAATGTAACCCAACATTTGGTGCGGGGCCACAATCTACTGATTTTCCAAATTTAGAATTCTTAGGAACCGATAGCACAGATTACTATGATAGTTATGAATTAAAATCTGATAATGGATGGCAAGAGCTCATTAATCTTTGCGATACTTTAGAAAACGCAACAGCCTCAATCGAAAATATATTAGATGTTGATCGCGCTATTTGGATGCTTGCTTTTGACAATGCACTTGTAAACCTTGATAGTTATATTGGTGGATTTAAACAGAATTATTATTTATACCGTGACAATAATGGACGATTTAATTCTATCGTCTGGGATTTAAATCAATCTTTTGGAAGTTTTGGTTTGACCAATGTAGGAAACCTAAACTCCAATACGCAAAAACAGCAGTTAACTCATTTACTAGGTATCAATGACACAGAATTACCTTTGGTAAAAGAATTATTTGCAATACCAATGTACAGAAGAATGTACCTAGCGCATATTAAAACGATGCTTACGGAAAACTTTTCTAATGGTAGTTATGCGACAACAGGACAAACACTCCAAAATACAATAAGTACGGCTGTACAAAACGACCCGAATAAATTTTTCACCTTTGCTAATTTCCAATCCAATTTGAACAATGACGTGGGTGGCGGCCCTGGACCTGGAGGTGGGAGCTACATAGGCATCACAAATCTTATGGGGCCTCGCGCAACATACCTTTTAGGCCTAAACGATTTTACGGCTACTGAACCAAGTATTTCAAATGTTGCCGTTTCTAATACAAGTCCTGCATTGAATGCTACCGTAACAATAACAGCAAATGTCGCAAATGAAACGGCTGTTTATTTAGGATCTCGCACGGATGTTGAAGATCAATTTGTACGTGTTCCAATGTTTGATGACGGCTTACACAACGATGGTGCTGCAAATGATGGCGTATATGGAGTAGATGTAACAATGTCCAACATTTTTGTGCAGTATTATATCTATGCAGACGGCTCGACCATTGGTAAATTTTCACCAGTAAGAGCTGAGCATGAATATCATACTATAAATATTGCTACGCCACCCGTAACCGATATTGTAATCAATGAAATACTAGCCTCGAATAGTACGGTACAAGGTGATGATGTTGGAGAATTTAATGATTGGATTGAGCTACACAACAATACAAACTCAGCAGTAAATATTGGTGGTTATTATCTTTCAGATAAAATTGATAATTTAACCAAATGGGAAATTCCAGCCGGAACAAATCTGCCTGCTCAAGGGTATCAAATTATATGGGCAGATGAAGATTCTTCACAAGGTGTTTTTCATGCTAATTTTAAATTAGCCTCTGCTGGTGAAACTTTATTCTTAGTAAACCCAAGTGGTACGATTGTAGATCAATTGATTTTTCCTGCACAAACTATAGACATTAGTTACGGTAGATTTGTAAATGGCACCGGACCTTTTCAAACCATGCAACCAACCTTCAATGGGCAGAACACGAACACTACGAATGTAAATACGATTGCAAAGGAAAAAACAGTTTTGAGCGTGAGCCCGAACCCTGCGAGAGATGTTATTAAACTTTCCATCCTTTCGGCTAACACAAAACTTAAAAACGTAAGTGTGTATGATTTAAACGGACGAGTGATTCACCACAACACCATTCTGAAAGAGTTAGAAATCAACACTTCTGAATGGGCTTCCGCACTGTATCTAATAAAAATTGACGACGCTTCTGTCAAAGTAATTGTAGAATAATTTTTCTTCCAATAAATCAAAACCACCGCATAAGCGGTGTTTTTTTTATTGTTTAAATCGACAAGTGCCCTGTGCGGATAAATGAATAAAGTCTAACCGCCCATTAGAAATAAATAGAATTACTTATAAAAACAACTTTTGCTAAAAATTAGTCGTCATAAACGATAAGCGCTGCGGGTTTATCGTACTTGTCAGCCATAAACCGGACGTGTTTTGCTCACAGAAAGCTTTACGATGTTTTCATAGGTAATCCCAAAAATAAAGCTGTTGGTACTACAACAGTCCTCCACTTAAAAACAGCATCGCAAAGGAGAAGTAAATAATCAATCCACTCACATCAACAAGTGTAGCCACAAAAGGCGTGGAGGAGGCCGCAGGGTCTGCCCCTAGGCGTTTTAACAAAATGGGCAACATACTCCCCGTAAGCGTACCCCAAAGAACAACCCCAATCAATGAGCAACCAATCACCAAAGAAATAGGTATGTAATTTTCGCCGAAGGAATTGGTGGCTAAATGCCACGAACCAAAAATTAAAAAACTCATTATGCACAATGTTACACCCAACAAGACACCAGAAATAATTTCTTTGCGCATTATCCGCCACCAATCTCGCAGGTCAATATCGTCCAGTGCCATAGCCTGAATAATCAGTGTAGCCGCCTGCGAACCTGTATTTCCTCCGCTACTGATAATCAGCGGAATAAATGTAGCCAACAAAGCCACTTTGGCAATAGAATCTTCAAAGTTGCGCATAGCTAAAATCGTCAATAACTCACCTACAAATAATACCATGAGCCAAATAACACGTTTTTTATATAGCTTCGGTATGGAGGTATCTAAATAGGCTTCGTCTAGCGCCTCTGTTCCCCCTATTTTTTGAATATCCTCTGTAAACTCCTCTTCCTGAACTACCAACACATCATCAATGGTCACAATACCCAACAAGATATTTTTATCATCCACTACTGGCAATGCCACACGATTATTTTTTTGGAAAACATCCATTGTCGTTTCCTGATCTTCATTCACATTCAGTGTAATAAAACGCTCGTCCATCAAATCAGAAACAAGAGTTTTGGAAGGTTCTACAATTAAGAAATCCCGAATTCTAATATCATCAAGAAAAGTTCCGTTTTCATCAGTCACATATACTACGTCAATCGTCTCCGAGCTTTTTCCATAGTCTCTGATAAAATTAAGCACTTGCTCCACAGTCCAATCGGGCTCTACATCAATATAGTCCGGCGTCATAAGTCGACCCACCGAGTCTTCAGGATAGCCCAAAAGTGATAAAGTAATTTTTCGTTCTTCGGGTTTTAATACTTTAATCAGTTCTTTTACGACCGAGCTATCTTGCTCACTTAGCAAAGCTGTTCTGTCATCAGGAGGCAATTCATTTAGCAATTGCGCCACTTTATTAGCGGGAATTGCATGTAATAAATCTTCTTGATCATTAGTATCTAAGGCTCCAAAGACAGCGACGGCCCTGTTAAAATCTAATTGAAGGAAAAACCGACTCGCGTGCTCCTCGAATTCCTCCATGACCTCCACCACATCAGAAATATTCAACTCATTGATAAAATCATTGATTTCTCCCCAGGCATCTAGCTCAATAAGAGTAGCTAATCTTTCGGTTATGGCTTTGAAGTCTTCCACAGCTTTGCGAAGTTAGTGCTTTGATGATATGATACTGTGACAATTTGAGAATGATTTGCTCTTCCAGCATTCATCTCATTACCGAACGAACTAATTACCAGATTTCTTAGCTACAAATTCCTTAATGTAATCCGCTATTTCAGTAGTTGGTGTACCGGGTGAGAATAGTTCGCCCACCCCCATGTCTCGCAGTATGTTCATGTCTTCTTCGGGAATAATACCGCCCCCAGTTAGCAAGACATTCTCTACGCCTTCCTCCTTCATTTTTTCAATCAAGGCAGGAAAAACAGTCATATGAGCTCCACTTAAAATACTAACACCAATCGCATCCACATCTTCCTGCAAAGCTGCGGCTACGACCATAGCCGGTGTCTGGCGAAGACCTGTGTAAATTACTTCCATGCCAGCATCACGCAAGGCAGCGGCAATTACTTTTGCTCCTCGGTCATGACCGTCTAGTCCCACTTTGGCTATCAATACTCGAATCGGTTTCACAATGCAAACCTACTGAAAAGCTTGGAAAATTCACTAAAAAATGAATGGACGCTAAGAATTGTAGCGATTGTCCCTATAAGGTAAATTTTAACGTTTTTCGCTTGTTTCAAAGATTCTGCTACAGTCAAATCCGCTATATTTGATAATGGTTTATGATAGTTTTCATAGAAGGAGAAATCGTTAGAAAAACACCCGCCAATATTTGGATGCAGGTGGGAGGTATTGGGTATGAAGTTCATATTAGCCTGAATACTTTTGAACAAATTCAAGATTGGAAAAAAGGTAAGCTTTTTATCTATCATCATATCACTGAGCAGAATCAAAGTCTGTATGGTTTTTTTGATGAAAAAGAACGCGACCTATTCCTTCACTTAATATCGGTATCCGGCATAGGCACTTCTACGGCACGAGTGGCCCTCAGTGGCATGAAACCCATGGAAATCAGTCATGCAATAATCAATGGTAATGAGGCCGTTATCAAAAGCATTAAAGGGATTGGTCCTAAAACGGCACAGCGTTTGATATTAGAATTGAAAGACAAACTCTTAAAATCAAGTGAAAATGTAGAATTAGAACCATCAAGCAACAATAACCTTAGCCAAGATGCGTTAACAGCATTGATAAGCCTAGGGATTGCGCGCAATGTTGCCTACAAGGCTGTTCAAAAAGTAGTTTCTTCAGGCGAACATGAGCAAGTTGAAGAAGTTATAAAACTGGCCCTCAAACAGATATAAAGTAATTTGACAAAAAAAAACCTACTATATTATTCTTTCCTAATACTTCTCGGGAGTTTTAGCATAGCGATAGTCTCTAACGCTAAGGCATCACCCTTTGATTTTCCGTTCGACCTGCCTTCTGGTGATAGCACTAAAAAAGACACACTAAAATTTCCTATCAAAGACCGAGGAGGCAATAAAGCCACGGGTAAAAGTGGAAAGCAATTTGATCTGAAAGATCCAAAAAACTTAAATACAGAATACGAGTACGACCCAGTCACTAAAAAATATACAATCAAAGAAAAAATCGGTGAGACCTATTATCGGAATCCCACCGAAATGAGTTTTGACGAATTCATGGATTATCAAGCGGACCGATACGAAGACGCTTATTGGCGCAAGCGGGCCAATACGCTTTTTAATATTTCGCGAAGCGGTGGCATTATTCCTAAGGTTGAATTAGGAAATCGAATCTTTGATCGAATTTTTGGAGGCTCCTCAATCGAAGTAAAGCCCCAAGGAAACGTAAATATGTTTTTTGGTGGAAATTGGCAAAATGTACAGAATCCTGCCTTGGTTCAAAGCGCACAGAAGTACGGCATTTTTGATTTTGATATTCAAATGAACTTGAATATGCTGGCCAAAATTGGTGACAAAATGCGTATGAATTTCAATTATAATACGCAAGCCAATTTTGATTTTGAAAACCAATTGAAGCTAGAATGGACAGGACAGGAGGACGACATAATAAGAAAATTAGAAGCGGGTTATATTAGCTTTCCCTTAAAAAGTCAATTAATTCAAGGGGTACAATCGCTTTTTGGTATTAAGGCTCAGTTACAATTTGGGCGACTCATGATGACGAACGTCCTTTCTCAACAAAAATCAAGGAGAGAAAGTTTCTCAGTAAGAGGAGGAGCGCAGACGCAAGAGTTTGAAATTAAATCAGACGAGTATGATTATTTCCGCCACTTTTTATTAGCACAACATTTTCGGGATAGCTACAATGGTGCTTTAGAACGTTATCCGATTATTCAATCGCTGAATAACATTACGCGAATCGAGGTCTGGATTACCAATCGACAAGGGACCACTCAAAATGTAAGAGACATAGTTGCCTTACAAGATTTAGGAGAAGCTCGCCCCTATAACCAATCTTTTCAAACGAATCCTTCAGGCCTGCCAAACAATAATGCCAATTCTTTGTACACTCAAATTTTACAAACACAAGGAATTAGAGAAACAGGAACCGTAATCACAGCTTTACAAAGTAGAGGACTTAGAGCGGTAAACGATTTTGAAAAAACCTTTGCCAGAAAACTAAATCCAAATGAGTTTAGTTTTAATCCTCAGCTTGGTTTTATCTCTGTGAACACTCAGCTACAACCGGATGATGTAATTGGTGTGGCATTCGAATATACCAATAACGGGAAAGTGTATCAAGTAGGAGAATTTTCTCAATCGCTTCCGCCCGACAGCTCCGAGCCAAAAGTTCTTTTTCTAAAATTATTAAAATCTACCACTCCTGATCCTAGAAAACCAATTTGGGACCTGATGATGAAAAACATTTATCCGTTAGGAGCGAGTGGGGTAAACCCAAAGAATTTCGTACTGAATGTTTTGTATCAAGATCCTGGAGGCGGACTAAAGCGTTTCTTACCCGAAGGGCCGAATGCTGGTATCCCTCTTTTAAACTTATTAAATCTTGACCGATTGAATAATCAAGGTGACCCTCAGCCTGATGGTCGGTTTGACTATGTGGAAGGACTTACTATTCAGTCGCAGCAAGGTAAGGTAATCTTCCCAGTGCTTGAACCGTTTGGTGATGATTTAAAACCCGTGTTTGAAGGCAATACAGCCCTTGAAAAAAAGTATGTTTATGATATACTGTACGATTCTACCAAGAACATCGCCATACAATTTCCTCAGTTTAATCGCTTCGTGATGAAAGGGAATTTTGAAGCTGCTAATTCATCTGAAATTTTCTTGGGAGGATTTAATATTCCACAGGGTTCTGTGAATGTATCGGCCGGTGGTCAGCGACTTACAG
The DNA here is from genome assembly GCA_964612525.1 of uncultured Chitinophagaceae bacterium. Lineage (GTDB taxonomy): Bacteria > Bacteroidota > Bacteroidia > Chitinophagales > Chitinophagaceae > JAGNRR01. The sequence continues at coordinate 15,848 of CAZTCQ010000003.1, read as the reverse complement.
AAGGAGTTGATTTTACCATTGACTACGGAATCGGCAAACTAAAAATTCTTAACTCGGGTGTTTTGAGTTCAGGTGTACCGATTAATGTGACCTATGAAAACAATGCAGCCTTTGGAACGCAAGTTCAAAACTTCGTAGGGACGCGCTTAGATTATTTTATTAATAATGATTTCACGGTTGGATCAACTATTTTACGATTATCAGAACGTCCTTATTTTAATAAAGTTTCTTTTGGTGATGACCCACTAAAAAATACGGTAGTGGGTCTAGATGCCAACTATCAAAAAGAGCTACCCGGTGTGACTCGTTTTTTGAATAATTTACCTTTGTTAAAAACAGAGTCTAGCTCAATGGTCACGGCTAGCGGCGAGGTGGCTCGATTGTTTCCTGGACACCATAGGCTTATTGAAGGACCGAGTGGAACTGGTGAGATTTACATTGATGATTTTGAAGGAGCAAGAAGTTCTTATGACTTAAAGTTTCCGGTTACGTCTTGGCAACTAGCCAGTACGCCCAATGGAGCAACGGATGATAAAGGACAAGAACTTTTTCCGGAAGCGCGCTTGGTAAATAATGGTGAGTATGGTAAAAACAGAGCCAAACTAGCTTGGTATAATTTGGATCCTTGTTTAGCCGATTTAAATCAAAATTGTAAACCGGGTCATATTGACACCGGAGATGTAAGTAGTCACTACACTCGTTTGATTCAACAGCAAGAGGTTTTTCCGAATAGAAACTTTAACGCCTTGCAAGGAAATCAAACTACGTTTGACATGACTTACTTTCCTAGAACGCGTGGTCCCTATAATTACGATGCAACCAATGTGAACCAAGATGGTGAACTCTTGAATCCCGAAACGCGTTGGGGTGGAGTCATGCGAGCCATTGACTTTAGTGATTTTGAAACAGCTAATGTTGAGTTTATAGAGTTTTGGATGTTGGATCCCTTTTTGAATGAAAAGAAACCAAATCCTGACCCTGGAAAACTGTACTTGAACTTAGGAAATGTATCAGAAGATATCCTAAAAGATTCACGTAAGTTTTTTGAAAATGGTCTACCCTCCCCGCCTGATGATAGTAAAACGCAAACTACCGCTTGGAGTAAAGTACCTAAGTTTCAACAACAGTTATCTCCAGCTTTTGGTAGTTCAGAAGAAGAAAGAAGGAATCAAGATTTGGGCTACGATGGAATGACCGATGCAGAAGAACGGCTTCACCTCGCGGCATATTTAGAGGAATTAAAAACTAAGGTATCATCCGCTGCCTATGACAAAGCAAATAATGACCCGAATAATGATAATTATCACCACTTTCGTGGAGATGATTACGACGGAGAAGAACGTGGCGTTTTAAGTCGCTACGTCGAGTTCAACAACCCACAAGGAAACTCTCCGGTTCAAAATAACAATCAAACTTTTTCAAATTCATTTACCAATATTCCTGAAACAGAGGATATTAATCGAGACAACACCTTGAATGAAAATGAGCAATATTTCCAATACGTTTTAGATGTAAAACCCAATATGCAGGTTGGCGAAAACTTTATCGTCAACAAACAAATTACACCGATCACGTTTGACAACGGACGAGTTTCAAATGCAGTTTGGTATCAGTTTAAAATTCCAATTCGTAAGTATAATCAAAGCGTAGGTGGGATTAGTGACTTCAGAAGTATTCGTTTTGCTCGTTTGTTCATGACGGGTTTTACTGATACGACCGTTCTTCGTTTTGCGCGAATGGAGTTAGGTCGTAACCAATGGCGTCGTTATAATTTTTCTTTGAAAGAACCTGGAGAGCTCGTACCCATTTCTGACAATGATGCTACTCTATTTAATTTATCATCTGTAAGTCTTGAAGAAAACGGATCACGAAGCCCAGTACCTTATGTAATCCCTCCTGGCATTCAACGCCAAATCCAACAAGGAACCAACAACCAAAATATCCAGCTGAATGAACAGGCACTCTCCTTGCAAGTATGCGGATTAGAGGATGGAGATTCGCGAGGTGTATTTAAAAGTTTGGGAATGGACATTCGTCAGTTTAAAAAAATTGACATGTTTATACATGCCGAGGATTCGGAAACTGGTCGATTGAAAGACGGTGACATGCATGGCTTCCTGAGAATAGGAAGTGATTTCGCTAACAATTACTACGAGTATAGAATCCCTTTAAAACTCTCGCAACCGGGTATTAGTACCGAATTAAATGTTTGGCCAGAGGAAAACAATTTAAATTTAGAATTTCAGACGCTGATTGACGCTAAGCTGAAAAGAAATAAAGAAGGCTACCCTGCTACCGTACCGTATCTGGTCGACGCAGGTGGTGGACGCACCATTACCGTAGTAGGAAATCCGAATATAGGAGATGCGGAAATGTGTATGCTCGGTGTTCACAATCCTAATTCGCCTAATGATAGTAGAGGTAATATTTGTGGTGAAGTTTGGTTTAATGAATTACGATTGGCCAACTTAGATGAAGAAGGCGGCTGGGCAGCGACGGGTCAAGCGGATATACAGTTAGCTGATATTGCCACTGTGAAATTGAGCGGAAATATGTATACGGCTGGATATGGTAACATTGACCAACGCGTAAACGAACGCGCCAGAGAAAACTTTTCTCAGTTTGATGTTTCGACGAACATAAACGCTGGTAAATTATTCCCAGATAAATGGGGTGTGCAACTTCCAGTATATGCTGGCTACAATCAAGCCGTTACGAATCCAGTTTTTGATCCATTTGATAAGGATGTAAGATTTAAGGAACAGCTTGATAATTTTACGGGAGATAAAAAAGACTCCATGCGCCAAGCGGCTCAAGACTTTACGTCAATCAAAAGTTTAAACGTTCAAAACGTTAGAATTGCCCCAAAGAAAAATGATAAAGTAGAACCGTGGGATTTACAAAACTTTGATATGAGTTATTCGTTTACCGAGACGGCTAAACGAAACCCATTAATTGAAAAAGATGAATTAGATGAACACAATTTGAGTTTTGGTTATACGTATGCGCCCAAGTCAAAACCCATTGAACCTTTCAAAAAACTGATTAAATCTAAACGAAAATATCTCAAACCGATTCGAGATTTTAATATTAACCTACTGCCTACCAACTTCACCTTTAGAAATAATGTACAACGTATTATAGGCGAAACGGTCCTTAGAAATATTGACGATGGGAACTATAGTTTGCCAACGAACTATTTTAAATTTTTCACTTGGACTCGAACGTATAATCTCCGTTGGAACCTATTCCGCTCCTTAGGTATAAATTACTCTGCCAATAACTTAGCGCGGATTGATGAGCCTGATGGTCGCATTGATACTAAAGAAAAAAAGGATATCGTAAGAAGCAACCTTTTGCGAGGAGGAAGAAATACAAATTATAATCACAATATTACCGCCAACTATACGGTGCCTTTCAATAAATTCCCACTGACCGATTGGATTACAGCTCGGGCGAGCTATGCCACGACCTACGATTTTACTAGAGCTTCTTTACTGGCAACCTCACTGGGAAACACCGTTGGAAACACACAAACGAGAAGCGTTAATGGTGAGTTTAATTTTGGACAGCTTTATAATAAAGTAAAAATATTACGAGTAATTAATCAGCCAAAACGGAACAAAGGAAAGAAGAAAAAGAAAAAAGGTAAAGGAGACAAGGGTAAGGAAGTGCCAGACGTGAGTGATAAAATTCGCAAACCGAAAGCCGGGAAGTTAGTTGAAGTAGATTTAAGCGGAACGAGTGAAGTAGACCTTAAAAAGAAACCTTTAACCAATGATGAAAAACAGCAAGAAAAAGAAGATAATCCTGATACTATTTTAAAGGATAGTCCTGATACGAAAATCACTCAAAGCGGCAAGCAAGATGTAAGTAGAGAGTTAGAAAGAAGAAGAAAAGCGGAAGCTAGAAAAAAAGCAGAAGAGAAAAAGAAAAAACAAGAGGAGGAAAAGAAAAAGAGAAAAGAAGAGCGCAAAAAGAAAAGACTGGAACGTAAAAAAAGAATGCCAGATCCGCCTGAAAGTGTGCGCATAGTCGGTCGAGCACTTATGGGTCTCAAGCGTATGAGTTTTAACTTCAACGAAAACATGGGTACTGTATTGCCAGGTTATTTGGATAGCAACCAATACGGCGGGATGAACTTCGCGAATCAACTGCGACCAGGTGCAAATTTTGTGCTAGGTTATCAACCCAATCGAATGTGGCTTGATGAAAAAGGAAATCAAAATTGGTTTACGCGAGACTCCTTATTTAGCCAACAACTGCAGCAGCAATATAGTCAGAACTATAATATCACGGCCAATATTGAACCCTTCAAAGATTTTAGAATTGATTTAACTCTGAAGAAGACTTTTAGTAAAAGCCTGACCGAACTTTTTAAAGATACCGTTGGTGGTGGCTTAGAATACAGTCATTTAAACCCATACCAAACAGGTAGTTTTGATGTTTCTTTTATTGCGGCTAGAACTTTATTTCAAAAAAGGAATGCCGATCGTTTAAATCAAGCATTTTATAATTTTGAGAACTTCCGTGAAAATATTTCACGTCGTCTAGGAATTATAAATCCTTATACAGGTGGTACACCCAACCCAAGCGATCCAGAATACGCAAAAGGATATTCTCGCTACCAACAGAATGTTTTAATTCCAGCTTTCTTGGCCGCCTATGCAGGCCGAGATCCTGAAACCATTCCGCTAATCGAGGAGGACAATCAATCAGTTCGTTCTAATCCATTTAGGAATATTTTGCCACTCCCCAACTGGAGACTTACTTACAATGGTTTGGCTCGGAATAAAAAAATGCGTAAAATTTTCCAACAGTTTACTTTACGGCATTCTTACAATGGTACTATGTCCATGAATGGATTCAACAGCGCCTTGATGTATAATGATGTATTTGGTTTGGGCTATCCTTCTTTTATTGATTCTACTTCTGGGAATTACGTTCCGTTTTTCTTAGTCCCGAATATTACGATTAGTGAAAACTTTAGTCCAATTGTGGGTATCGATGCAACCTTACAAAACTCGCTAAGCTTCAAGTTTGAATATAAAAAATTAAGAACGCTCAGTATGAGTTTAATAGATTTCCAACTAAGTGAGACCAACACAACTGAGTTTACCGTAGGGGCCGGAATGCGTTTGAAAAACGTAGTTATTCCCACGCAGTATTTCAATCTTCATAATCAAAAAAGTGATGTGAATATTAAATGCGACTTCTCAATTCGTGATGATTTGACTAGTATCAATCGTCTAGATGATCGTACAAGTATTCCGACAAGAGGTCAGAAAGTAATTAGCATCAATCCCTCTATTGACTATTTGGTTAATAAAAGCCTGACGGTACGCCTGCTGTACGATAGACGTCGAAGCATTCCTAGCGTGAGTACGGCCTTCCCTATCACGACTACTCGAGGTGGTGTTATGTTTACGTTTATGTTTGGGCAATAGTGCTAAACACTAAAACAGTTTTCTTTTTTTCACATATCCTTTAAGTTTCACACGAGCTAAAAGGCGTAACTTGCAGTCGGAGACTAATGACAAACTACCAACTTCTTATTAATCGCTTGGATGGTTTTATACGAAAGTATTACGCCAATAAATTACTGCGTGGTACCATTATTTTTTTGGCAAGCGCCCTTGCATTTTATTTGATTATTAGTTTGGGAGAATATTATTTCTATTTCCCTTCCTGGTTGCGCTATACTTTATTGGCGATTTTTGGCGCCTTAGGCGTGGGCAGTTTAGTTTCTTTGGTGATTGGACCATTGCTAAAAATGCAAAAACTCGGTAAGGTCATCAGTCGTGAGCAAGCCGCTGAAATTATCGGAAATCATTTTCCAGACGTAAAAGACAAATTGCTGAACATTTTGCAATTAAATATTTTACAAGAAAATGTAAAAAGTCAAGCACTAATTTCGGCTAGTATTGAACAAAAAACAAAAGAGCTAAGTCCCGTTCCGTTTTCGTCCGCCATTAATCTTTCAAAAAATAAAAAGTACCTCCCCTACCTTTTAATTCCGTTATTAGCCGGTGTGGTTATTCTGTTTACCAATGCGCGAATTTTTACAGATAGTGCCGAGCGATTGTTCCAACCCGATAAAGCATTTGTGCCCGACGCACCTTTTGCGTTTGAACTAAAAAATAAAAACCTCTCTATTCCTCAGTACGCCGACATTGAAATTAAAGTGGAAGTAAAGGGAAAGACACTACCCGAGAATGTGAATATTAACATCGGTGGACAGCGAATTGCTATGCAAAAAAAGTATGATAATGTATATGCTTACACTGTAAAAAAAGTAAGTAAAAATACTCCCTTCAACTTTGAAGGAAATTCTTTTGAAAGTGAGCCTTTTAAAATATTGGTAATGCCCAATCCAAGTTTGAAAGGATTTTCTGTATCCTTAAACTACCCCAACTATACGGGCAAGAAAGACGAAGTCTTAAAAAATATTGGCGATGTAGTCGTACCTCAGGGAACTTCCATTCGTTGGTCATTTGAAACCGAGCATACGGATAAAATTCTGTTTGGTTTTAATCAAGTACCTACACAACCCATGACGCGATCAGGAAATCGTTTTGCTATTTCTAAAACATTTTACAGAGACACTACGTACAGTATCGCATTAAGCAATGCTCAAGTGGCTGCCAAAGATATTTTGCGTTATCAAGTCTCGGTAATTCCTGATCAGCACCCTTCTATTAATGTAAGTCAATACAATGATTCTTTGACAGGAGATTTTGTCTTGTTTACAGGAGAAGCTGGCGACGATTACGGAATACGATCTGTGAATATGCACTACACCATTAAAGGCAAGAGTCAATCTCGTAATGGTACGGTCCCAATGAAAATTACATCAGGAACCTTTACTCAGTTTGATTATTTATTGGATGTACAAACTTTGAATTTGCAAGCCGGTGATAAATTACAGTACTACTTTTTGGCCTGCGATAATG
>CAZTCQ010000003.1:0-8795 GCA_964612525.1 uncultured Chitinophagaceae bacterium | reverse complement strand
AAAGAAAATCAAAAGGTTGATAAACAAATTGAAGAAATAAAAGAAGATTTACTGAATAAGAAGTCTTTGGATTGGCAGGATAAAAAGAAGTTAGAATCTCTGGTCAACAAAAACCAATCGATTCAAAAACAGATAGAAAATATTCAAAAGAAGTTTCAACAAAGCCAACAGAAAAATGAAGAGAAACAATTTTCTGAAGAACTAAAAGAAAAGCAAGAGTCTGTAGAAAAAATGTTGGAAGAGCTAAAAGATAATAAGCTAGCTGAACGCATGAAAAAAATTGAGGAACTGATGAAGATGCTCAATAAGGACAAACTATTTGAAGAACTTCAAAAAACGCAAGATGAAAATCTTCAAATGGAAAAAGATCTAGATCGCATGCTCGAACTCATGAAACAGTTGGAGCGTGACATGCGAATGGAAGACTTGGCCAAAAAAGCGCAAGACCTAGCAGACAAACAAGAGAAGCTCAACAAAGAAACTAAGAATAACAAAGACGCAAAGGACTTAAAGAAAAAGCAAGATGAACTTTCTAAACAAGCGGATGATTTAAAGAAAGATTTAGAAGAACTCGAAAAAATAAATAAAGAAACCGAGACACCCCAAGACTTAAAGGACGTTAAAAAAGAACAGGAAAACGCCAAAAGCGAAATGGGCAAAAGCTCGGATCAATTAAGCAAAGGCAACAAAAGCAAATCTTCGAAGTCGCAGAAAAAAGCGCAAGAAAGCTTACAAAAAATGGCGAACGCCCTCAACGCAATGGCCGGCGGAGGGAGTCAAGATCAAACAGAGATTGATATCAAAGCCACTCGACAAATACTTTCTAATCTATTGCGCATGTCTTTTGGTCAGGAGAAGTTAATCAATGTTGTTAAAAAGACAAATCGAACCGACCCGACTTATGTAGAAAATGTAAGGGAGCAATACAAGCTAAAAGATGACAGCAAAATGATAGCGGATAGTTTGTTCGCTTTGAGTAAAAGATTGTTTGAAATTTCTACCTACGTCAATAAAGAAACTGCTGAGATTAGCTCTAACATGAAAAACAGTATTAAGTTTTTGGAAGGTAGAAATACACGCAATGCTTCCGTGAGTCAACAATACGTGATGACCCACACGAATAACCTAGCCTTGATGCTCAATGAATTGCTAGACCAACTGCAGAAAAAGCAGGCCAAGCAACAATCTCAAGCGGGTCAAGCGGGAAGTTGTAAAAAACCAGGCAGTAAGCCTGGCAAAAAACCGGGTAAAAAACCAGGACAAGGGATGGGTATGCAGTTGAGCGATATTATTACTCAGCAAAAAAAATTAGGTAGCGCCATGAAGCAACTCATGGACAAACAAGGAGGCAAAAAACCAGGTAACGGTAAAAAACCAGGTGAAGGTAAAAAGCCAGGGCAAGGTAAGAAACCTGGACAAGGTGGTCAACCCGGCGGTGGCGGTCAAGGCAATGGTTCCAGTGGGGAGCCCAGCGATAAACCGAGTGAAAGCGAGCAAATGGCTCGCATGGCAGCTCAGCAATCGGCTTTGCGTAAACAATTAAATGATATTCATTCCAAGCTGATTAAGAATGGTCAATCCAACCCAGAGTTAACTAAGATTCGCTCAGAAATGGATAAAATTGAGACAGAGCTTGTAAATAAACGAATTACGCAAAATTTGTTAAGCCGACAGGCCAAAATCATGAACCGCCTCTTGAAAGCAAAGGATGCACTGCGCGAGCAAGACCAAGGCGAAGAACGAGAAAGTAAATCGGGGAAAGAAGTAACTCGTGAAATTCCGGCGGATTTAAAAGAAATTTTAAAAAGTAAGCAATCGGCTATCGAATACTATAAAACCGTACCAGCAGCCTTAAAACCCTACTATAAAGATCTTGTCGAGAAGTATTTCGGTCTAATCAAGTAATCCAAGTCTTTACTGCATTCTACTTCACTAAACAAGTAAAATAGCGCAACATAGTGTTGAAAAACATTCGCTTTCTGGTAGTGAACTTCTGAGAAAAAAAGTACTACTTTTACTTTTAGATATGCATTTCCTAGACTTTGAAAAAACAATCGAAACTCTTCACGAGGAATTAGAGAAATTAAAATCATCGCAATCCAAAACGAAGGTAGACATGACATCTACAATCGTTAAAATGGAGGACAAAATTGCGACCGAGCGTAAAAAAATCTATGCGAATCTTACCGATTGGCAAAAAGTTCAACTGAGCCGACATCCTAATCGTCCTTATACTAACCATTACATAGATTTAATTTTTGATAAATTTCAAGAACTACATGGTGATCGCAATGTGAAAGATGACAAAGCAATTATCGGTGGGTTTGCTACCTTAGAAGGTCAAAACTATATGATTATTGGCCATCAAAAAGGAGTAAATACCAAACTTCGTAAATATAGAAATTTTGGTATGGCTAACCCTGAAGGCTATCGAAAAGCCTTGCGCTTAATGAAGTTGGCTGAAAAGTTTAACATGCCTATCATTTCCTTTATTGATACGCCGGGTGCCTATCCAGGTTTGGAGGCTGAAGAACGTGGACAAGGAGAAGCGATAGCCCGTAACATTTATGAAATGATGAACCTCAAGGTTCCTGTAATTTGTATCATTATTGGTGAAGGCGCTAGTGGAGGCGCCTTAGGAATAGGAATTGGCGATCGAGTATCCATGTTAGAAAACACATGGTATTCTGTAATATCGCCAGAAAGTTGTTCTAGTATTTTGTGGCGCTCTTGGGATTTTAAGGAGCAAGCTGCGGAGCAATTGAAATTGACGCCCAAGCATATGCAAAAGTTTGGTTTGATTGATCAAATCATCAAAGAACCCGAAGGTGGTGCTCATAGCAATCCACAACAGATGGCCCGTACCTTGAAGCGGCATATTAAAAAAGTAACTGAAGAACTATCAGCAGTGAAGCCGCAAGAACGTATCAACAACAGAATTGCTAAATTTTCTGACATGGGCTTCTATACCGAAGAGGCCGTCAGTTAATGTAATCCATTTAAAAGTACTTTGGCTTTCTTTTTACATTGAATGTTTTATTTTTGAAACATTGATTTAAAACTTTGTCTTTCTTAAAAAAAATAAAAGAATCGCTGCGGGATCCAGCTGCACCCAAAGGGACTATGAATCGTCCAGTAGCTAGACCCATAAAACCAAAGAAAAAGGTTGTCAATCATGAGTACATTGATTTTTCCAAAGCCTATCGAATAGGCATCTTAAGTTTGTTCTCAGAATTAAATCAAGACCAAAAAATAATTTTAGATTATAAAAAAAAACTAGAACGCTTGGGCTTTGAATGTGAGGTATTACTTTTTTCAAATCAAAGAGAAAAAAATCCAAAAGTTTACTTGCCTTCCTTTAATCTCTCCGAATTAGACAAAGAGCAAATGCCTAACTCGCCAAGAACGGATCGATTTATGGTTAGGCGTTTTGATATTCTGCTGAACTTATATTTTGAACCTTGTACTCAATTGCTTCACTTGTCAACAGAATCAAACGCAAAATGTAGGGTAAGTCCCTATATTGACTTTCTTACACCTTGTAGTGATGTCCTTATTCCCATGGAACAAACGAATAATGTGGCTCATGTAATAGAAAAAATAAACGACACACTTAATTTACAACCTTATGTCAGACCAGAAATATAGAGGAACGGGAGTTGCCTTAGTAACACCTTTTCTTGCCGACCGCAGTATTGATTTTACATCCCTTGAAAAATTAGTAAATCACACCATAGACGATGGAGTTGATTTTTTAGTAGCGCTTGGTACAACCGCAGAAACCCCTACCCTTAGCATAGTGGAAAAAATTGCCGTTCTAGAATACATTGCTCAAGTAAATGACAAACGCGTACCCCTTGTATGTGGCTTGGGAGGCAACAACACGGCCCTCGTATTAAAAGATTTAGCTGAATTTCCGTTAGAAAAAGTCGATGGGATACTTTGCGTAGTCCCCTATTATAACAAGCCAAATACGGAAGGCGTTTACCAACATTTTAAAGCTGTTGCTGAGGCTACTAATCAAAATATAATTTTGTACAATGTTCCTGGTCGGACGGGTAGCAATATGGATGTGGATACGGTTGTTCGTCTTGCGAATGATTTTAAAAACATTGTAGCCATAAAAGAAGCGGCGGGTAATATGAGTCAAAGCATGCAATTGGTAAAGCGTTTACCGGCAAGTTTCAGTATTTTAAGCGGCGATGACGATTTAGTACTGCCTCAAATAGCTGCTGGCTTTAGTGGTGTAATTTCCGTGGCAGCCAATTGTTGGACCAAAGATTTTACCAATATGGTAAACGCTTCACTCGATGGCAATTTTGAAACAGCTAGAGAGTTGCACTACAAATTACTGGACGGAATCGGCTTATTATTTACCGACGGCAATCCTCCCGGCGTAAAATTTGTGCTGAGCCAAATGGGTATTTGCGAAAATACATTTCGACTTCCTGTAGTAGGTGTTAGCGAAGAAACTCAGAAAAAAATTAAAAATTACCTAGACAAGCTATCATAAATGAAGGATAAGAAAATTGTCTTATTCGACGGAGTTTGTTCGTTTTGTAATCGATGGGTGCGTTTTGCTTTTAAATACAACTCCAAAAAAGACATTTATTTCATGCCATTGCAAGACGAGCGGGCTCAAAAATTATTGCCCAAAGAATTAGTAGTCAAAGAGTTGAGTTCGGTAATTTATTATCGCCAAGGAATAATATTTACTCAATCTACCGCTGCCCTTACCGTGGGAAAAGATTTAAACCTTTTCTTAAAAATTGTATCTAACATACTGTTGATAATCCCTAAAGTTATAAGAGATAAAGTTTATAATTTTATTGCAAAACACAGGTATCGTTGGTTCGAAAAATTTGACACTTGTCCAATTCCTCCGCCAGCTTTACAGAAACAATTTTTATAAAATTATGAAACGGTTCTCATTCTTATTCGGACTTTTATTTATCATTTTCACAGCCCAAGCTCAGCAGGAAGAAATATTGGATGCGGTAAAAGAAACCTTAGCTGAAGATAGTGTGATAAGCAAACCGCACCGCAGAGCTTTTTATTTTGAAGCCTTCAAAGAAGTGAACGGCGTAATTGATAGCATAGTAATTTACAAATCCAAACGAATGATGCAAACTTATCATCGTGGTCAAAAAATGAAATTGTATATGATTTCACTAGGCATGGAACCCTTGGGAAGAAAAGAATTTGAAGGAGATTTAAAAACACCGGAAGGTCTTTATTACATCAACGAACGGGACGCTATTAGCAGCTATCATAAAAATTTAGGAATTAGTTATCCGAATCGTCAAGACTCAACTCGCGCCGCACTGCAAGGCAAATCAGCCGGTGGTGAAATTAAAATTCATGGTTTCCCGAATTTACATAGAATGTCAGACGAGCGTGAACTGATGAATACGGATTGGACCCTGGGTTGCATAGCGGTAACCGACCATGAAGTTGATGAACTTTTTACCTGGGTCAGAAATTATTGCCCCATTTTAATTTTGCCGTAGTTTACACCTCAAACTCCTGTCCTTCTAGAGCGAGTAAAGAATTTTTGAAAATGCTTTGGGCCTCTTCTAAAATGTTGTCCAATTCCTTGTATCGGGAGGAATAATGGCCCAGCAGTAATTTACCCACCTCAGCGTCTTTGGCCACCTGAGCCGCCTGCTTGGCTGTGCTATGTTGTCGGTCAATCGCTTTTTGCAAATGCACTTCTTCATAGGTGGCCTCATGATAGAGTAAGTCTGCCTTTTTAATTATCTCAGTGTATTTATCCTGAGGAGCCGTATCGGCAGTATACGCATAGCTACTAGGTTTTTTGCCCGCCTTAGTGACCCATTCGTTTTTAACAAGCGTACCGTCTTTTTGCTCATAATCTTCTCCGGCCGTTAAGCGAGAATAAAAATATTTGGGGATTTCAAAGTGACGAACCTCTTCTGGCAAAATAATACGTTTGCGTTCCTTTTCTGTAAATAAAAATCCGCAAGTTTCAATCGAATGGTACACCGGAAAACTCTTTACCTGCACACTAGCTGAATCATAAATAATATCTTCTTTATCAAAGTTTAAATAATGAAAATGTAGCTTATAACTTAACTCATGAAAGAGCTGAATTTCAATAATGCTTTGCAACTGCTCGGGACAATAAATGTGCAAATCTTTTTCACGACCGTACAAGGCCAAAGAATTTATAAAACCAATCAATCCAAAATAATGATCCCCATGCAAATGACTTATGAACACGTGATTGATCCGACTTCGTTTCACCTTGAAATCTTGCATTCGCATTTGAGTTCCCTCACCACAGTCTATCAAAAAAAGCTGCTCTTTACAATTTACTACTTGAGCAGTGGGATGGCGACCATAGGCCGGAGTAGCGGAATTGCAGCCCAAAATTTTTACCGTCATGCTAACTTACTTTTATTTTCTTTTATAAAATCTAACATCCTATTTCTCACCCTTTCACGCAAGATGCTGATTTCTGTTGCCTCATAATTTTCTACGGACTCCTCACCCAAAAAGTGAAACTCTATTTTGTGAGGCCAAGCAAACATTTTTTTTGTTGGATGTAATATGTGCTTCGTACCTAAAATCACCCCGACCATAACATCTGTTTTTCCTTCCACAGCTACTTTAAACGCTCCGTCTTTAAATTTTCCTAAAAGCTCATTTGATTTATTTCTCGTTCCTTCGGGATACAAACAGAGGTTCAATCCTTCCTGCAATACTTGTTTCATTTTTGCAAAACTTTCATACCTGCTTTTTCTGTCTTTTCGGTCTAGTAAAATGGTGCCTTGCTTATAGATATATCCGAAAAAAGGAAATTTACTAATCTCCACTTTGGCTAGGGTTACACTTGGCACGGGAATTCCCGGTGCCGACACGGGGATATCAATGAAAGAATTGTGATTAACTACAACCACGTAGTTTTTTCCTTTCACAAATTTATCTCGTCCATAATGCCGCACCGGACAAAAGATAAGCGGCATAAAAATCCCCATCCAAATACGGAAGGTTTTATGCAAGGCTGCAGGAAATTTATTTTCAGACACTAATTGCTTTTGCAAAAAAACAATGAGCGCCACAGGAACCATGAGGATGGCAAAAAGCAACGCCAAATACACAAAGTATATTCTTCCTATTATTTCTTTCATCTTCTAGTGAATTTGCCAGTCTATTGTGGAATGTCCAAAGGTAGTCAAGCATTGATTAGTTTTAGAAAAATGACGGCAACCAAAAAATCCGTTGTATGCCGAAAATGGAGACGGATGTGCCGCAGTCAAAACCGTATGTTTGTTCGTGTCTACCAGCTTCCCTTTTTCTTGAGCGAATTTACCCCACAATAGAAACACTAAATGTTCTTTCCGCTCACTCAGTAACTTAATAACAGCATTGGTAAATTGCGCCCAGCCAATTTTGGCGTGGCTCATGGGCGAGGAACGCACCACCGTAAGGGATGCGTTTAGCATAAATACACCCTGCTGCGCCCAACTGGTGAGATTACCATGTTCAGGTTTTAAAAAGTTTACATCCGCTTCTAGTTCTTTATAAATATTTTTTAGCGAAGGCGGAATGATTACACCTTTGTTTACACTAAAACATAAACCATGAGCCTGCCCTGGACCATGATACGGATCTTGCCCCAGGATAACCACTTTTACATCTTGAAAAGGCGCTAGTTTAAATGCATTAAAAATCTCATCCCCGGCAGGATATATTTCCTTGCCTGCTGCTTTTTCTTGCTTTAAAGTATTTACTAATTTTTTAAAGTAATCCTTGTCAAATTCCTCTTGCAGTTCTTTTTTCCAACTTTCTTCTATTTGCACAGCCATTCTTCTGATATTTGCTACTTGTTGCGAAGCTTAAAAATAACGCTAATCTTTTTAATCTCATCTCAGTTATGCCATGCGCAAGTGTATCAGCAGCGAGGCCTAAAAATAGGTCTAGTATATGAGCTAGGCCAACCCGTGCATCGCATAGGCGGGACAATTGGTCTTCACATAAATGTGGGTGCTTTCCAAATCACTTCAAATCATACCCTATTTTACGCCTTTAAAAATTATGGTCCGCGGATTCCTCGCTTAGAATCTCAGTCTGATCTAAACTTGGGTGTGGCTTTTGGAGAACAAAAAACAAATTTTGAAAACCTTGCACTGCTCTCTCCTATTTCTAATTACAGCTTGCGCAATTATATGATTGGCTATGGCATAAAATTATACTCCGATAAAATTGGAACCGATCAGCTCACGGGATTAATGAGTGTACGACTCGGTGATTATTTTATTGCCGCAGAAAATGATGGATTCGTTTTTTTACCTTACGATAAATTTAGAACAGGGGCGATTACTGTTGGTAGACATTTTTATCATCAAGGAAATTTCAATGATTTACTCTATGAACAAAAATTGAGCTTGGATATCATACTCTACACAGGTCAAACACAAAACGCCCCAACAGAACGTGTAAACGAAAGCAACTACCCTTCTCGCTTTGGTTATAAAAAACTAAATGATTCAAAATACAGCAAAGCATCCCATGGCATACTTAAACTTAGTTGGCAAACAGCTACCTATTTTAATCAAAGCGCCTTTGCATCTATTGGGATAGATAATGAGCATATAAGAAATGCAGTGCAGAATAAATTTATTCATGACCTGCCTTTCCTACCCAAACGAATTATCAAAATAGAAAATCCGCACATTCCTATGCGAAATACGGAAGGAGCAGATTACTTATATAGGGGTAATGAAAAAATTAGAAAAGGAAAGTTTGTTTGGGGTATTGGCTTGAATCGG
>CAZTCQ010000002.1:51254-59152 GCA_964612525.1 uncultured Chitinophagaceae bacterium | reverse complement strand
AGGCAAAACAATAACTTTCATTATCGGGATGTCCGTTGATGATTAGTATTTTTTTGTGTTGCATGTTTTAATTTTTGCTGATTAATTTTTTTTGCCCAAGTATGCCAAAAACACCAACAGGCATTAATAGAATCCATTGCGGTGCGAATACTGTTTGAAGTAGGCTTACGATTATAAAAACAATTCCAAACGCTAGGTAAGCATAGCTTATCATTTGTATTAAATACTCAGGACTTTTTTGATACCGACCGAAGCCAGAGCGCAAGAGATAATAGCTACTCAAGAATAAGAAAACAGTTACTATATGCCAGGCGGCGAGCATTTCACTCCGAGGCTGTAGAGGCATGGAGCTTTCCATCATAGGGTTTACAATGCTTACTTGTCCGCCAATTAAGTGAAGAAAAGAGGTGAATAAAGCAATACATCCTGCTATAACCCAATAGATATTTTTCTTTGACATGACTTTCGTTTTTGTTGTAACACAAAGGTCTGTCAGCAAGTTGAGAAAGTATTTGACCTACATCAAATTCGGTTTTTTGGGTTGCGAATTCTACTGAGCGTTTCTAGAGTAATACCAATGTACGATGCAATATGTGTTAGTGGAACTCGTTGCGTAATATCCGGGCGAATTTTTAATAGGTTTTCGTATTTCTGCTGGGCGGTTTCGAATTGAAGTGAAACTACACGTTGTTGTAATTGTAGCATTGTTTTTACTACAATTTGATAGCCGAGCATTCCAAACTCAGGAAATTGTAGTGACAGCCTTTCAACATCGGTTCTTGCGATTTCTAATAAGATACTCGGCTCTGTTACTTCAATGGTATATTGACTAGGTACGCCTGTAAAAAAGCTATTAATCGCGCTAATAAAATTATTCTCGAAGGCGAACCAATCGGTAATATCTTTTCCATCTTTTAGATAAAAAGCTCTAGCGGCCCCTTTAAAAATAAAAAATGTTTTATCGGAATATTGATTTTCCTTGATAAGAACCGTAGCCTCCTTAAAATGATGAACAACGGTACAGTTACGCATATCTTCCATGCACGTCTCGCTCAGTGGAGAATACTGATTAGCAATGGTTTGAATAATTTCCTTTTGACCTTTTGACAAGGCATTAAAAGTAAGGTAAAAGATAATTTTATGGGCTACAAAATTGCCTATTTAGATTAGCATTGTAACCAAAAATAAAAAAACCGAATGTTTAAACATTCGGTTTTATCAAGTGATCCGGCTGGGGCTCGAACCCAGGACCCCAACATTAAAAGTGTTGTGCTCTACCAACTGAGCTACCGAATCATCAGAAAGTATTCTGTCCTAAAACTTAGGGAATTCTTTCTAAGAGTTGGCAAAAGTAATACAAAAATTAGCATCTTTGCTACTTCTCAAAAAGATATTTTGAAAAATAATCCATTCAAATTAGTAGTAGCGATTACAGGAGCCACTAGCGGCATTGGCAAGGCCTTGGCAAAGCAGTATTTAGCTATGGGTGCGCAGGTTGCTGTATGTGCTAGGTCTATGGATTCACTTCAAAAATTGGATTCGGATTTGAATTCCGAGGACTTCATTGGTGTGCAAGCAGACGTTAGTCAAAAAGAACAAGCAGAAAATTTTATTCATACCACCATCAGTCATTTTGGCAAGCTGGATATCCTCATCAATAACGCAGGTATTAGTATGCGTGCTTTAGTGGAGGATGTCAGCATTCCTGTTTTACAACAATTAATGGATGTCAATTATTGGGGTATGGTCTATTGCACCAAAGCGGCTTTAAAGCAGATTAAAGAAAACAAAGGTACGATTGCTGGTATTTCTTCTATCGCAGGTAACAAAGGACTACCCGGTCGAAGTGCTTACTCTTCTAGCAAATTTGCTATGCAAGGTTTTTTAGAATCTTTACGAATTGAACTGTTACCAACGGGAGCCAACGTAATGTGGATCAGCCCGGGTTTTACAGCGTCTAACATAAGAAATACTGCCCTAGCCGCAGATGGAAGTTCACAAGGAGAAACACCTTTGCAAGAAAACAAGTTGATGAGTGCCGAGGAATGTGCCGAACTCATTATTAAAGCGGTGAATCACAGAAAACGAAGCGTAGTCATGACTCGGCAGGGTAAACTGTTGGTTTGGCTCAATAAGTTTTTTCCTAAATGGGCCGATAAAATGGTCTACAATCATTTTAAAAAAGAAGCGAACTCACCTTTAAAATAAAATATGTCATTGAATAGAAGTACTCCGCCTGCCATTAAGCAAGCTACTGATTTTACCATACAACTACCTTCATGTGAAACGGTTTCTCTTTCAGAAACTAACAAACTTTATATGGTGAACGCCGGTACACAAGATGTGATTTCTTTTGAAATTTACATACCAAAATTACTGGAATCTCAAAAAGAAGTGGTGGTATCCAAGGCTGTGGCTTCTTTATTAAAGTCAGGAACGGGAAGCCTGTCAGCTTTGCAAATCAGCGAGCGCATTGAGCAAGTGGGCGCCTCAATTTCTATTAGTCAGAACAATGATTTTTTTATCGTAAAACTCACCTGCCTTAGCCGTCATTTTATCAATTTGCTTCCCCTGTTATTTGAGCTTGTTCAAGACCCCACGTTCCCCAAAGACGAACTTGAAATTTACCGTCAGCAAGCGATTCAGAATATGTCGGTTAATTTGAAAAAATCAGAATTCATTGCCAATCGAACCATTGATGAGTTGATGTATGGTTTTGATCATCCCTATGGTTCGTATTCTCTTATGAAGGATTATCATAGTTTGTCCCAAAATGATTTGATTAGTTTTCATAAAAAATATATCTCTCTGGAAAAAGCAACCTTCTTTTTATCAGGAAAATTTGAGCAGGGAGTTATAAAAGAAATTCAGTCAGAATTTGAAAAAAGAAAGGTGAGTTCCTCGGCAATCCTAAAACCGATTGCGACCATAAAACCTACTGAAAGCAAAAAACATCGCATTACCAATGATGAAAAAGCCTTACAAGGGGCAATAAGAATTGCTAAGAAGTTTGTGTCTCGAACACATGAGGATTTCATTCCTATGCTGTTTACCAATACTTTGTTCGGAGGGTATTTTGGCTCACGGTTGATGAGTAACATTAGAGAAGATAAAGGGTATACCTATGGCATTTATTCCTTTGTGCAACAAAATATGGAGGCGAACACTTACGTTATTGCCACGGACGTAGGGAAGGATGTAGCCGAAAAAGCAGTAGAAGAAGTGTGGCATGAAATGAAAAGACTGCGCACGGAACCTGTTCCAAGCGAAGAATTACAGTTGGTAAAAAATTATATTCTGGGTAGTATTCTGGGCAGCATTGATGGTCCTTTTAAAATTATGAGTCGTTGGAAATCACTGATTCTCAACAACAGCGATGAGAAAAAGTTTCAAAAAAGTGTGAACACTTACAAGAATATTACGGCTGAGCAAATTATGCAGCTAGCCAATACCTATTATCAAGAGGAGGATTTCTACGATTTAATCGTGTACTAGACTTCAGGAATATTAAGAAAACATTACAATCTCCATGCCGCAAGAAACCTATTTTTGCAAGGTGAAACGTGTCGGACTTCTTTTGCTGTTTTGTCTATTGTTAGCTAGTTCTACCAATGCTCAGAAATACATTTCGGGTATTGTGATAGACTCCGTGAATCAAAAACCAATGGCGAGTGTTACGATTAAAAACATAACCACTCAGTACGGCGCCAAAACGAATTATCGAGGCACTTTTACTATTGAAGTCAAAGAAGGAGATTATTTACAAATTAGTCATACGGGCTTTAAGCCGAGGATTCTCAGAATGCGCGATGTCGAAAAAATAGAATTTTTACGAGTCGCTTTGATTATCGGACGGACCGAATTGAAAACAGTAAAAATTGCCAAGCCACTCACTGAGTATCAAAAGGATTCAGTGCAGCGATCAAAAATTTATAGAGACATATTTAAGTACAAGCAAGAAAAATCTATTTTTTCACCGGTTACTACTATTCAGCAAATGTTTTCGAAGAAGCATAAAAACTTGCGCAAGTTTAAGAAGCAAGTATTGAATATGGAGGAGCAGAAATTTATCGATTCTCGTTATACGCCCGAGTTGGCAGCTAAAATCACCAAACTCTCGGGCGACGACCTAGCCTTTTTTATGAACGCCTATCCCATGGAGATTGATTATGCTCGTTCTGCTTCCAATTTAGAAATTTACTCATGGGTTTCGCGCAATTGGAAAGACTATCAGAAAAAAAACCAAGGAAAAGAGTAATATTGCGAACGCATGCTTCCCATCCATCGCGAGATAAAAATACCTTCGAATCAATACGCTTATTTTGCTTCTGATTTTCATTTTGGAATCAAAGGAAAGGAAGATAGTCGTGGTCGTGAAAAAATCATTTGCCAATGGTTGGATGAAATAAAAGCGAATGCGCATTGTCTATTTTTGATGGGTGATATTTGGGACGCTTGGATGGAGTACAAATTAGTAGTGCCTAAGGGGAATACCCGTTTTTTAGGCAAGCTAGCCGAGCTGAGTGATGCCGGCGTTCTAATTTTTATTTTTAGCGGCAATCATGATTTATGGATGCGTGATTATTTTCAGAAAGAATTAAATATCGAGGTGATTCATGAGCATCAAACGTTTAAAATTAATGATAAGCGAATTCATTTGGGACATGGAGATGGCATTGGCCCGGGGGACAAGCAGTATAAAATACTTAAAAAAATCTTGAGGAATAAAGTTTGCCAATGGTTGTACCGACAGCTACACCCAGACCTTGGGTTGAGAATCGCAAGCTACTTTAGCAAACGGGGGCCGAAGCATAAGTATGAGAACATTGAATTTTTAGGTGAAGACAAAGAATTTCAAATTCAGTATGCCAAGGAGTTACTCAGCAAAAATCAGTACGACTATTTTATTTTTGGTCATCGCCATTTGCCCAACGATATAGAGCTAGCACCAGGGGCTCGTTTCATTAATTTAGGTGATTGGCTTAGCTATAAAACCTATGCTCAGTTGGGAGACACCTTGGTTCTAAAGACCTATTCGCCCTAACTGTTATAAAAAAGGCGGGAAACGTGAATAATTATTGAGCTAGTTCACCATGGCTTAGGTCCTTTGCATTAAATTTGAGTTTTAAGTACCAACCATGATTGATGTATTACTAGGCCTACAATGGGGAGACGAAGGAAAAGGTAAAATCGTAGATTACCTTGCCAAAGATTATGATATAATTGCTCGTTTTCAGGGCGGTCCGAATGCGGGACACACACTTTATGTAAATGATGAAAAGGTTGTGCTGCACACAATCCCGTCTGGTGTTTTTCATGATGATATTACTAACGTGATAGGCAACGGAGTGGTGATAGATCCGATTACCTTGAAAAAAGAATTGGAAACGATACAGTCAAAAGGAACCAATCCGATTGAGAAAATATTAGTGAGTGACCGGGCTCATATTATTTTACCTACGCACAGAGCATTGGACAAAGCCAATGAAATAGCCAAAGGAAAAGATAAAATAGGAAGTACCCTCAAAGGAATCGGCCCGACTTATATGGACAAAACAGGGCGTAACGGAATTCGAGTGGGTGATGTGCACAAGCCGGATTTTAAAGAACGATACAATAAGTTAAAAGAAAAGCATGTCAGATTGCTTTCGAATATGAATTTTGATGAAGACCTAGCAGAATATGAGCAAGGTTTTTTTGAAGCAGTGGAAGTCTTAAAATCCCTAAAAGTGATTAAGGCAGAATATTACTTACACAAAGCTATGGCAGACGGTAAAAAAATATTGGCTGAAGGAGCGCAGGGTACCATGTTGGATATTGATTTTGGCACCTATCCCTTTGTGACGAGCAGCAACACTATTTCTGCCGGTCTTTGTAATGGATTAGGAATACCGCCTACTAAAGTGGGTAAGGTGTATGGTATCACTAAAGCCTATTGTACGCGTGTCGGTGGTGGTCCGTTTCCCACGGAGTTGCACGATGAAATGGGCGAGACTTTGCGCAAATTAGGAAATGAGTTTGGTGCGACTACAGGGCGTCCTAGACGATGTGGTTGGCTTGATTTGGTGGCATTAAATTACTCCTGTTTAATCAATGGAGTGACTGATTTGATCATCACTAAAACGGATATTATGGATGAGCTGGATACAATCAAAGTGGCTACTACTTACACGGCGAATGGCCAGGAAACTAAAGAGTTTCCGTTTGAGTATAATCCTGATGAGTACGCTCCGAATTATGAATCTCACCCAGGCTGGGCAGGGAAGCTTTCTGATTGTGAGTCTGTAAGCGACTTGCCTCCCAACTTTATTTCTTATAAAGAGTTTATTGAACAATACTTGAATGTGAGCGTAGCCTTTGTTTCTAACGGAGTAGGGCGTGAGCAGCTGATTCATCTCAGCTAATTTTTTAGCATCCTTTTAAGTATTCTGACTTTAGCTTTGTTCCTCAATGTTTCGGTTTCAACATCAAGAATATTTCATTCTTCTGCTCCTTGTCGGGTTGGCCGTTTTACTTTATATTTTTTATAAAATAGGGAGGAAACGTAAAATTGCTTTGCTCGGAAAAGAAGAATTGGTCAAGGACTTGATTCCGTCTTATCATCCATTACTTTCTAAGATAAAATTTGGCCTTTTGGCAGCCGCTCTTTTCTTTGGAGTGTTGGCTATGGCCAACTTACAGAAGCGCGGTAAGATTGAAAAAATGACCCAAAAGGGAATTGACATTATGCTTGCATTGGACATTAGTAATAGCATGTTCGCGCAAGATGTAAAGCCTAGTCGATTGGGAAAGGCCAAACTATTTGCTAGCAAACTAATGGACAAAATGAGTGGGAATCGCATTGGACTCATTCTCTTTGCGGGGCGTTCGTATGTTTCGGTTCCCCTTACTTCTGATGTGGCCGCTTTGAAAATGAATTTGAGTTTGGCGAGTCCGGAAATGGCACCTACACAAGGCACGGTGATGGGCGATGCGCTTCAAATGAGCTATGAATCTTTTAATTCTAAAGATGCAAAACATAAGGCGATCGTCATGATTTCTGATGGTGAAGCTCATGAAGACAAGGCAATACGTGAGGCAAAGAAAATAGGCAAAAAGGGCATCATGCTCTGTACGGTTGGTGTAGGGTCGGCAGAAGGAAGTAACATTTTGCTGCCCAGCGGAGAGATAAAAAAAGACAGAGACGGGAACGAGGTTCTCTCTAAAATGAATGCAAAAGAGTTAAAAAATGTGGCAGAATCGGGGCAAGGAATTTTTGTAAACCTGTCAAATATTAGCGGCGACGTAAATAAAATTGCGAACCGATTAAATCAAATTAGTAAAACCAATTTAGGGCAGAGTCGGTTGGCAAACTATACTTCCTACTTTCAATATTTTTTGGTGTTGATGTTGCTTTTAATGTTATTAGAATTTTTCTTACCAAGTCGAAAATCGAATAAGAGATTGAGAACTGCTTTTTCTGTTCTTCTGTTTTTGTTGATTCCTCAGTTTTTAGGCGCACAAACTACCGATAAGAATATTTATAAAGGCAATCAATTTTATAAAAAACAAGAATATAAAAAGGCGGCTACCGCTTACGAAAAGACGGTAGCGGACAAAAAGGCCAAGGCTAAAAATCCTGCGAGGTTCAACCTTGGAAATGCTCTGCTCCGAGCCAAAGACCCCGAGCAGGCTTTGAAGCAATATGAATATGTTGGCGTGAAGGCCAAGGATAATAAAATGAGTTCGTATGCTTTTCATAATGCAGGCAATGTGATGGCCGAGCAAAAAAAATGGCAAGAAGCGATTAACTACTATAAGGCTGCGCTGAAGAAAAATCCAGGAGCCAAACAAACACAGTACAATCTGGCTTATGCGCAAAAAAAGTTGAAGCAACAGCAGCAACAAAAAAAGAAGGA
>CAZTCQ010000002.1:25070-51154 GCA_964612525.1 uncultured Chitinophagaceae bacterium | reverse complement strand
AGGATAAAGACAAGGATAAAAAGAAGCAAAAAGAAGAGGATAAAAAAGACGATAAAAAGAAAGAGGAACCGAAGGATAAGGACCCTACTAAAAAGAATGAATCAGAAAAAGATAAAGCTGATGAAAAAAACGAAGGGAACCAGCCTAAGCCTAAACCCAGCAATATGAGCAAACAGCAAGCCAAAAAAATATTAGATGCACTCAATCGAGCTGAGAAAAAAATAAAAGATAAAAAAGCCAAACAGAAAACGGGGAATTACCGCTTGGACAAAGATTGGTAGCGCCGTTGCGCTATCGGATAATGCTAGCCTTGGTTATTTTTATATCTTCCAAGGGACGATTGCTTTTATCGCGAGAAGCTTTTGATATTTTTGTCACAACATCTAAACCTTCAATTACCTCACCATATACAGTATATTCATTATCCAAGTGAGGTGTTCCTCCTAGGGTCCTGTAAGTCTCTTTTTGAGCATCAGTATACTTTACCGCCTTCCTTTTTTCAAAATTATTTATTTCTGCATCGCTTAGTTTTTTACCTTCTACAAAGTAAAACTGGCAAGCGCTACTTTTTTTAGCAGGATTGCCGGTGCGTGCTGCGGCTAGGGCGCCTCGCTTATGGATGTATTTCTCAACTTTAAATTCGGGTGGTATTAAATAGCCTAAGCTACCGTTGCCGAGTCTAGCTCCTTTAGCGGCATTTTTACTATCGGGATCGCCTCCTTGTACCATGAAATTAGGGATGACCCTATGAAATAATACACCATCATAAAAACCTTCTTTTACTAATTTCAAAAAATTATTACTATGCTGAGGCACGTCTTCATATAACTGAACTTTTATATTACCTGCCGTGGTCTCTAATAATACTTTATAACTTTCTTTAACAGGAGTGTTCTTTTTTTTAATTACTGAGCAGGCACTCATCATAAAAAGCATTCCTAAGATAATCAATACATTTTTCATACTGATACAATAATACAAAGATTGAAAGGTTTCTTGGACGACTTTTTGAGAAACCTTTATCCTTTACTTAAAGAAACTTACCTTTGAGGATATGGATTTGAACGAGTTTATAAGACTGTCATTGGAGGAAGATATTAGAGAGGGTGACCACAGCACGTTATGTTGTATCCCCGATGATAGTAAGGATGAGGCGGTGCTAAAAATCAAAGAAGATGGTATAATCGCAGGATTGGAAGTAGCAAAAAAAATATTTGAATATGTTCAGCCTGATTGCAAAATAGAATTTTCGAAATCTGACGGGGATTTAGTTAAAAATGGAGAGGAGGCTTTTAGAATTCAAGCTAAAACAAGAACGCTTTTGTCAACAGAGCGTTTGGTACTCAATATTATGCAGCGTATGAGTGGGATTGCTTCCCTAACGCATTCCTACGTTACAAAAGTAGAAGGATCGAATACAAAATTGTTGGACACACGGAAAACGACACCTCTTTTCCGTTGGTTTCAAAAGGAAGCTGTCAAAATTGGCGGCGGTCACAATCACCGAATGGGCTTATATGATATGATTATGCTCAAGGATAATCATATTGATTTTTGCGGTGGTATAGAAAAAGCTATCGATAAAGCCAACGCTTATTTAAAAGAAAAAAGTCTTGACATTAAAATTGAAATTGAAACGGGAAGTGTTGATGAGGTGAAACAAGTAGTGGCACACGGTGGGGTGGATAGAATCATGTTAGATAATTTTTCGCCAGACGAAATAGTGGAAGCCTTGAAAATAATTGATAAAAAATTTGAAACCGAAGCGAGCGGCGGTATTGAAATTGATACGATTGCCTCATATGCTGCTACGGGCGTGGATTATATTTCAGTGGGTGCTCTGATTCATCATGCGACTAGCATGGATTTAAGTTTAAAAGCGGTGAAGTAATGAGCAGAAAAAAAAGAAATAAAAATAGTGGGGGTGGAATGGTTTACTCGACGAATGATAGTTTTGAATTTGAAGAGTCAGAGAATATTGAAACTCCAGCACCGAATGAGCAATTGTTGCACGTAAGAAAAGAAACCAAACAGCGAGGCGGGAAAACAGTGACGTTGATCGAAGGTTTTGAGGGCGCAGAAGAAGACGGAAAAGAACTATGTAAAATGCTCAAGCAGAAATGTGGAACGGGTGGTAGTTACAAGCATGGTGAAATGATTGTGCAGGGAAATGAAGTCGAGAAGATAAAAAAAATATTAAAAGACGCAGGTTATGGAGTTAAATAATTTATTAATAAGTGGCGTATTATTTTTTTTAATTTGTCTGGGTACTTCTTGTGGGTCTGAAGAGTTAAAGGGCGATGAGCTTATTAATTACCCAGATTTAGAAATGGTTCTCAGCGAAGGTTGGAAAATGGATTCCGTACGCTCCTATTTAAAAGTGAGTAGAAATATGAAGGGAGCTGACACCAGCAACATAGCGCATTCGGAAATGCCTATGGAAGAAATTAGAGCCTTATTTAAAAAAGCGAATCTGCAGCAACAAGAATTAGACCATCATTACAAAATAGAAATGCTCGAAGACAGTGCTTCGCAGGCCATTACTTTTTTGTACGAATCAGTGGTGCCCGAAGATTATACTCGTTCCGTAAGTATAGTAGGCAGCGATGCAGACCAAGAATTGACTAGTCTGTATTTCGAAACGAATGAAGGTGATCAAAAGAGCCAACGAGTACTTTTTGTGCCTCGGGAATTATTGCAAATTCAAAGGAGAGAGCCTAAAAACATTTCGGTTGATACCTACTATTTTCAGTAAAAGTATTTTAACTGATTCGCTTCGGTTTGAATAGAATTTCGCTTGAATGACTAAAAATGACTTCTCAAATATCGCACCCTCTATTCCGCACGAGCCGGGGGTGTATCAATATTTTAGTCGAAGGAAAGAGGTGATTTATGTAGGAAAGGCCAAGGACTTACGGAAACGTGTGAGTTCTTATTTTGTAAAAAATCATAAGCATACTAAAACAGCTCGTCTAGTAAAAGAGATAGTGGATATAAAATTTACGATTGTAAATTCGGAGTATGATGCGCTGATGTTGGAGAATACGCTCATTAAAAAATTGCGGCCTAAGTATAACGTGGCTCTGAAAGATGATAAGTCGTATCCGCACATTGTTATTAAGAATGAATCCTTTCCCAGAGTGTTTTTAACTCGGAGAAAAATTAAAGATGGTTCAGAGTACATCGGGCCGTTTACATCTGCCTTTGCTGTCAGAGAAATACTTAAATTTTTAAGACGCTCTTTACCTCTTCGGACGTGTAATTTAAACTTAGACCCGAAAGTGATTGCCAAAAAAAGTTACAAAGCCTGTCTCCAATATCACATTGGCAATTGCAAAGCCCCTTGCATTGAGTTGCAGACTGAGGAGGATTATATGTGGCATGTGTCACAAATCAAGGACGTATTAAAAGGTAAAAACACTGAATTAGAAAAAGTGTACAAAAAGCAAATGATGCAGTACGCAGAAGATTTACAATTTGAGAAGGCGCAGTTGCTCAAAAATAAATTGGTCAGCATTAAAAATTACAATCAAAAATCGATTGTTGTAAATACGAAACTCGATAATACAGAAGTAGTGGGCGTTTTGAGCAATGCGGATAGGGTGTACGTGAATTATATGATGATTGTTGCGGGAAATATTGTTCACAGTTTTTCGGATTCATACGATAAACAATTAGGCGAAGCGGATAGTGAAATTCTGCCTCATATTATTTTATCGCTTCGTGAAAAATTTAATAGTTCCTGTAAAGAAATTATACTACCGTTTGAAATTCACATGCCAATCGATGTGATGCAACGAATTCCCAAGGTGGGCGATCGAAAGAAAATTCTAGAAATGTCTATTAAAAACGCAAGGCATTTACTGAATGAAGAAAAGCGAAAAGCAATTCTGCATATTAAGGAAAAAAATGAAGATGATTTGGAGGCTTTGCTTGAGCAATTGCAAGACGATCTGAGTTTGCCTTTTTATCCCGATCATATTGAGTGTTTTGATAATTCTAATTTTCAGGGGAGCTATCCGGTGGCTGGTATGGTATGTTTTAAGAATGGCGTGCCGAGTAAAAAAGACTATAGACGATTTAATATTAAAACAGTCGTAGGTGCCGATGATTTTGCTTCCATGCGCGAGGTCGTTTTTCGGAGGTACAGCCGTTTGCTACATGAGAAACAACCTTTGCCTCAGTTAGTTGTGATTGATGGGGGGAAAGGTCAATTAAATTCAGCCATAGACGCTTTACAAGAGCTAGAGTTAATGGGCAAAATAAATATCATCGGCTTGGCGAAGAATATTGAAGAAATATTTTTTCCGGGTGATAAGGAATCTTTGCAGCTACCGTTTGAAAGTGAAAGTCTAAAATTGTTAAGAAGAATTCGGGATGAAGTTCATCGGTTTGGCATTACGTTTCACCGTCAAAAAAGAAGTAAGGGTATTATTAAAAATGAACTAGAATCCATCAAGGGAATTGGGAAGGAGACCGCTACGATGTTGTTGAAGAAGTTTAAATCAGTTAAAAAAATTAAGGAGGCGAGTCAGGAGGTTTTGGCAATTGAAATAGGAGAGCATAAGGCTCGTTTGGTAAAAAATTATTTTTCCAAATAGGAGGCGGTTGCGCTACTAGTATTTATAACGCAGACTCAAAATTAAATTTCTACCGGAAGCCGAAATGCCTGAAGCAAAGTGGCGATAATTTCTATCCAGAATATTATCCATGCCGAGCTGAGCGGTAAAGTGTTTATTGACTGTATAGGAGCTTCTGAAATTTACACTATACCAAGCGGGCGTTCCATTGGCTAGAGCAAATTGTAAATTATCTTCACCGGTTGGATTATAGTTTTGTAACGTTTTGGCTCCATTAAAGAGGCAGAATAAATCTAAGGCGAGTTTCTTTTTTTGATACGCAACAGAAACCCTTCCGTATACAGGCGGTACGTGGTCCAAGGGAACTTCGGTTTTATCTGATTCTTGAAAGCGACCGTAGGTGTAGGCGATATTTGCGGCGGCAGTATAATTTTTATTCAATTTTATTTTAGATTCAATACCCGCTCCGTACAAAAAAGCTTCTGCTTTATTTTGATTCGCAAACACTTTTGTATTTATACCATTGTATAACAGAGAGTCTTGACCTTGAAATTGAAAATCATCTAATACAATAGCATTTTGAAATTGGGTATAAAAACCATACACACTAAAAAAATAATTTTTATTTCGAAATTCTACTCCAAGGTCAACACTATTCGTGTACTCCGGTTCTAAGTTTTGATTGGGCACCACTAGCATTTCACCTACAAAGCTGTCAAATACCTTGCCGAGATCGTCAATATTTGGAGCGCGAAAACCACGAGATGCGTTTAGGTTAATACGCCACGGTTTGGAAGGGAAATAAATCAAACCAACATTTCCAGTCACGGCTCGATTGGTTTCATTAATTTCTGTGAAGGGCAGATTCAGGATATTATTCTCAATGGTTGAATACAATGTAGTAGCATTGAAACGAATTCCATCGTTTAATACAAGTTTCCCCTTCCCGAATTTATAAACATGCTGCGCGTAGACACCGTATAAATTCATATTGTTTTGACCGTCAGGGTAGCGAGTGTCGGTGGGTTGTTTTTCTCCGGACACAATGTTTTCTGCCACAGCAGTGGATTGTAAAATATTGAATTGAGCATCAGCTCCGTACGTGATTTCGTGCTGCTTTATCTTTTTTCTGGCGGCCACATTTAGGGCGGGTACTTGAATATTCTCTTTTCGTTTTTGAATTACGTCACTTTGAAATCGGCGAGTATTCCGACTTTCTTCTATGTCTTGGTAGCTAAGGTTGAATCTAAAATCATCATAGAATCTTTTGTTTCCAAAAAAATCATATTGATAGGCAATCATGTTTCTACGCTGCGGGCCGTAATTCCATTCTGCATGGCGGGGAAGCCCATTGTCATCTGTTTGTGTTAAGCGATCATATCTTGGAATGTCCGTCGTGGTAGAAAATTGAAAATTTAAACTGTGTTTACTTTTTAGAGAAGGTACAAATGATATTTTTTGAAGGATATCCATTTGTCGATAGCCCGAGAATTTTTGCAGTAGAGGATTGTTATCTTTAATAATATCCCTTCCATTGATTCGGTCTACATAAAAATTTCGCCCCCATGTTTGTAACTGATTATTTGGGTCCCAGGCGCCCTGTCGTAAGTCACTGAAATCTGATAAACTAATGTTAGTGAGTAAACCCCATTTTTTATTGCCAAGTCCAAAGCCCGCGCTGATTGTTTTTTCTTGATTTGAAGAAGAAAACCGAGCCAAAGCGTTGGCGCCTGTCAACTCTAATTTTGTTGCAAAAGGAGAAAGTTTTGGTTTTTTAGTTTGCATCATGACTACACCTCCCAAGGCATCGCTGCCGTAAAGTGTAGAGGCAGGACCGCTTAATATTTCTACTCGGCTTAGCATATTATTATCTACCGTAATTACGTTTTGTAAATGTCCTGATCGGTAAATAGCATTGTTTAGACGGACCCCATCAATCATTAATAAAACTCGGCTTGCCTCAAATCCTCTTATGACAGGACTCCCACCGCCTTGCTGACTTTTTTGGACAAATACTTTACCCGATAGGGTTAAAACATCCGCTGTGGTTTGGGTATTGAGCTTTTGTAAATCTTTGCTGGTTATGATATCAATCTTTTGAGCTACATTTTTTTTCTTCTCAGAAAATTTACTACCCGATATAACTAATGGCTCAAATTCTTTTTTTCGTTTGGAAGAATCTTTTTGTGCCTGACAAAAATGAGCAGCGCCGAAGAGCAGCAAAAGCGATATGCGAAGGGTTTTTGTCATCTAATTATAAAATTTTCTAAAAGGAGTACTTTTTTTTCTGCTCCAGCGTTAATCCTAAGTAGACGAACCGTCTATTTAATAGTTTAACACAAACGCAAATTAAGACTATGAAACGCAAACAAAACACATTTTTAGACAAAGGGATGACAAATTTATTGGTTTTGGTGTGTGTGGTGTATGCAGTCGTGGTTTGTTATTGCTGTTTTTTGATTTTGAATGATGATGTTGACTTTGGCGTGGTGGCCAGTGCGAATCGTGCCAAGATTACTTTATTGCTCGAGTAAGGGTGGCCTTAAAGAAAAGAGTATGCTGCTAAGATTCTAAGATGGATTTATAGCAACTCATCAGTTGGGTGCTCAATTTTTCTGGTGAGAATTTATCAAGAGCAAATTGATAGCCTTTGCTTCGCATTTCTTCGGCTAAAGACTTGTTTTGCAAAATGGAGGTAATCGCCTCTGCTATTTCTTTGGGGTTTTCAGGATTGATATAAAGTGAGTATGGACCGCCCGCCTCAGGAAGAGAAGAAACGTTAGAGGTAATTACAGGTGTTTTCGATAAAAGGGCTTCGGCCACAGGAAGCCCAAATCCTTCATACAGTGAAGGATAAATTAGGGCTCGAGCTTTTGAATAAATAGCTTGTAGCTTTTCGGTTTCTTTTACGGTACTTAGCCAGATTAATTTTTTATCCAAATTAGTCGTTTGGCTAAATTGCAATAGTTTATTTTTTACGGAGGATTCTACCCGGCCTCCTACTATCACTAGTGGCAGGCTGTACTCGTCACTTAAATACTGATACGCTTTCAGAAGTGTTTTTAAATTTTTTCGTTTTTCTATACTGCCTACAAATAGTAAATATTGTACTGGCAAGTTGTATTCACTGATTACCTTTTGTGTCATCTCTTCCGAAGGCGTATTATAATAAACAGCCTGACAAGCTTGATAGATCACTTCAATTTTTTCAGGTGCAATGCCATAATGTTTGGTAATATCTTTCTTAGTATGTTCACTGATGGCAATAATTTTATCAGCTGTTTCACAGCTTTTACGAAATTTATAATCATAGACTTTTCTGTCTATGAGCGGATAGGTAGCCGGATATTCTTTAAAAATTAAATCATGAATGGTGACAACGCTTTTTATATTTCTACTTTTTAAGCCGAACGGAATTTCATTGCTCAGTCCGTGATATAGTTCTATCCCGTCAAGTTGTAATTGTTTGCGAATCGAAAAACTACGCCAAAGAGACTTAAAAATTGCCCTTGATTGGTAAGAAGATAGGTTTGGGTGTTTTAGAAACTTTTCTGTTTGATTCGTGTGTTCTATTCGGGGAGTATATAAATTGAATTTCTGCGTGGGTGCTGACAATAATAAATTGCTTACCAAGGTCCGGCTATAATTGCCGAGTCCAGTAAAATTGCAGTACAGCCTTTTGGCATCAAATCCTATTCTCATCTTTTTTCGTTTGTAAAGATAGATTGGAAATATGTTGTTTATATAATTATGGATATGAGTCGTGATTTTTATGTAGAGCACTACTTGTGGTTTTAGGTCATTTTTATTCAGAGAACTTTAGTTGAAAATTTCTTAATTCGGTGTTGTGAGTTACTTGTTTCTGGAGGGTCTAGAAAGACTAAGATTATTTAGGCCGTAATTGTCTTGTCAAGATTCGAGTAGTCTGCTTGTTGGGCGAATCGTTTGACAGATTGAGATACTCTTGAAATATTTCTGAAAAATTGCTCACCGTTCTTATATTTAATTCTTCTATCACAAAGTAAGATTACTAAATGAAGCCAAAAAGTATTGTTGGTATTGGAGCCTCTGCCGGAGGTTTAGATGCTCTTAAAAATTTTTTCAAAAATGTTCCTGAAAAGTCAGGTATATCGTTTGTTGTTGTTCAGCATTTATCGCCAGATTATAAATCTATGATGCCTGAGTTATTGAGTAAGGTGACGAACCTGCCCATAGCGAAAGCAACAGAAGGGATCAAATTAGAAGAGAATCATATTTACCTTATACCGGCGGCGAACAATATTATTATAGAAAACGGGGCATTGCAATTTATAAAAAGAGCACCCTCTAATAAACTAAATTTATCCATTGATATATTTTTTAATTCTTTAGCTAAAGAGCAAAAAGAAAAAGCGATTGGAATAATACTTTCGGGAACGGGTTCCGATGGATCGCGGGGCGGTAAAAGTATTAAGGAAAATGGCGGGACAATTTTTGTACAAGATCCAGTCAATTTGCAATTTTCGGGTATGCCAAATAATGCGATTATAACGGGTATCGCGGATTTTGTATTGCCGGTAGAAGAAATACCAGAGGAGCTTACAAACTACATTGAATTTAATCAATCCCAATTAAAGGCATTTGAAAATAAACATGCAGAATACTATGATAAAATTGTTGCACTGATCCATGAGCATGTGGGGATTGATTATAGTTTGTACAGGCCCCAAACGCTGAATCGAAGATTGATTCGTCGGATTGATTATAAAGGCGCTGAAAATTTAGAAGAATATTTTAAGCTGATAGAAGAGGATGAAGGAGAGTTGCATGAATTGGCCCATGAATTTTTAATTGGTGTTACAGAATTTTTTAGAGACGAAGAACACCTACAAGCGGTTGACGAAAAAGTCATTCCGCAGCTTTTTAATAATTCACAATCGGGACAAATAAAATTATGGAGTATTGCCTGCAGCACAGGAGAAGAGGTGTATTCTTTGGCTATTCTTTTGCAGGAGTACATAGAAAATAACAATCTAGGAGAGCAAAATAATTTTAAAATATTTGCTACAGATATTAATAAATACGCACTAGATGTAGCTAGCAAAGGTGTGTATTCCAAAGTTGCTGTAAAAGATATTCCGCAAAATTATTTGACTAAATACTTCACGCACAAAGGTGATAGTTATACAATTTTACCTTCGATACGAAAGAAGGTTATTTTTTCTTATCACAATATTTTGTCTAATCCTCCTTTTAGTAAAATGGATTTGGTGGTGTGCAGGAATATGTTGATTTATTTAAAAACAGATGCACAACAAATTGTGTTTAAGAATATAACTTATGCTTTGAATACCAATGGTTACCTTTTCTTGGGAGGGTCGGAGCATATTGGACGATTAGAGTCTTATTATCAAACGGTAGATAAACGTGCTAAAATTTATCAAAAAGTAAAAGACTCTGTTGAGTTGGGTAGTAGTTGGATAGCGCGGGGTGATCAATGGGATAATCGCAGAACAAAACGCTCGATTGAGAACTTGGATGCCATAACAGACGAATCGATACGGTCGCTTACGAAAATTACAAAATCACTTTGCATTATCGTGAACAGTAATTTGGATATCGTGAGGCTTTATGGTGATTTTAATAAGTTTGCATCTTTTCCTGTTGGGGGCTTTGATTTACAAAACCTAAAATTAATTAATCTGCTGCCACCAGAGTTTAGTATTCCGATAGCCTCGGCAGTTTCCAAAATATCGCCTAAAGATACCGAGCCGATAACGAAAACATTTTCATTTGATTATGAAGATGAATTGCACTTTGCTAAATTGAGTATTAGTAATTTGAGTAGTAAAAAAATTCGACAGCGTCTTTTTATTATTAATATTCTAGAAATAGATGATAAAACTAAAAAAGGAGATGGAGATGTTATAAGCACTAAGGGTGTAAAGAAAGAGGAGTATCAATATTTGCAACAAACGCTCACCGATACGCGTGAGAATTTACAAATGACGATTGAGGAATTGGAAGCGAGCAATGAAGAAGCACAAGCGACCAACGAGGAATTGGTAAGCTCTAACGAAGAATTGCAGAGTACCAATGAAGAATTGCAATCTGTAAATGAGGAGCTCAATACAGTAAACGTGGAGCTAGAGGAGCGGAATGTAGAATTGTTGGTACTGAATGATGATTTTTCGAACTTAATTAAAAGTTCGGGTGCTATGAATATTTTCATATCAGATAAACTCACGATCAAGAATTTTACTTCTGAAGAAAACCCGGTCTTTAGTTTTATCAAAAGTGATATTGGCCGGAATATAAAAGACCTCTCTTTGCCTGATTCTGATTTGATAAAAGACATCAAAGAAGTGCTTAAAGATTTACAACTTAAACACAAAGAAATACAGACTCATTCTGGGCAATGGTTTATACAAACGATTCAGCCTTATAGAAATACCGACAAAAGTGTTTCGGGTGTCGTTGTAAATTATACTGAGGTAACGGAGCTGAAAATTAAAAATGAGTTCATTAATAATGTGCTGCAGACTGTTCCTGGAGTAATTTATATTTATGATTTGGTAACGAATAAGAATGTCTATGTCAATGAGGCTTCTTCCACTTTGATGGGGCAAACAGAAGAAGATCTTCAGGAGTTAGGCGAGGAAGTATTGGATCAAGTGATTCACCCAGATGATTTGCCAAAAGCAATGGCGCATCATGCAGAAATTAAAAAACTCAAGAAGGATAAGGTAAGCGCGGTGGTCTATAGATTGCTAACTAATCCTGAAAAAGGTACTGATGAATATGAATGGTTTATCTCTTATGATTTGCCCATAGAGCGTAATAAGAGAGGAACAGTTACTAAAATATGTGGGATCGCCATTAATATTGATACCTTCCATCGAGCTCAACTTGCCTTGGGAGAGCAAACAAAAGTGTTAGAGAAAATAAAGGAATACTCGCCTTCCTATGTCGTAATCTATGATTACAATAATGAAGAATCAATATTGCAAGATGAGCAGTTGCTTGAGTATTTAAATATCAAAAAACAAAAGGGTATCATTAGCAATCATGAACTTTTTGAACCTTATCTAGACAAAGTAAGTTTCAATTTATTAGATATTGCAGTCAGTGACATACTAAATCAAAAAACAAAGGAGTTTAGTAAAGATTTTAAACTAAGCAATTCTAAAGGCGAAACGTGCAATGTAAATATTCGCATTTCGGCCTTTGATGAAATAAAAGATAAAAAGGTAGC
The DNA here is from genome assembly GCA_964612525.1 of uncultured Chitinophagaceae bacterium. Lineage (GTDB taxonomy): Bacteria > Bacteroidota > Bacteroidia > Chitinophagales > Chitinophagaceae > JAGNRR01. Next base: position 39,340 of record CAZTCQ010000002.1, on the reverse strand, counting down.
ATCTTTAATCTTTTTTATCACAGATATTACCAAGATTTCTGAGCTGCAGGCCAATAAAAGAAAGTTAGAACAAGCCAATAAAGATTTAGAAGAGTTTGCTTTTGTAACCTCTCATGATTTAAAACAGCCACTGCGTACCATTAAAGGGTCGTTAGAAATCTTACGAAAGGAGGTTAAGGAAGTTCAAAATGAAAACTTGACGGGCATTTTGACTATGATAGATTCTACGGTTACGAATATGAACCAATCATTGGATGCGATTCTTGATTATGCTAAACTGGATTCTGCTAATGAGCTAGAGTTAGTCTCAATTGACGATGCGGCTCAACAGGTCTTAATTGATTTGAAAGATGATATTTCTAAATCAGGAGCTATGATTACGGTAAATGCAAAGCATAAAGTGTTGGCGGATTCAAATTTACTGCGCTTATTGATTCAAAATCTGGTGTCCAATGCCATTAAGTTTGTAAAAGAAGGAGAAAATTCACGCGTGCAAATACGATCTAAAAAAAGTAAAGGAAATATTATTCTTTCTGTAAAAGATAATGGTATTGGAATTTCTAAAACTAAGTTGGACCGAATTTTTCTTTTATTTCAAAAATTAAATAGTCCGACGAAGTATAAAGGCTCGGGTATAGGATTGGCTCACGTAAAGAAAATTATGAAAGTGCATAACGGTACGGTAGATGTTTATTCTAAAATAGGTGAAGGGAGTGAATTTATTTGCACTTTCCCATCAGAGAGTCATTAATTAAGTAAAAAATTATATGCTGTTAGATTATAGAACTGTTTATATAGTAGATGATAATAAAAATTCAATTTTTATTACAAAGTACCAATTAACCCAATTGTATGATGAGGTTCACGTGGTGGAAGTTTTAGATCCGGAAGAAGCATTGGAAACAATCGCTGCTGATGTTACGGAGCAGAAGGACTTGCTATTTTTAGATATTAATATGCCCAATATGTCTGGTTGGGACTTTCTTGAACAAATAGCCAATTTATGGTCTCAGGAAGTTTTGAATAAAATAGATATTTGTATTTTGACTACTTCCACCCGAGACGAGGATCAGAAAAAAGCTGCCTTACACCCTTTGGTGAGCCATTACGCTGAGAAGCCTTTTGATACAGAGGGCATGAAAAGTATAATGGACACAATATTAGATAAATAGTTAGTTCTTGGAACTTAAAACGGATAAGTTCTTCTTGTTTTTTTATTTTTACAATTGATGTTTGATTTACAATCTCCTTTTAATCCGGCTGGCGATCAGCCGCAAGCTATTAAACAATTGGTAGCCGGTTTAGAAGCAGAGGAGAAACATCAAACTTTATTGGGTGTGACAGGAAGTGGTAAAACATTTACCGTGGCTAATGTGATTAAAGAAGTATCGCGACCTACGCTGATACTTACCCATAATAAAACTTTAGTAGCACAGCTGTATGGTGAGTTCAAACAGTTTTTCCCGAATAATGCCGTGGAGTACTTTGTGAGTTACTATGACTACTATCAGCCTGAAGCATATCTGCCGGTTAGCAATACCTATATAGAAAAAGACCTCAGTATAAACGAGGAATTGGATAAATTGCGTCTGCGTGCTGCTGCTAATTTATTATCGGGTCGTAGAGATATCATTGTAGTGGCTTCGGTTTCTTGTATTTATGGTATGGGAAATCCTACCGATTTTAAAAGTGGTATTGTGCGGGTAGCGAAAGGTGAGAATTTTGGGCGAAATAAATTTTTGCATCGCTTAGTAGAAGCACAATATGAGCGCAGCACAGAGGAGTTTAATCGATCGCAGTTTAGAGTAAAAGGTGATACCGTAGATGTGAATTTGCCCTACGTTGATTATGGGTTTCGTTTTATTTTCTTTGATGATGAAATAGAAGAGATTCATAAAATAGAATTAGAAACGGGTAAGAAAATAGAATCCGTTCCTAATGCAGCCATTTATCCTGCGACTATGTATGTGGCGCCCAAAGATCAATTGCATAAAATTATTTATGAGATACAGGATGAAATGATAGCGCAAGAGGCTTACTTTAAGGAGCAAGGCAAGCATTTGGAAGCGCAGCGAATAAAAGAGCGTGTAGAGCATGATGTAGAAATGATGCGCGAGTTGGGCTATTGCAGTGGGATAGAAAACTATTCAAGATTTTTGGATGGAAGAGAGCAAGGGACAAGACCTTTCTGTTTGTTAGATTATATGCCTGATGATTTTTTGATGGTGATTGATGAGAGCCACGTTACTATACCACAGGTGAGTGGAATGTTTGGAGGTGATAAATCCCGTAAATTAAATTTGGTGCAATACGGTTTTAGATTACCCAGCGCTTTGGATAATAGACCGCTGAATTTTACAGAGTTTGAAAATTTGGTGAACCAATCCATTTTTGTAAGTGCTACGCCGGGTAAATATGAATTAGAAATTTGCGAAGGAGAATATGTAGATCAAGTTGTACGACCCACTGGTCTATTGGACCCTCCAATAGAAGTGCGTCCGAGTATAAATCAGATTGATGATTTATTAGATGAGGTTGACAACAGAGTAAAAAAAGGCGATCGGGTTTTAGTGACAACGCTTACCAAAAAACTAAGTGAAGAGTTAGCGAAGTATTTAATGGACATTAATATCAAGTGTAAATATTTGCACAGTGAAATTGATGCTTTAGAGCGTGTGGAAATTTTACGCGAATTGCGTTTGGGCGATATAGATGTATTGATAGGTGTAAATCTTTTAAGAGAAGGATTGGATTTGCCGGAGGTAAGTTTAGTCGCCATATTGGATGCCGATAAAGAAGGTTTTTTAAGAGATGAACGCTCGCTAACCCAAACAGCAGGTCGAGCAGCACGTAATGTGGACGGCTTGGTTATTTTTTATGCAGATAAGGTTACGGAAAGTATGCAGCGCACTATGGATGAAACTGAGCGTCGAAGAATAAAGCAAATGGCTTATAACCAAGAGCATGGCATTACACCCACGACGGTAAAAAAATCAATAGAGAATGTATTGCAACAAACATCTGTTTTGGACATCAAATTAGAGAATCCGGAGTATGTGAATTATGCGCAACCAGAAGATAATAGCACAATAGCGGCAGAAGATTTTGCGGGCTACAATACACCGAAGCAATTAGAAAAAGCCATTGCGAATGTCAAGAAACAGATGTTGAAGGCTTCTAAAGATTTAGATTTTATTGAAGCGGCTAAACTGCGTGACCGAATGCTTGCACTGCAGCGGCAGTTGTAAGCTAAGTGTCATTATTTCATGACTAAATATTTACCGAACGAATAATTTCATTACACTGCTTTCTTCTAGCTTTGTTTGTAATAAAAAACTAATATTATGAAAACACACCCCCATTATTATAAGCTACTATTCGTATTTATCTTTCTTTTAGGATTGAATGTACAAGCCCAGACATTTTCAGTTGTAAAAAGCATTTCACAACCTTCTGCTTTTAGTCCAGATATTTTTTTTACGTTTAATTCAAAACTATTTCTGAAATCTTTAAGTAATCCAAGCGGAATTCAATTATTAGAATCTGATGGTAGTACTACAGGTACAATAAAAAGCCCTCTCCACGATTCCGTAGATGGATTTGGCAATCAATTTACTTCTATTGCAGGTAAATTGTATTTCGTGGGTACGTTTGGGTCAAGTGAAAAACGTTTAATGGTTTCTGACGGGACAGTGGCTGGTACAAAATCTTTGAAAAAACTTACCGAAGGCGCATTCACTTCCGTACATGATTTTATTTCGTTCAATAATGAGTTATTTTTTACTGTATATAATTCATCAAACTACTATGAGATTTGGACTTCCGATGGAACCGTTGGCGGCACGCATATACTAAAAGGTTTTCCGGCCTCAGCTTTCGCTCCCAATACTAGTGTAGGGGGCGGCATCAAACTAACTGAGTATAATGGAAAATTATATTTTAGAGCTGATGACTTTGCAAGCGGAAATGAGGTATGGGTGACGGACGGTACAATTGGAGGCACCCAATTGTTTATGGATATGAACCCTTTTGGAGATTCATATCCTGCTGATTTTTTTGTTTATCAGGGCAACTTATTGTTTTCGGTTATTCAGGGAAATGGCAAAGGACTGTGGAAAACAGATGGCACGGTTGCGGGGACGTCCATGATAAAGGCATTTAATCATATAAATGCAAGGCCTCCGACCTTTTTTAAAGAAGTGAATGGCAAAGCTTGTTTCGTAGCAAGTGATGGTGTGAATGGTCGTGAGCCTTGGGTAACCGATGGTACTGCGGGAGGAACTTTTATGTTAAAAGATATTAGCTCAGACGGGTTTTCAATTTTTGGCTATCCGAAGTTTATTTCTTTCAAGGGAGACCTATATTTTGCTTCTGGCACAACTGCCAATTCTTTTGAACTCTGGAAAACAGATGGCACAACTGTTGGTACAAAATTCATCAAGCAGATATCATCCCGTGGCCAATGCCATGGGTTAAAATCAGCAGTCGCGTATAATGATAAATTGTATTTGGTTATCGATACCAACCGAAGAACTAAGAAGCTTTGGGAGAGTGACGGAACTACTCAAGGAACGAAAATTATTGAGCCGGTCAACGCCCAGGCTAATTATGATTTGAGTACAACTACGATGTTTAAATATGGTGGCGAATTATTCTTTACAGGCAACTTTATGGCTTCTGGGAATAAACTTTGGAAATTGACTACAGCTGCACCAAACTCAACTTCTAGTGTTTCAAATAATGTTTCGTTTACAGTTTATCCGAACCCAGCTACAAATGAATTGAATTTACGATCTGAGACAAAAATTAGCAAATTGATTATTCTGGATATTCTCGGAATGGTCGTGGGTAATTATTCTCATGATTTTAATAGAATAAATATTTCTAATCTTACTACCGGTTTTTATTTTTTACATATTGAAACTGAAAAAGGGACTGCTCTCAAGCGTTTTGTAAAAAGGGACTAGTTTCTATTCAAGCTGTATTGTAAATTCTAATTAAGAATATCCAACGGAAACTCTGCCGTGAAATGATAGCCCTGTCCTTTTTCGGAGTCTATATAACTTTTTGCGTCATGGACTTGTAAGTGGTTTTGGATATTGGATAATCCATAGCCCTTGCTCTTACTTTGTGATTGAAGGCCTATTCCATTATCCTCGTAATGCAATACCAGCACATCTTCTCGTTGTGTTAGTGAAATATCTATTTGATTAGCCTCCGCGTGTTTAATTGTATTGTTGATGAGCTCAAATACAATTCTATAAATTGATATGGCGGCACTGGGTTTTAAATCAGTTTTTAAAGAATAGGAGGAGGTAATCTGAAGTAGTTTGGTTTTATTTATACTATTTGCTATTTCTTGTAGGGCAATTTCTAAGCCGTCATCAGTCAATGTTTTTGGACTTAGGTTCAACAATATATTGCGCAGCTCCACGATAGATTGATCAATGATTTTAGTTGTGCTTTGTGCAATTTCTTTGGCCTGTTCTGGTTGTAATTTAATTGCCTCCATATGTAGTTTGAGTGTTGAAAGTCGCCCACCAAAATCATCGTGCAATTCTCTTGATATTCGACTACGCTCTATTTCTTGTGACTCAATCATGAGTCGGAGCTTATTTTTATTTGTACTTTTTATATAGTTAATACGCAACCGAATAAGGCTTCCTATTAGGAGCATAATTCCAATAAGCAGTAGTAAATAAAACCACCAAGTTTTATAAAAAGGAGTATTGATTTTTATAGTAAGCTCGGTAACATCCTTGCTCCAAAAATTATTTAAATATCTGGATTGTACTTGAAATTGGTAGGAGCCTGAAGGTAAATTGGTGAAGTCAATATTATTTCTGCTGCCTATATATTGCCAGTTAGATTGATAGCCTTTTAGGCGATAGCGGTATTCTATTTCGATACCATCATTATAACCCGGCACAATAAAAGAAAGTCCAATATCATTTTGAGAAGGTTCCAGTTCTATCTCATTTAGGTAGTGCACAACCTTGTCTGTTTTGAGGGCTTTGTTTTTCACGAAGAAATCTGTGATACGTACTTGACCATTTCTTCTATCAAATTTTAATTGGCGTGGGTTAAAAACATTTACATTGTTCAACCCTCCAAAGGCAATATATCCGTTTGCGGTGCGACAGTACGCACCAGTATTAAATTCATTTGATTGTAATCCATTATTGATATTAAAATTTTGAATGTCTTTAATGATACTCTCTTGATCTTTTAGATTGTACTGAATACGAGTAATACCCTCATTGCTACTGAGCCAAATAGAATTTTTATTTTCTGTCAGGGAGCTGTACACCACATCATTTTTTAAATAATTTGTAGTGTTCCAATGTGCAATCTGTTCGAAATTTTTGTTTAGAATTATAATACCCGTACCGTTGGTGCCGAGCCAAATATTTTCCTCTGCATCTTCTCGAATATGTTTAACGGATATTTTGGCTTGCTCTTTTTTGGTTAGCTGAACATTTTTTATAAGCTTAAAGTCAGGATATGAAAAAACAACCAACCCTTCATAAACCGATCCAACATACACTTTTTGCTTATCTCTACTGAGGACGACGTGGCGGATGTCAGATGATCTAAGGGCTGTAGTTTCTTGATTTATCTTGTTTGTAATTTCATAATTCCTTTTATTTACTAAAGCCATTCCTTCCCACCGGGTAGAGATGACCATATGCTCCTCGTCGAAATTATCTATGCGATAAATTCTTGATTTGAATTGCGCTAAGAGGCTTTTTTGCAAATAGGGAATGCTGTGTATTATTTTTTTTGAGGCTAAATCGAAAATATCTACACCATTGTGGTCATAGCCTATCCAAAGTTTGCCATGGTCGTACGCTATTGCATTGCATATTTTATTAGGGTTGTGGTATATTTTTTCCGTTTGCTTTGATTTTAAGTCATAGGAATAACAGCCATCCGAAAAAGTGGCGATATAAATTTTCGAACCACCATCTGCAATGCCTCTTACTGAGCCTAAATGTTGTGGTGTAATATTATCAAATATGAGTTGACTTTTATTGAAGAAGTTTAATCCGCTCCCGTCTGTACCTATCCAGACATTTTTTTGTTGATCTTGATAGCCACTCGTTATGTAGGTATTCTCTTCTAGTTTATTATCAATTTCTTCAATAGTTTTTTTTACAGTATCCATAACGAGCATTCCTTGCCCGTAGCTTAGCGCATAGAATTGCTTATCAATGAGCATGGTCTTTACCATATTTAGTATCCCAAAGGAATGGGTGTAAACTTGTGTTTTATGCGACTTTAAATTTATTTCAACCAGTCCTATTTTTCTAGTAGAGACAAAGAGTACATCCTTGTGCACTTGTGCCTCTTGCAATATATCATTCACTTTGTAGCGATGCACAATCTTACCTTTCTTATCTACTACCAGGATATTATTTTTTTTAGAAACAAGAATTAGCTTGTTTCCATATACTTTAATCTTACTGAGCGCATTCGTAAAATCTTTATCATGTGCATAGGATAGTAAGTTATTTATTTTTCCAGTAAACGGATTGTATAATTTCAGGTTTAAAGTAGCATCACTAAATACAATATGTTCATTATCGTAAATGCAGGGTGCATTTACTTTATACGTCTCGTTTAGTTCATTATTTATTAATTTCTCTGTTTTTAAATCTAGTATGTCTAGTCCACCATCGCTGTAAATAAATAATTGATCATTCTGCGCCAGGAATAATTTGTTTATTTTGGATGACTTCAGTCGTATTGCTGAAGCTCCCTGTGCCCTATATACTTTAAAGCTTTTACCATCGTACTTGTTGAGGCCATCGAAAGTGGCGAACCATAGTATGCCGCGCGAGTCTTCAATGGTAGAAGAAACGGTACTCTGAGAAAGTCCTTGGTTGATGGATATATTCTTAAACCGAAAATTATTCTGCGCAAAGGCAAAGCATGAAAATAAAACGAGAAAAATAGTGAGAGATATGGTGTGTCCTAGCCGCATGAGATCAGTCGATGCCCAAATATACTTTGTTATCTAACGCATATTTTACTAATGTGGCTGTATTCTTTAAGCCTAATTTACTTAATACATTTTTTCTATGTGTGTCTATCGTGCGATTGCTTACGAATAAAGATTTGGCAATTTCGTTATTGGTGAGTCCGTCAATAATTAAGGATACGATCTCTTTTTCTCGTTTTGTCAATTCAAATTTTTTGAATTTATGGTAGCCTTTGCTTTCGTCTTTTTTCTTAGCTAGATATTCAGTCAATATATATTGTGCTTCATCTTCTACATAATAATCATGTTGCATAACAGTCGTTATTGCATTTAATAAGGTAGCAGAATCTGCGTTTTTATATACATAACCGTGCACACCTACCTCTAGCATTTTTTTAATATTGGTATGCTCTACATACATGGAGAGCGCAATGATTTTTATATCTGGGTAATGCTCAGCTAATTCTATACTGGTTTCATACCCATTCATTACAGGCATATTGATATCCATCAGGATGAGGTCAATGTTTTTATTCTTATCAAGAAATTCCAGAGCTTCTTGTCCGTTTTTACAAACTCCTTTAATTTGAACATTCGAATTAGCACCTAGCATTAGCTGGAGTCCAGCAAGGAAAAGCGCGTGATCGTCAACAAGTAAAATGGATACAGCCATGATGTTATTTATAACATCAAAGGTATTAGAAGCGGTCGGAATAAAAAATACGTGAAAAGGTGTATTGCTTAAGAGTTTAAGTATTTAGTCTTTTACACTTAATTAAAAAATAGTATTATGAAAATTAAAAATATCGTTACATTCAGTTTGCTTTGTCTTGTAATCTTTGCAGCTTCTTCTTGTAAAAAAGAAGAAAAGGATGACCTTCCCATAGAGCAAAATAAAGAGGTGCCAACAAAAATTAAATTACAAAATTCTGTAACAGCAGCTACAATAGCTACAGTTACTATTACTTACGGGGCTGAAGAAAGAATTGCAGGTATGCAGCTTGTTGGCAGTAACGTACAAGAAGATTATACCCTTAATTACAACCAAACAGGTAATTTAAATACAGTTTCTATACTATCGGGAACCAACAATCTGTTATACAATTTTGAATACAGCAATAGCAATCGGCTTAACAAGATTATTGAGAATGATAATGGCACCACGAATACTTCAATTGTGAATTATCTATCGACTTCTAATACATACGTTGTTGCAGGTAGTCAAAGAAGAATTACCCTGGATGCTAATAATAATTTGGAAAAATTAGAGGGGTGGTTTTTCAATTCTGAATTAGAATTAACTGCTGCGAATAATGCGGATGGCGTTTTTGCTAATGTAAGTTTAGATCCAAGTGTAAGTGTATTTATGAATGGGTTCAATCTTTATTGTTTAAATTATTTGTTTCTGCATAAAAAGCAATTGACTAATTATACTTCTAGTACGACAATTACGTCAAATACTGAATTTCAAAATCATACAAGAGATGATAATGGTAACTTAATATCATTTCAGTATCAAACCGATAATGATGATCCTATTATATGTACAATTGAATACACTATTCTTTAATTCGATTTCATTAAAAAGTACCCATAAAAACGTATATTTAAAATCAAAAGAATAGGGTTCTTAACAGCAAAAAACTAAAAAAAATTATGAAAAAACTAATTTTACTCTTAATGGTCTGCTGCACACTGCAGACTAGCGCACAAACCTTTGGTTTGGTGAAAGATATCAATTCTGTCGGGGATGGTAGTCCTGAATTCATGGCGAATATAAATGGTAAAATATATTTTAGTGCATCGGATGCTACTAACGGGAGAGAACTATGGGTAACAGATGGCACTGCTGCTGGTACACAAATGCTCAAAGATATTAGAAGTGGTACTAGTAGTTCTTTTCCCTATTTGTTCAAATCCTTGGGCGGACAATTTGTGTTTGCAGCTAATGATGGTATAAATGGTAATGAGCTCTGGATATCAGACGGCACAAGTGCCGGTACACAATTACTCAAAGACATAAATAGTGGAGCTGGCTCTTCCAGCTATTTTCCTTTTACTCTTATGGATAACAAAATATTTTTTAGAGCTGATGATGGCCAGAATGGTGAAGAGTTATGGGTAACAGATGGGACTACTGCTGGTACACAAATGGTGAAAAATATTAATCCATCAGGGGATGCGTTCCCCAATAGTTTTAAAGAGTTTGGTGGTAAGCTATATTTTAGTGCCGATGATGGCCAGAATGGTGAAGAGTTATGGGTAACAGATGGTACCACCGCTGGTACACAAATGCTAAAAGATATCAGATCAGGAGCAGGCAATGGCTCCTTCCCCGGAGGTTTTACGATAATGGGTGGTAAGCTATATTTTAGTGCAAGGGATGCAGTGAATGGCAAGGAACTGTGGGTTACAGATGGCACTACTGCTGGTACACAATTGGTACTGGACATCAACCCAGGTAGTAGTGGTTCTTCCCTAGGTAATTTTGTAGTTTATGATGGGAAACTTTTTTTAAGAGCAAATGATGGTACAAATGATTCACAGCTTTGGGTTAGTGATGGAACAAGTGCCGGCACACAATTGGTAAAAATTATAAATTCAGCGGGTACTGCTTCTGTTGGTAATTTAATTGTTGTTAATAATAAACTTTATTTTAGAGCCACTGATGGTACGGGTATAGAATTGTGGGTAACGGATGGTACTACAGCCGGCACACAAATGGTAAAGGATATAAATCCTAGTGCGGGTTCAAACCCGAGTTTTTTCCATGTTTACAATGGTAAATTATATTTTAAAGCCGATGCTGGTTCGAACGGCGATGAGTTATACGAGTCAGACGGCACTGCTGCTGGTACAGTTGTAATTGCACCAGCTATTTCTCCGAATAGTGACCCTATAAGTTTTCCTTATTTTGAAAACTTTAATGGGTCAATGTATTTTGCCGCAGACTATAATTCGAATGGAGAAGAACTTTGGAAATATACAAGGGCTGCACCCGCCGCCGTTAAAAATGTAAAAACTAAAATAGATTTTACTTTATATCCCAATCCTGCAGAGCATATTATAAATATCGAAGCCGATGAAAAAATTATAAGTATTCGTGTAACGGACTTGATGGGAAGCGAATTGAAAAAAGTAGCGAATACTACGAGTATAGATATTGCTCATTTAGCAAAGGGGATTTATTTTTTGCAAATAGAAACGGCCAAGGGGGTAGGAATTCAAAAATTTACGAGATAATATTTACTGGTATTTTAATAATTAAAGTTTCTTAGTTACAGAACTAAGAGGCTTTTTTTGCCTATGTGATAACTTAAATAAGGTGTGTGCGTAGTAATACTATGAACCTTATATGTTTATTAGTTTGGTAGAAAATACGTAAAAAGGCGTATTGTATGTCCTAGCAATAATTTCCTCCTTTGTAGTATAATAAATGTAGTATTATGAAAACAACAAAAAGTATTTTATTAGCGTCAGTTTGTTTTATTTGTATTTCAATTTTTGGATGCAAAAAAGACAAAACAGCGGAAGCTCCCCTGGTAATTGCCAAAGAAATTCCTACTCGGATTCAATTGCAAAATAGCGTAACGGCCGCTACAGAATCTATTCTAACACTAGACTATGATGTAGAAAAGCGAATAGTTGGGATGCTCATAGAAGGCGGAACCACCTCAATTCGTTATGTATTGAATTATAATCAAGACGGTGGTTTGAACTCAGTATCTATTAAGAATGGATCCTTAACCTCTCTGTATAGTTTAGAGTACAGTAATGCTGGCATCCTCAATAAAATTGTAGAGAATGAGAACGGAACTCAGAATAATATTGATGTAAATTATTTATCAAATACGAACACCTATGTACTGTCAGCCAGTCAAAGAAAAGTGGTACTTGATGGTGACAATAATTTGGAGAAGATTGAGAATTGGTATTTCGGCGCAGCTTTTGACTTTTTATACACTAATAAGGATGGCATTTTTGCGAATGTAAATTTGGACCCTAGCGCAGTAGTATTTTTTAATGCTTTAGATCTGTCCATTTTGAGTTATTTCTTTTTGCATAAAAAACAAATTAGTAGTTACACAACAAGAACCTCTACCACCAGTAAAAATGAGTTTAGTGATTACAAGCGAGATGATAATGACAATTTAATTTCTTTTCAATATCAACTCGGTTCACAAGATCCGGTTATTTGCACTGTGGATTATCAAACACCTTAGTTAATTCTAAAATTAAATTAGTATGAGAATTATATTGAAATATGTATTGACCACCGCGCTTGCATCTATTTTTTTAAGTGCTTGCCAACGCAAGATTGAGCCTGGTATGAGTAAGGGTGTCGTATTACCGAGTTCAATAGAATCTGTTACAGAGGCTGGTTCTAATAGATCTTATAATTTTAGGTATAACGAAGATCACCAGATTACGCAAATCATAACTGAGGATAGCTCGGAATTTACATTTCACTATGTTGATAGGCTATTGAGTAAAATTAGCAAAAAGTTTGTGGGAAGTGCAGAGATGAATATCCATGCTGAGTTTAGATACGAAGCTGGTGAGCTTCGTCAAATAGTATCCCACATTACCGGTGAGCCATTAATTATTGATATTCTCTACGATCCTCTCACCAATTTATATACTACCCATGTTCAATCGGATACGTATCAATTTCAATTTGAGGAGAATCAGGGTGCGGTATATCAAAATTCTGCACTAAAAGAAGAAGCTGTCATTTTGAATAGTAAGCGAGAAGCTGGCCCTTTTAAAAATGCTAGTATTCCCTTGGCACTCAGTTTGTACTATAGTTTTTATGATGCCGCCGATGCCTTTCTGTTTTTTAATAAAAAAATGGTTCAGGAAGTGAACTACAAAGATTTAGATCAAGTTAGAAAGTACACCTATCAAAAAAATTCGAATGGCTGGATTGAAACTATTCAAATTAATGACGGTAAAATTAATACGGAGGAAATAGCGATTCGCTATTAGTGTTTTTAAATGATGGTAGCGACTTTATTTTTTTTAAATTTTTCAATCGAAACCCTTTAAAATTTTTTATAAAAAAACAAGATTTATGATTCAAGTAATAAAATTCGGGAAAATGTCTTTTTTTACGATGCCTAGGAATCGACAAGAATTACCATTCAGGGAGCCAAAGGCTCCAAACAATAAATAGGTATAAAGGCGTATAGTTTACTCCGGATATCATCTCCACCTTTGTGTTTATAAATTAAAGGACACAGTAATTTTTTTAGAAAATTAAAGAACAAAATCAAAACATAATTATGAAAACAATTAAACTTTTAAGCCTTTTTCTTTTAAGCTGTATAGCAGTATTTGCTCAATCGCCCGAAGAGCTTAATTACCAAGGCGTCGCTCGAAATTCATCTGGGCAACCAATAGCGAATCAATCTATCACCTTGCGCCTAAGCATAAGAAATAATTCTGCCACTGGTGCTGTTCAGTATCGCGAACGACACAATGTTACGACGAATGATTATGGTTTGTATAATGTAGGTATCGGAACAGGCACACAAGAAACGGGTTCAATGGCAGGGGTGACTTGGTCTTCAGGATCTAAATATCTACAAGTTCAAATTGATCCGAACGGAGGAACAAGCTATACGAACTTAGGGGCCGAAAAATTATTAAGCGTGCCCTACGCACTTTATGCGGCTAGCGGTAATCAAGGACCAGCAGGTCCTGCTGGCGTTGCGGGTCCGCAGGGTGTTCCCGGTCCTGCCGGGCCAGCAGGCAGTGCGAATATTAGCGGAACGAATAATAGATTAGTAAAATTTACATCTGCTAATACAGGGGGTAATTCTATAGTATCTGATAATGGTAATCAAGTTCTAATAAATAATGCTACGAATAATGATGGGGTATTGAGGGTTAGTAACACTTCAACCACAGGTAATGCTAGACATGCTGTTGAGGCCATTTTAGGTTCAGGTTACAGTGGTAATACTACTACACCCAGTGCAATGTACGTGCATGGGGGAACAATAGGAATTGGGATGCACGTTTACAGTCGGGCCTCTCATGCTTTGTTTGCCAATACCGATGTTACTGGAGCATCAGCCCTTTATGGTTTAGCTCAGAATAATGCGAATGGCGTACATGGTGAGGCCTTTGGAACTGGAAATGCTATTCTCGGATTAATGAATGGGTCCTCCGCAACAGGTTGGGCCGGCTACTTTAATGGAGGTACGGTAGGAAAAGGTATTCGCTCTTTATCAACCACTTCCGCAGATGGTGCTGCTGGTTATTTTACTTCTAATACATC
>CAZTCQ010000002.1:1708-24970 GCA_964612525.1 uncultured Chitinophagaceae bacterium | reverse complement strand
TAACGCCTATTGGGCAGTTTGCACAGGCGATTGTTCTCACAGAAATTAGTGGAAATACATTTTCTATAAAAACAGATAAGCCGAATGTAAAAGTGAGCTGGCAAGTAACCGGTGTACGAAATGATAATTGGGCCAAAGCACATCGCGTAGTTCCTGAAGTAGAAAAAGAAGAAGAGAATAAAGGATTGTATTTACATGCGGAAGAATTCGGACAAGAGAAAGAAAAAAGCATAGACTGGAACACGCATGAAAAACCCATGTTAGAAAGAGAAGGGCAAGACAACCACTAAATAGTTCACTAAAAAATTAGGTTAAAAGTGGCAATCCTGGGACATTAAAATGTGTGTTTTTCAATAGCACGGAAAGAATAAAACCAATTAAAAACAAAAAACTAAAACAAAAAACTAAAAATCATGAAACAACTTTTATTAATTACCTTATCGTTTTTTGCCTTGCAAGCAAAGGCACAAAGTACCTTGAATGCAACTGGTGGTAGCGCTGACCTTGGGGGGAATACTTATTCCTACTCAGTCGGTGAGATGTGCGCTGTACATACTGCTTCCACTACTTCGTTAATTGTTACCCACGGAGTGTTGCAGCCCAATACCGACAAATCGGTTGGGATAGAGGAAACTTGGTTAAGTACCGATAAAATAAACGTTTATCCAAATCCAACTAGTACCAAAATTAGTTTAGAACTGATCACAAAAGATGTAGCAGATGTTGACTTTGTGTTGCAAGATGTGCAGGGTCGAGCGCTCGATACTCAGCAAGGCCAATTGGCGGTAGGCCAAAACAAATTCGAATTTGATTTATCAGAGCTAGCCAATGCGTATTACCTACTAAGAGTACAATTAACTAAATCAAATACCACTTATTCTAAATCTTTTAAAATTCAAAAAATTAAATAAATCACTCCGCTAGAATGCGGTAAACTAAAAATTAAATTATTATGAAAACAATTAAACTTTTAACGCTATTATTATGTGCTAGTTTGTTCACCACAGCACAAGCACCCGAACTATTAAACTACCAAGGAGTCGCAAGAAACGCATCGGGTCAACCACTAGCGAATCAATCCATTACATTGCGCCTGGTGATAAGGCATTCGACTGCCACAGGTACGCAACAATACCGAGAAACACATAATGTTACTACCAATGACTATGGATTATATAGCGTAGCCATTGGCGATGGCACACCCGAAATCGGCACTATGAGCGCTGTAACCTGGGAGTCGGGGAGCAAATTTTTACAAGTACAAATTGACCCATCGGGAGGGACTAGTTATACCAATTTAGGCACAAAAAGAATTTTAAGTGCGCCTTATGCTTTAAGTGCTGGGAACGTGGAATTAGTAAAAAATTCAGCAGGTTATACAATTCAAAAAGATGTTGCCGATAAGATTACGATTGGTTCAACTACAGGGCAATCTGTAAATAAACTGCATGTAACTTCCTCAACAGGAGTTACGGAATTGGTAGACTTTAAAGCAACCTCCATGGGAGTGAATGATGATGTCTTAAATTTAGAAGCGCCAGCAAGTGCTCCTACTAGCGCTCAATTATTAGAAGGCTCTTATGGGTCAAATATCACCTACAAGTTGGATGTAAATGGTACAATGACCACAGAAGGTGAAATACGGAGAGAGCAAACTGGTACAGCCAATATGGTACCTATCGCTTATGGATATGTAACGAGTGCTGGAGTCATGAGTGGTGCTAAAACTTCTAATGTTAGTTGCACAAGGTTGAGTGCAGGTTCGTATGAAATTACAATCACAGGAGAAAATTATCTATTTACTAATTACGTACCCAATGGATCGTTAGTTGATCAAGGTTCCATGCGTTTTGGTTCTGGCGCGGGTAAGTTAAGAGTAACTACTTATAATGCCTCTGGAGTTCAGGCTGATAGAAGATTCTATTTCACGGTATTTAAACCATAATACAGATTCCAAATATATTTAAAAGGGCAACTTATTGAGTTGTCCTTCTACTCTGTGAGACCTGACTAAAATAATTACGTAAAAAGGCGTATTGCCTACTAGCCAAAAAATAAAGTTCTTTGTACTAATAAAAACAAAAAAGTATTATGAAAAAAATAGTTATCCTTTTATTCGCACTCACAGCATCCTTTGTAGTGACGGATTGCTCAGCACAAATTCTGGGCCGATGGAAGAAAAAATTAAACGATAAGCTCGAAAGAAAAGCGGATGAAATTATCCAACGTACAGAAAATAAAGCCGAGGAAAAAATTGACCGAGCTATGGACAGAACAGAAGAAAGAGTCTCTGGAAGAAATAATAGGAGTATGGATCGTCAAAGAGGTGGCACCAATTCTAATCAAAGAGGATCTAATGGTGGCGGCGGAATGTTTAGCCGAGTAGGTGCGCCACAATCATCCTATAATTTTACGCATTACATGAAAATGCGAACTAAAATGACAGGTCGTCGTGCAAGAAATAATATGACTACTACTGCGCGATTGGACTATGGAACTTCGCCTAATGTAATTTCTATTAGTGACATGAAAATTGATGGAGGTAGAAATAACGAGATGGGGGATTTAGATAGAATGATAATGGATATTGATCAAAGTGCTATGTATACTTTTATGAAAATTGAAGGAAGAAAAACACGGATGGGAATGAAATTTAATATGGTAGATGCAGCTGAAGAAATTCAAAAAAGAGGTAGCAGATACAGAGTAGAAAGCGTAACCAAAACGGGTCAAAGTAAAACGATAGCTGGCTATAAGGCTGATGCTTATTTGTGTAAAGCCACAGATAATAAGTGCACAATATGGATTAGTAGAAAAAATGGTTTAAACCCATATCCTGATTTTTATAACGCCATGAATAGTAACCGTGGAGGCAATCGCGGCATGGCAATATTTTATAATGATGAAGTCATTAAAGCGCGAATGACAGCAGGTGCGATGCTACTTGCCTACGAATGGGACGACCAAAAAAAGGGCGATAAAGTAGAGATGGAAGTCATTAGTTTCGGAAAATCACGTTCTAACTTTTCAACGACTGGCTATAGCTCTTTGACAGGGCGTTAAGCCTCTTAGAATTTAGCGATGTTTTTGTATCAGAGCTAGCATAACTTGAGGGTCCCGTTAATCATATCAATCTAAAAAAGCTTAACAGAGTCGTTGGGCTTTTTTTACTGCATACCATGCTTTAGTCTTTCAACAGATAAAATAAAAAATCATCACTATAGCTACCATCGGACATTTTATAATGACCATGTATGGTAGCTTCTTTTTGAAAATCATATTTTTCTAAAAGAGATGTGGAAGCAACATTGTCTTGAGCTGTTTTTGCTTCTATGCGATTCAATTGCATTTTAGTAAATCTGTAATCTATGATAAAAGGAAGCTCTTCATTTATGTACCCTTGGCGTTTGTACTTCTCGTTATTTAAACCATAGCCTATTTCTGCGCGGTCTTGATCTCGCCACCAGGTATGAAATCCTACACTACCAATTACTCTTTTGTTTTCTTTTAAGATTAAATCAAAGGAAGTACCTGAATAATAATTGCTATACTGTTCTTTTTTTATTCGATCTATTTCTTTGGTGAGCGCTAGTTCTTCTTCAATTCCAAAAAAAAGTTTTTGATAGCTTTTATTCTTCAAAATCACTGATTCCATACGCTCGGCCGTTCGTTCACGTAAAATAATTCTATGCGTCTCAATTTTTTTTCTAAATTCACTAACGTTGTTTAATAATCCTTCGTCACTTCAAAAGAAATAAAAACCCTAACAATGACAAAACAAAATTTACTAAATGGAAGTGTATTAAGCATGCTATTTATAGCAACTATTTTGATATTTAATTCTTGTAAAAAAGATAAGAATAACTTACCAAGTTCAAACCCTAATGGAAGTTGGAGCAATTCTACTATGACTAAAGCCACCTTTTTAGGTCAGGTAATCAAAGAAGATGGGTCTCCTTTAGATGGCGCTATTGTCAGTACTGGTTCGCATATGATGACTTCTGATGCTGATGGATTCTTTTACTTTTCGAATATTAGTACACCACTTAATGCTACATTAATCAGAGTAGAAAAAGCAGGTTACTTTAAGGCATTTAGAACGGTTAAGGTGATTCCAAATCAAGACAATCAAGTACGAATTATGGCTATGGAGTTACCAACACCCGAAAGTTTAAATGCGGCAACAGGTGGAATAATTACAGTAGGGAATGGTGGTTCAATAGAGTTTCCGGCGAATGCAATTATTGATGCTAATACTAACCAACCTTATACTGGAAATGTAAGTGTGTACGCGAAGTGGATTGACCCAAGCGGCGATGATTTAGCTTTTTTAATGCCCGGAGCTCTTCGTGGAATAAATGAAGATGGTGATGAAGAAGGACTAACAACTTATGGAATGCAAACCGTAGAATTAGTGGGCGGTGCAGGACAAAAATTACAATTAGGAAATGGTAAAATGGCTCAAGTAAGCTTTCCATTACCTCCTAGTATAGTGGGCTCGGCTCCTTTATCAATTCCTTTGTGGCACTTTGATGAGACGGAAGGTATGTGGGTAGAGAATGGTAAGGCAACCAAAACAGGATCTGAATACCTGGGTAGTGTATCGCATTTTAGTTCTTGGAATTGTGATATCGGTGGACCTACTGTGAACCTTACTTGTACTCTTGTTGATGTCAATAATAATCCGCTTCCAGGAGTTCTAATAAAAATAACAAATCCAAATTTCGTAAATACGGCTCATGGTTTAACAAATAGTTCGGGTATGATTAATGGTCCTGTTCCCGCAAACTTAAGTTTAGATTTATATGCATGGTTTCCAGGAGGTTGTACGGGTCTAACTCTTCTTCAATCATTTACAACTTCATCTTCTAATCTTAATCTCGGTACGATTAGTGTTCCGTCGAACGTGTTTAATACATCTGTAGTGTCGGGTACTGTAGTGGATTGTAATAATCTTCCTTTAGCAAATGCTCCGATTAAACTAAATACAGGAACTCATATATTATTTACAACTACTAATGCCCTTGGGGCTTATAGTTTCAGTGTCACTTGTTTAACGGGTTCAGTTCCTGCCGTGCTGACTGCATATGATGTAACTAATGCTGTCAACGGGAGTGGAAATATTACTATAGCTCCTAATGGTACTTTTAATGCAGGTACTCTGCAAGCCTGTGGTTCGTTAAATCAGTTTATCAATTGGAGTTCCACTGTAGGTATGACGACTACTAATTTTTCTATAATGGAAGGAGCAGGAGGTATTAATTTTTATCAAAATTGGCTACAGGTTCAAAATGAAACTAGAATTAATGCAAACGATAATTCGAATCAAATATTTATCCGGGCTAACTTCGATGGTCCTCAGTCTGTAGGAGGTTCGCACAACCTGACTTATTTCTGGGATCATTTGGATTCGGCTAGCGCCTTATCTGGAATTCCTGTAAATGTCACTAGCTATCCAGCAGTTGGCGGATTTATAGAAGGTAATTTTAGTGGGACCGTTAATAATGGTACATTTATTCCTACCAGAACAATCAATTGTACATTCCGGATAACCCGTCAGCAATAATTTAGGTTTTTCTGAACCGTCTTATAAAAGCTCAACATAGTCGTTGAGCTTTTTTAGTGCTTACTCATCTTTAGTCTTTCAGTAAATAGAACAAGAAATCATCACTGTAGCTACCATCGGGCATTTTATAATGACCATGTATAGTCGCTTCTTTTTGAAAATCATATTTTTCCAAAAGAGATATGGAGGCAACATTGTCTTGAGCGGTTTTGGCCTCTATGCGGTTGAGGTGCATTTTTTTAAATCCATACTCTAAAATAAAAGGCAACACCTCATTCATATAACCTTGTCGTTTATATTTTTCCTGAGTAAGACCATAGCCGAGTTCAGCGCGGTCATGATCGCGCCACCAAGTATGAAATCCTGCACTTCCAATCACTTCATTGCTCTCTTTTAAGATTAAATCAAAATAGGTCCCAGAATAATAATTACTGTATTGTCCTTTTTTTATTCTTTCTATTTCTTTCGTGAGTGCTAGTTCTTCCTCAATTCCAAAAAATTGTTTTTGATAGTTTTTATCCTTCGAAATCACTGATTTCATACGCTCGGCCGTTCGTTCTCGTAAAATAATTCGGTGAGTATCCATTTTTTTTCTAAAATAACTAACACTCCTCATTTTTTAAACGTCTTTCAGGAGTAAAAACAAACTATTATTATGAAAACTCCATTATTAAAAATAGGAACGACCCTAGGAATGTTCCTGATCGCACTGGTACTTGTGCTTAATTCTTGTAAAAAGGATAGCAGTGATTTACCAAGACAAAACCCTACAAACCAATGGGATAACTCCGAAATGACGAATGCTACCTTCGTGGGGCAAGTTATTAAAGAAGATGGTTCTGCCTTAGAAGGTGCAGTAGTATCAACGGGTTCCCACCAAATAACTACCGATGCCGATGGCTTCTTTTATTTTTCGGATATTAATACTCCTAAAAACGCTACATCAATCAAAGTAGAAAAAACTGGCTATTTTAAAGCGTTTAAAACGTTGAGAGTGATAGCAAATGAAGATAATCAAACGAAAATTATGATTATGGAATTACCGACTCCTGTAAGCTTTGACGCCTCTTTGGGCGGGTCGGTTACTATATCAACGGGTGGCTCTATAGAGTTTCCTCGTGATGCGATTATTGACCCAGTGACAAATTTGCCGTATAACGGAAGCGTAGATGTGTATGCCAAATGGATTGACCCAAGTGGTGCAGACTTAGGATTATTAACTCCAGGTGCTCTTCGTGGTATCAATGAAGACGGCGCAGAAGAAGGATTAACTACTTATGGAATGCAGGCTGTTGAATTAGTTGGCGATGCTGGTCAAAGCCTTCAACTAGGTAATGGTCAAAAAGCAGAAATTACATTTCCGTTGCCTTCTAGTTTATCAGGAAGCGCTCCAGCTACCGTTCCACTTTGGCATTTTGATGAGACCAACGGAATGTGGGTAGAGGAAGGAGAAGCTACTAAAATGAACGGTTCGTATGTAGGTTCCGTTTCGCATTTCAGTTTTTGGAATTGTGATTATGGTGGTCCAGTTGTAAATTTCACTTGTCAATTAGTAGACGGTTCCAATAATCCAGTAGTAGGTGCCCTTGTGAGACTAACTCCCACAACCTTAAATCTCTCGCCTCGCACTGCTTATACGAATAGTAACGGAAACGTGATAGGTGCAGTCCCAGTGAATGCAACTTTTGATGTAGAATATGTACCTACTGGTTGTAATCAAAATTCAGCCGCTACTTTCCTTCAGACGTTTAGTTCAGTCACTAGTAATATAAACTTAGGAACAATTATTGTTAGCAATAGTACAAACCCTACTCTGGTTTCGGGGACAGTAGAAGATTGTAGCAATGTTTTACTGGTTAACGCCCTTGTGAAGTTAAAAGTTGGTAGTACCGTACTTTCTACAACCACCGATGCAGCTGGTACTTTTTCTTTTACCTTGAATTGTTTATCCGCGGCAACTTCTGCAGTTATTACTGGCTACGATATAACGAATGCTGTAAACGGTTCAAGTACTGTTAGTCTTGTTCCAAGTACAACTACGAATGCGGGTGCTGTTGCCGCTTGCGGAACACAAAATGATTTTATTACTTGGGATGTAACGAATCCGCCAGCCACTACTCCAACTACTTATTCGATCGTTGAACCTGCTGGAAGTTTTACTCAGTATTATCAGTTAGAAACGGACATCAATGGTTCTGACAATTCCATGATTATCGGATTCAGTTTTAATGGTCCGCAAACAGTTGCCGGAATTCACAATTTAATGCGTTATCAAAATAGTACTGATTCAATTACCTCATTTACTCCAGCCGTTGTTAACCTTACAGCTTACGGAGCCATAGGGGCAAAAATTGCAGGAAGTTTTTCTACAAATGTAACAGGGGCTGTTTATTCAGGTGCTACGGTTAATTGTAGCTTCCGCGTGACTCGTCAACAATAATTTAGATTTTTATAACTAATAAAAGTCCGTCTATATAGGCGGGCTTTTCTTATGTATTCAATCTTATCTTCGCCTATCATGTCTTCAGAACTTTATATCTATAATACGCACAAGCGCGAAAAAGAAAAATTTGTACCTATTAATGCTCCGAATGTCGGACTCTATGTTTGTGGTCCAACGGTTTATAGCGAACCTCATATAGGCAACGTGCGTACGTTTTGCTCTTTCGATATGATCTATAGATATTTAACGCACATGGGTTATAAGGTGCGTTACGTACGTAATATTACCGACGCAGGTCACCTCACTAATGCAGCTGGAGAAGGAGTTAATAGAATGGAGAGCGCCGCTAAGTTAGAAAGTTTGGAACCCATGGAAGTAGTGCAGAAATACACGACAAACTTTCATGATATTATGAACCTGTTCAATGCGATTCCACCTTCCATCGAGCCAACGGCTACGGGTCATATTATTGAGCAAATCGAAATGATAGAAAAACTTATTGAAAATGGTTTTGCGTATGAAGTAGAAGGATCAGTTTATTTTGATGTAACGGCTTACAATGAAAAGCATCCTTACGGAGAATTATCAGGGAGAAAAATAGAAGACTTGGTTGCAGGCTATCGTGACTTAGATGGTCAAGATGAAAAAAGAAATGCAATTGATTTTGCACTTTGGAAAAAAGCAAGTCCAGAGCATATTATGCAGTGGCGCTCGCCTTGGGGGCTGGGCTTCCCCGGTTGGCATTTGGAATGTAGCGTGATGAGTACAAAATACCTAGGGACTTCTTTTGATATTCACGGTGGGGGTATGGATCTAAAATTTCCGCATCATGAATGTGAAATCGCTCAGAACAAAGGAACGTATAATGAAGGCGGTGCGCGCTATTGGATGCATACGAATATGCTTAATTTCAATGGTCAGAAAATGAGTAAAAGCTTAGGCAACGCAATTTTACCTATTGAGTTTATCACGGGCTCTCATGATTTATTAGACAAAGGTTACGACCCTAGTGTCATTCGCTTACTCTTTATGCAAACGCATTACTCTAGTGAGCTAGATATAAATATAAAAGGACTTCAGGATGCTGAGAAGGCTTGGAAAAAATTATTTGAAGCCAAGCAAATACTAGCAACGCTAGAGGGAAAAGCAACTCAAGCAAGTGCGATTTCAGAAAAAATTCAATCCATTTGTCAAGCTTGTACGGATAGTATGAATGATGATTTTAATTCGGCAAAAGTCATGGCTAGTTTGTTTGAGCTAAGCGGTATTGTCAATAGTATAAAAGGAGGACAGACGGCATTGAGCGAGGTGCAGGCTGCGGACTTAGCATTGATGACAGAAACCTTTCATAGTTTTCTCGTAGACATTTTTGGATTGAAAGAACCTCAACAAGCGAACCATGATAAATTAGATGACGTTATGAATGTCGTGATTGCGCTGCGTAAGCAAGCACGTGAAAATAAAGATTGGGCTACCAGTGATAAAATCCGCGATGAATTAAAAGAAGCCGGTATAAAAATTAAAGACGGAAAAGAAGGAGACGTCAGCTATCAATTTGATTAATCTCTGCTCCAACGTTTACCAAAGCGAGCATCAAGGTATAGATTAATAAAAGTAGACTTGTTATCAGTTTGAGCCATGATTTCAATTGGCGAGGGGTATACTTCCAAACTAGCACCAATTTCTATTCCCAAAAAAGATCTTTTGTTGGGCGCAAAGTCAAAGTAAAATCCCGAGCGACCCGCAAGCCCTGGCTTAATTTTCGTCTCGCCAAAACCTTTGGTAAAAAAAGTACTTCCGACGATCGCATTGATCTGAACCGCTTGACCAATTACGACAATATCGTTTTCATAATAGGGTTTAAACTCTTCGTCGTAATAATTACCCTCCTCGCGACTCAGGTCTCCGTTTCCTTCTACCGTAAGTACATCCAGATAATAGGGTTTTAAAAGACCCAAAGAAACGCCAGCCCCGTAGGTCCAATGAATCACTACGTTCCTCTTATCAAGCTTGCCCGTAAGCTGTCTTTTCTGACCGAAGCCAATTTTGAACTGATAGAAGTTATTTATTTTTCCAAACTTATAAGGGAGTGGCGCCGTTTCATTCGGAAAGAAAGTAGCAAATGATTCGTTTAATTGCTTAAACTCCCGAGGATGTTTTTTTTCAGAAATATCTATCCAGAGAAAATTGGTGCGTCTATCATACGATTTGATAAAACCACGTTCCAGCATAAAACTCCACCCATCCGTGTTCAAACGAAAACCGCCAGACATCTCTTCCGTAATTGGTGCTGGACGCTTTCTTTTCTTAGGAAACTTATTCATTTTAGTTATGCCAATCTCATCTTCTACTTGTCCGAACATCGAAATGGGCAATAAAAACAGAATGGATAATATGACAACGGAAATACGCAAACTAAAATTCTATTGTAAATTTAACGAAAAATAGGCAATGACAGCGAAAGTAGAGTATAAAGAAAACCTAAGGACCGAATGTACCCACCTGAAGTCAAACACACAAATAGAGACAGACGCTCCTCCGGACAACAATGGAAACGGAGAACGCTTTAGCCCAACCGATTTGGTGGCAACGGCCTTAGCAAGCTGTATGCAGACCCTAATGGGTATCGCCATTCAGGATAGAGACATAAACATTGACGGCACAGTCAGTGAGGTAGAAAAAGTAATGGACTCTAATCCAAGACGAATTAGTGAAATCAATATAAAAATGATTTTACCAAAGGATAAAACATATTCGAGTAAAGAAAAAGCCATTTTAGAAAAAGCTGCTTTGACTTGTCCAGTACATTTTTCATTGCATCCAGATATTAAAAAAAATATCGAATTTGTCTACAACGATTAATTCATAATTGCATAACCAATTCGGCATTTGAGGCACTGCTTACTGTCGCAATAATTTGTTTTAAGTTCCAAAAGCGCTTGAGAATCTTTAGCAGATTCTAAGTTAAAACCAATCGAATGCATGGCTTTGGTAATATTGTTTTTTTCAGGCTTTAACTCTTCTAGCCATCTCATAGCTCGGTTGCAAAATTGATTTTCACCTTTTTCTTTTCCGTAAATAAATAACAACGGAATGATAGTGTTGATCATCAAAAGTTCAATGAAGGTTCGCCCTAATTTTTTCTTTGCTTTTTGATCACTCGGTTTCCCGAAAGTATAATGGTCATCCCAATACTCGCTCGCTTCTACCGCAAAGAATGTCATCACTTTTTTCACTTCGGCCGTTTCTAAAATTTGAGAAAGCAAGTGGCTAGACTGTTGCAATAATTTCGCAAACTGCGCCAAACGAATGGTGGGAAAATTAGCAGGACGCAAACGTAAAAAATTTATACGGTGAACAGGAATATTTTTTAAACTGTACAGTTTTTGCAGAAAAGCATATTCTTTTTGTAGCGATAAAAAATAAGCATCCTCATGTTCCTGATGGAGAAACCCTGCTTGTCCGAATAGAATCGCTTCTATTTGGCTTAGGTTATTTTTATGTTTCGCAAATATTTTGAGGGGTGTGTTTTCTGCTATTTTTTGAAAGGGTTCTTGATTAATTTTTACGCCAAAATTGCGTGCTATAAGAATATAAAACACCTCCTCCCAATGATTGTTAGTTTTTGCAAGAAGCGCTTTTACATTTTGTGTTTTGCGTTCAAGGCGTTCAATCAAAACACGCTCTAACATGTGTGTCTTACGAAGTTTGCCTATATCTTTTAGTAATGATTGACAAGGAATTTCTTTATCAATGCGCATCAACTCTTCATAGCGCTCAAGCAAGCTAGGGCGGATGTGGTTTTTTATTTCTAAGGTAGGAAAATTTAAGTCGACTGAAGTGTCGTGCCTGTACACGACATGTAGAATTAATTTATCATAAGCAGGATTATCATCATGTTTATGCTTAATCCAATCGCTTGATTTTAAATGAAGTTCGACATTGCCGCCCCATTTTGTTTGCCCAACTTTAATTTGTGCGTTTAAAAAATCTGGACCGCCATTCGTGTTTAATGTACCGGGATGAACGACTTGAATTTTTTCGCCTTCCGTTGTTTTTAGTTCATCAATTTTTTCAAGAAAACGATGCTGCCAAATAAACTGTAAAAGGTCTTCGCTAAACACGATGGTAAATTACGAATGTTTCAATTATGAATTACGAGAAGTCATTATTTCTTTCATTTCGTCTGCTACTTTTTTAGCTTCTCTTGCTGCCGCTTCTGCAAAGTCTTCGCCTTGACTAGCAAAAATTATTGCACGGGATGAGTTTACCAAAATCCCAACCTCATCGTTCATTGCCACATCAGAAATTGCTTTTAAATCGCCACCTTGTTTTCCAACACCCGGAATAAGTAAAAAATGATTTGGAATCATTTTTCTTAAATCGTCAAGGTGTGATGCTTGGGTAGCACCGGTAACAAACATCAGGTTTTCATCACTGCCCCAAGTGCTAATTTGACCAATGACTTCTTCGTACAATTTTTTACCATTGGCTAGTTCCAACAATTCAAAATTTTCTGCCCCCTTATTGGATGTCAGTCCGAGTACAATGGTCCATTTATTTTTATAATCTAAAAAAGACTGCAACGAATCGTTGCCCATGTATGGAGCTACGGTTACTGCGTCACAATTCATTTTTTCGAAAAAGGCTTTGGCGTATTGGTTACTTGTATTTCCTATATCACCTCGCTTAGCATCGGCAATTATAAAATGTGTATCAGGAATCATTTTGAAGGTTTCTCGTAAATTATTCCAACCTTCGGCACCCTGTGCTTCATAAAAAGCTGTATTGACTTTATAGCTCACACAATAATCTTTCGTGGCAGCAATTATCGCCTTATTAAACGCTAGTACATCTCCATTTAAGTGCGAAGGTATTTTTTCTATATCGCTATCCAAACCTACACAGAGGTAAGATTGCTTTTGTTTGATTTGTTGTATTAGACTTTCCTTTTTCATTTAAGAATACTTTTCAAGTTTATCAGCAATCAAAGCATCGCCCTCTTTTTTGGCATGTAGTTTTATGTTTATGATTAAATCATCGGCCCCGGCTAGTAAGCAGCTATGCTTAATGTCTTGCACCACGGCCATAACTTCATCATAGGTCCCCTCTAGTACCGTCTCAAAAGGACAAACTACATATTTCAAACCACTCTCCGCGATAATGGTAATGGCGTGATCTATAATTTCGTACTTATCCGTCTCTGAGGAGAAGGGTAGTACTTGTATGGCAAGGTTTATCTTTTGCATTAGGTGGTAATTTCTACGATTTGAGTTGGATCCAAATTTGCATTTCTGATGCTTACGTGTTGAGCAATACTTTCAGCTAATTTAGTAAATGCTTCTTGAGTTACTTTGTCTTCATCATTTAGCACGGCTGGTTTTCCTTCATCGCCGCCTTCGCGTATGCTTTGCACCAAAGGAATTTGACCGAGATAGGGGATTTCAAATTGTTCTGATAATTGTTTGCCGCCGCCCTTACCAAAAATGTAATATTTATTCTCCGGCAACTCAGCTGGAGTGAAATAGGCCATATTCTCTACCAAGCCTAAAATGGGTACTTTAATCTGAGGCCCATCAAACATCATGATGGCTTTTTTTGCATCGGCCATAGCTACTTCTTGCGGTGTGCTTACGATAACTGCTCCCGTTACCGGAATTGTTTGAACCATCGTTAAATGAATATCACCCGTACCCGGCGGAAGGTCAATAATTAAATAATCCAGTTCGCCCCAGTTTACATCGGTCACAAATTGTTTAAGCGCACTACTCGCCATCGGTCCACGCCAAACTACAGCTTGTTTATCATCAATTAGAAGACCGATGCTCATAGCTTTTAGGCTTCCCTTCGTTTGCCCCTCTGGTGTTACGTCAATCGGTATAATTTTTCCTTTGCCGTCTACATCTTCCATCATCGGACGCTCACCTCGAATGCCCAACATGATGGGTATGGATGGTCCATAAATGTCGGCATCCATGATGCCAACTTTAGCACCTGATTTTGCCAAGGCAAAAGCTAAATTGACAGACACGGTAGATTTACCAACTCCACCTTTTCCTGAACCCACGGCAATAATATTTTTAACACCAGGTAAGACATCTTTTTTGTCCATGCGGTTGCTGCCAATTTCTGTAATAAAATTGATCGCCACTTCTGTTTCGGCACCAAACTTTTCTTGCAAAGCTGCCGTGCTTGCTTTTTGTAAATGCGGCTTCATCATGGCATGTGCCACCGTCAAATTGAAACTGATTTTATTTTCCGAAACCTCTATTTTATCTATCATTTTAAGATAAATAAGGTCTTTGTTTGTGCCCGGAACGGGTATTTCTGCCAACACGTTTTGAACCTCTTGAACCGTCATTTTTAGAATATAAACTTTTGTTAAGCGAAGATAGACCACGCCGTTGTACTTTGCAGAGAATCTCTTATTGAATACTTTTATAGCGTTGTGAAATTGATCCGTATTTTTTTATTCCTAATAATATTTTGTACTCAAAAAAATGTGAGTGCACAATACGGATTTAGTAATATGGTAGAACTCACCGGTGTGATTATGAGTTCGGATAGTCTACGCTACTTACCCTATGTTTCTGTAAAATTAGCAGGCACCGACCGTGGAGTCGTTAGTAATATCAAAGGGGTGTTTTCATTAATAGCTCCCAAAGGGACTAAGCTAGAGTTTAGTTGTATGGGGTATCGAAAAAAATCATACACGATTCCCGATACCTTGACGCAGTCTCGTTATTCTATCATTCAACTCATGTCGCAGGACACTTTTTACTTGCCGATTACGGTGATTCGACCTCTGATGTCGCGCGAAGAGTTTGAACGTGCGTTTGTACAATGGGAAATTCCGCCCGATCAAATCGAAGTGATTCGCAGGAATACCCAAATGAGTACAATTCGGGCCATGAGTTATATTTTGCCCAAGGATGGAAATGAACATTTGGATTATTATCAATCGCAAGCATTGAAACGCAGATACTGGGCCGGAGGTCAGCCTCCTATGACCATTTTTAATCCGCTCAATTGGGCTGAGTTTTTTAAGTCCTGGAAGCGAGGTGATTTTAAGCGAAAGTGATTTTATGGAAAATGGTACTTCCGGACATCTAAGAAGTATGAATTTTAAAACTACTGCTCGCCTAATCCTACTGTTTGTGATTATATCTTCTTTTAAATTTAAAACAGATAGTTTAGTGGGTATTTGGATGTACCAAGGAGAAAAAAAAGCATACGCTAAACAAAGAAAGATTACCGAAGGGCCTTGTTTCATATTTAAGAAAGATGGAAAATTTATTATAAGAAAAAATGCCGGATGGTGTGGCACCCCACCAATCTCTTACGCGAATTTTGAAGGAACGTATTCTATACATTCTGACTCAAGTATTATAGTAAAATATACAGATTGGCGCGGTGCAATAGAAACTGAATGGAAAATATCTTCCTTATCAAAAAAATGGCTTAAAATCAAGTCAATGAACTCAAGATTGACTTCAAACTAAGTTCATTTATTAACAAGACTAAAGGTCAAATTAACTCATATTCTACCGAACTTTATGAGCTATGAGAAAAGGAATTTTATTGCTTATGTTTTGTTTGGGCCTAGGCATGGCAACTCAAGCGCAGACGCTGAGTAAAAAAGAAGCGAACCAGTTAAGTAAAGAGGTTAATAAAAGCATTGACAAATTTGCTACGGCTGTTGAGAAAGCAGATTGGCAAAAGGTTCAAAAAGTGGTGGATCGAACTACAAAAGATGTGAGTCAAAATATTGAACAGCTGCTAACTATTATTGAGAAAGTTGATTTTTCAAAGTTGATAAAAACGATTGATCAAGCTGCTGAAAAACTAGATGAGAATGTAGACATGATCGAACTTCAAAAAAGAGTAGAGGATATGGGCGCAAAGATTGAAAAAACGTTTTCGGAAAAGAAAACTCGATAGCGTTTCGGACTTCCTTTTTTAGTGCTTCTTTTTACCGGGGTTCGGTTTAATAAATTTCGTATTTTCAGGAAAGTCCGTAAACCGAGAAGGCGCCTTCCCTTTTTTTCGGCCCCAGATACCGGGTGGTAATTTTCCTGAGGAATGCGGATACTTCGCCATTCTGCTTTGATAAGCCAAGCTGTCTGCTTGAGTGGCATAATCTTGTTCATATACTAGTTCGTCCCACTGAAATTCTTCTATTTTTTGTATTTCATTAAAGGGTGGTTTGTAGTAAACCCAAAAGCCATGACGCACCGAGCCCAAGGAGGTGGGAATCACTCGTTCTTTATAATCACCATTGGGTTGCTCCACTTGAATGGTGTCATAGGGCACATCTGTGCGCAGCGCTTTAAATTGACCTTTGCAAACTAATCGTCCTTCACTATAAAATTTTACTTCGCCGTTTTTAAAACCGTTGTAGTAATTGGTTTGATTCATGAGCAAGCCATTTTTTTGATACGTTTTCCAGTTTCCATGTTTTTTGTTATCAGTATAATGACCCAATTCATAATACGAGTCATCGCCGTAACGGCTTTGATGGTACACGCTCCATATGCCTGTTTTTTTTCCTTGTTCGTCGGTGCGGTTTATTGTATCGCCTTTTCTGTTAATAGCATACTGATTCGGACTCAATTGATTGATTGACTGTGCCACACAATTGAAACTTAATTGTAGAAAAACAAAATATGTAAGTAATTTCTTCACTATCGTAGCTTCCTTTGCTAAATTAGTTAAGCATTTTATTTATTATGTATAAGTTTTTCACAATAATTATCCTACTCGTATCGAATAACATTCTTTTAGCCCAAAGCACTTCATCCAGTGCAAGTCGTTTTCAGTCGTTTGAAAACCGATATGAAGAAGAAAACTATTTAGACAGTGTGTTGTTTCGTTCTGTAGGCCCTACCATTATGAGTGGCCGTGTAGTAGATATAGAAGTGAATCCTACCAACACCAACGAATTTTTCGTGGCCTATGCGAGCGGTGGAATTTGGCATACAGAAAATAATGGTCTTTCTTTTACACCCATTTTTGATCATGAGGCAACCCACACCATTGGTGATATGGCCATGAATTGGAAAGACAATATTCTTTGGGTAGGAACAGGAGAAGTAAACTCTTCGCGCTCATCCTATGCCGGCTTAGGAATTTTTAAAACCTACGACCGTGGTAAAAATTGGGAACAGGCTGGCTTGGAAGAAACTCATCATATTGGTAAAATTATTTTGCACCCAAGTGATAAACAAACAGCATGGGTGGCGGCCTTGGGCCATTTGTATTCCAAGAATGAAGAGCGCGGTATTTTTAAAACAACAAGTGGCGGTAAAAGTTGGGAAAAAACATTGTTCGTTGATGATTCAACGGGTTGTGTTGATTTAGCCATTCACCCTAACCATCCTGATGTTTTATACGCCGCTAGCTGGACGCGAACGAGAAAAGCATGGAACTTTAACGGGAGCGGACTAGGGTCGGCAATATGGAAAAGTAAGGATGGCGGAAATCGTTGGACAAAAACGACTACCAAGGAGAATGGGTTTCCGCAGGGAAAAGGAGTGGGCAGAATTGGGATAGCCCTAAGTAAAACCGAGCCGAATATCGTGTACGCTTTATTGGATAATAATTTTCATCAAGCAAAAACAAATAAAGAACAGAAACTGAAAGCAGCTGATTTTTTGAACATGGATGAAAAGAAATTTAAAAATTTAGCGAAGAACAAACTCAATGATTTTTTGCGACAGAATGGCTACCCGAAAAAGTATGATGCTCAAAGCGTGAAAGAAGATGTGAAAGAAGGAAACTACTCTATTTCTGATATAGGAAAATGGCGATTGGCTGATGCCGATGCCGAGCTTTTCGAAACACCGATTTACGGTGCTGAAGTTTATAGAAGTTCGGACGATGGTGAGCACTGGACTAAAATGAATACCCAACTATTAGACGGTGTTTATTTTACCTATGGTTATTATTTTGGAACGATAAGCGTGTCGCCTCAAAATTCAAATCAAGTTTGGATAGGGGGCTATCCTTTACTGTTGAGTCAAAATGGCGGCAAGACTTTCCAACAAAAAGACGGAGACAATACACACCCAGATTATCATCGAGTATGGATTAATCCGAAGAACCCAAAACACATCATTGCCTGTAATGATGGCGGAATCAACATCAGTTATGATCAAGGAAAAAAATGGGCGATTTGTAATACGCCGGCGGTGGGTCAGTTTTATACGGTAGCCGTTGATAATGCCCAGCCGTACAATGTTTATGGGGGCTTACAAGATAATGGCACTTGGGTGGGTAGTAGCTTGACGAAAGAAAATACTCGTTGGCAACAGCAAGGACAATACGCGTATAAGCGTCTAGGCGGAGGAGACGGTATGCAGGTTCAAGTAGATACACGGAATAATAATACTGTTTATTTGGGGTATCAATTTGGAAATTACACTCGTCGAGGTGGTGGCAAACGGATTAAAATCAAACCGGTTCATGACATTGGAGAAACCGCTTATCGATTCAATTGGCAAACACCTATTTTGTTGAGTAAACACAATCAAGATATTTTTTACTACGGCAGTAATAAGTTTCATCGGTCCATGAAAAAAGGGGCTGATTTACAAACTCTCAGTCAGGACCTAAGTTCAACAAACAAGAAAGGAAATGTACCGTTCGGAACTTTGACAACGCTTAGTGAAAGTCCTAAAAAGTTTGGACTCCTATACGCAGGAACCGATGACGGTACTATTTGGCGAAGTGATGACGTAGGATATAATTGGAAAAAAATTACTACTGGTTTGCCGAATGGTAAATGGGTCACACGATTAATTGCGAGCGAACATATTGAAAGTAGAGTGTATGCCTCGTTAAATGGGTATCGCAATGATGATTTTGCCCCGTATTTATACCGCAGTGATGACTATGGCAAGACCTGGCAAGCTATTCAAAGCAATTTGCCTTTTGAGCCAATCAATGTAATCAAAGAAGATCCAAAAAAAGCGAGTATCGTTTATGTGGGTACTGATAATGGTCTTTATGTTTCTACAGATAATGCTCAAAATTTTAGCCTTTGGCATGGAGGGCTGCCTCGGGTAGCGATTCATGATATTGCGATTCAGAAAAGAGAAAATGAAATCGTATTGGGTACTCATGGCCGCTCTGTATATATTTCATCTTTGGATTTGGTTCAAAAATTAAATCGATTTAAAAATAAAGACATTGCCATTTTGGCAATTGAAGATCAAAAATTTAGCAGACAACTCGGTAAAAAGTGGGCGAGCTTTGCCGATCCGTATTCTTATGAAATGCCGATTCAGTTTTTTACTCAAAGCGCAGGTGAGACCGTACTCAGGGTATTAAATGCAAAAAAACAAAGCTTATATAGCAAGCAATTTCAATCGGGAAGAGGTTGGAATACGGTGGATTATAATTTTAGTTTACAGAAGAATTATTTACGAAATCGTAAAGAAAAAATCGAGCCCTCAGATGATGGTCAATATTATTTACCAGCCGGGGATTATTTTATAGAAATTGAGAATAGTCAGGGTCAAAAAGAAAAAATGCCATTCAAATTAAAAGCCAAAGATTAATTAATCAAAGAGCTTTTCGGTTTGTAGTATTTTGGTGATGTACCATTTCTCTTCTATTTCTACCACGGTGATGGGTAGTATGTGTTCTTTTTTATTATAGGTAAAAAATAAACTCATGGCGATGGGTTTTACCTCGTCTTGCTTTTTTTTCTCCAGTTTGTAGGACACTAAATCAATTCTTTCTACGGCTATATTTTCTTTTTTTATCAGTGTTTGAATTTTTTCAAAGTCCTCTATGAATTCTTTGTGCATAGGCACTAGGTAGGTATTGTTTTTCCGCTTCAGACTCATTCCAGCACTTTCTTTTGGAAGGATAGCGTAGGCAGCATTTATGTCCAAGAACCTCCCATCAATCGCTTTGAAGTCATTCGTTTTTATAGCCTTGAAGAGAGTGTGTGCAATTTCCGCTACGTTCTGTTGTGCAAAGGATTGAACAGCCGTGCTCAAAAGAACTAGGATAAGAAAAATATTTTTCATCACGTATAAAGTTAAAAAGGCTTTTACCGATAGAATGGTAATGAAATGAAAAAAACTAGGATTTATATTTTTTTAGCAGTTCCTTCTCAGAATCAATTTGCTTTCTTTCAACGCGCGCTGAAAGGCGAATACTGATTTCATACAAAATCATGATAGGAATAGCCACAATGATTTGCGAAACCATATCGGGAGGAGTGATTATGGCCGACATTACTAGGACAATTACTATGGCATAGTTGCGATACTCACGCATAAAGCGCGGAGTAATTAAACCAATTTTCGATAAAAAATATACTACAACTGGCAACTCGAAGATTAGTCCGGTTCCTAAGGATAGACTAAGAACAGTGCTTAAATAATCGTCGATTTGAATATCATTAATAATTTGTTCGCTAACCGTATAGTTTGCAAAAAAGTTAACCGTGTAGGGCGTGATAATAAAATAGCCAAACAGCACACCAATAAAAAACAATAGCGAAACCCAAAAGATAATGCCGCGGCTCGTGCCAATTTCTTTGGGAGTGAGTGCTGGTTTTAAAAAACGCCATAACTCCCACATGACGTAGGGAAAGGTGGCAATGAAGCCAAAAACCATGGATGATTTTATACTCATCATAAACTGGCCACTTAGTTTGAAATTTTGAAAGTTGATGCTAATGTCCTTCATGCAAAGGTCTGGCTTGTTAAAATACATGGCTAGTGAACAGAGCCACTGATAGGGAGGAAAATCAGCATGAGTAGGGGCTAGTATGAGATGGTGAAAGATTTGTTTATAAAAAACAAAACTCAAAATCGCACCAAGAATTAAGGCTACCGACATCCTCAACAAATGAGAACGAAAGGCTTCTAAATGACCAATAAAAGTTTGATCGCTATTTTCTCCTCGGCCAAACACCTTCGTTTATTTCTTGGTAACGTCTACCTCAAAACCGATTGAGTAAGGTGCGTTTTTCGCATTGCATACAATCAAAGCACTTTTTTTCTGACTGCCCGGTTTACCTGAGCTATTGAATTCTAATGTGATTTCTGCGGTGCCTCCCGGAGGAACTGGATCTTTCGAAAATTGCGGAACCGTGCAGCCGCAACTCACTTGTACATTCGCAATCATAAGGGGTTTGTCGCCCACGTTTTCTACTGTGTAGGTGTGTCGTGCTTTATCACCTTCATTGATTGTCGCAAATTTGTGAATGGAGTCTTTCACGCGAATGGTTGTTTTTTCCATTGAGCGCATCTTGGCTTCTCTTGCTTTTTTATCGGCGTTAAGGTCTGAGCCAACAGGTGCCTCCGTGGGACTTGCTGAAGAAAAATCAAAAAGGTCAGCCAATTTGGTGGTACTAATTCCGCTTACTTCTATCATCGCAATCGTAAGAACCGATAGGGTCAATAGGGTCAGTAATATTGTTTTCAGAGTAGAATTCATGGCGCAAAAATAATGGTTTTCACTCTTAAACGGGCAAGGAATTAAATTTTAGAATTTCTTTTAGAAATGAAAAATTCTTGCATGAGTGCTCGACATTCATTGGCTAGAATATCCGTGATGATTTCTTTCTTCTTAAAAAATGGGTGAGCGTTCTGTAACAGAAAGCCGCTTTTTTCATCCGACGTTCCAACAACAATCGTTTGAATTCGACTCCAGTACAGAGCACCGCTGCACATCATACAGGGTTCGACCGTGACGTATAGTTTAGCCTCGGGAATTATTTTGTTACCGAGTTTTTCAAAGGCAGCGGTGAGGGCGATCATTTCGGCATGGGCGGTAGCGTCTTTTAGTGTTTCGGTTTGGTTGTAGCCCCGACCAATAATGCTATCGTTAAGCACGACTATTGCTCCGATAGGAACCTCGTCGGCCTCCCGAGCTTTTTGAGCCTCTAGGAGTGCCTGGCGCATAAAGTGCTCATGCGAAAAAGGATTTATTTTTTTGTTTTCAGCCATTCGCTTACCGTGTTGTAGTCTTTATTATCTTCTTTTATTTGATAATTCGGAAAATGATCTTCTGCGGTAAGAAGGAGTTCTTCAAACGTGACCACTCGGCGCGACTTATTTTTTAACCTACGTAAAAATCTTCTTAGCGGTATTTTTTTATTTTTTCTGAATACTTCTATTTTACTATTCTCGATTTCTTTCATGATAGTCGAAATAGATTTTTCAGCAACCACGTCTTGAGCCTGCCCTTTTTTAGTTAGCAAAAAATAAGCGGTTTCTTCACCTATGATTTTGGCCTTAATATCTGTAAGTGCCAACTTATAAATACTATTTTCATAATTGAACTGAACAGATTCGCCGATTTTGATATCTTCCTTTTTTAAATTACTAGCTCCTAGCAAAATGTCTATTACAGCGCGTTTTCGATTGACCTGACCGAGGGAAATTCGAATTGGCTCACCTTCACTGTCAATTACTTTGAATGTTTTTTCGGCCATTTCAATGGCTAAGCCCTCGGCAGGAATGATGAGTTGTTCGTTGCTAGTGAACAGAGTCTTTAACACAAACCAACCAAAACCAGCGAAGATCAAAACGGAAAGCAATAAAAGAATTTTTCCTTTCATTTGGCGAAGGTAATTTTTGGATTTAGGAAATAGAACGTTGACTTGTTAAATGTTTATCTTTATGCTTCAAATGAAAAAATATTTATTGGTTCTCTTAGTCTGTTTTGGTTCGACGCCGATTTTTGCGCAGACTGCAATTGACCCTTGTGGTCGTTACTCAGATATTCATATAGTGGTGATAGGCTCATCTACTGCTGCAGGTGCAGGCCCTTCGAATTCTGCCAATGCTTGGGTGAATCGTTATCGAGCCTATCTCCAAAATATCAATCCCAATAATCTGGTTACCAATTTAGCGATTGGCGGAACACGCACGTATCATATCATGCCTGATTGGTTTGTGTCACCATCCAATAGACCGTCACCCAATCCTGGCAATAATGTCACACAGGCGATAAGCTTGGGGGCCGATGCCATAATTGTAAATATGCCTTCCAATGATGGAGCGAGTGGGTATAGTGTAAACGAACAAATGTTTAATTTTCATACGATCGTAAGTGTGGCGGATAGTGCAGATATTCCGGTTTGGGTTTGTACAACTCAACCTAGAAATGGATTGAGTGCTGCTCAAATCAATATTCAAACGGGTGTTCGTGATTCTATTTTAGTTGCGTTTGGATCGCGAGCGATTGATTTTTGGAATCCGTTTGCCTCTGCAGGAAACACTATTCT
>CAZTCQ010000002.1:0-1608 GCA_964612525.1 uncultured Chitinophagaceae bacterium | reverse complement strand
GTCACGATGAATCAAACAGTTTATCCTGAGGCGGTAAGCGGTCCGTTGCATTTTCATAATTCATTATTTACTGTGGCCAATACTACCACAGATTGGAACGGAATGATGTTTGACATTGTAGCCAAGGGAGATATTATCATAGATAGTGTAAAAGTTAAAATGAATGCCAATGGTCCCCAAGAGGTTGTGGGTTACAATCGAATGGGAAGTGCAGTGGGTAATGAAATGATTCCAAGCGCATGGAATGCTTGGGGAACCGATAGTGTAAATGCTGCAGCCACCGGTGATTTCGAGATAGTCGATTTGCCAGATGTTAGCTTGCAAACTAATGATACATTAGGTGTTTATCTTCATATTCAAAGTAATAACGCTCGCCTTTCTTATTTAAATAGTCCGGCGGCTGTTTATACTAACAGCGATATTGCCATCTTAAATGGAAGAGGGGTCTCACATACGTTTGGGGTGTTTTATAGCCCTCGAAATTGGAGTGGTGAGGTGTTTTATCATTATGGTTTTAACCCAAAAGGAGATTGTCAAAGTGATCGTATTCCTGTATCAGCGATTATTAAATTTCCGAGCAGCATCGAAAATATTGAAAGCATTGGCTTACAAATATTTCCTAATCCTACGAACGGTTTAATTCATTTTAAAGGAGAAAAACTTCCAAAGATGATAACTATAAAGGATATTCAAGGACGAACGATTAGAACTAAAACTGTAAGCCACGGACAACTCAGTTTAAGTGATTTGCAAAGTGGTTTATACTTTTTGAATTTTGAACTTGAAGGTAAGCGATTTGCGCAGAAGATTATTATTGAATAAGCTTCTTTGGCGTTGGTAACAAACCCGTCGAGTTTATGGTAGAGGAGTGCTATAAACTCGACGGGTTTTTAGTACTTGACGGGTTTTGTTTGACACTTATAACTCAAATACATCGCCATAATGGGCAATATTGAATCCTCGTTTGATAACCTCTTTGTACTCCTTGCTATTTTTATTGAGCAAGGGATTGGTGTGATTAAAATGAATAAAGTAAATCTTGGCTTTATCTTCTTTTGATAAATCTTTGAAGAGCTCCATACTTTCAATTACAAAAGGATGTGGGATTTGTTTTATATCTCGGCCGGGGAGTTCATTGCCATCGTAGAATGTGCCATCAAGGAATAGGTAATCAAATTTTGGAATTAGTTCTACGATGTTTTCATTCCATTTTTCCCATTTATCTATGTCTGGTATGAAAAGAGCCTTTTTGCTTTGGCTTGAAATAGAATATCCTACAGTTTCAGAAAATTCATCTCTGTGTGGAACTAAATATGGTTGAACTTTTGAAATGTAATTAACTATCGTGTCTGGTAGCTTTGCTATAATAAATGCAGAACAACCTTCTTGGATTAGCCAGTTTGTTGGAACGATATTTTTTAGTTTCACCAACTGACTCCAAGGTCCATTGCTTTCTATAAATTTTTTCATTCTTGGCATACAGAAAACAGGAACATTGTCAGCATCCATTGCCTCTTTACCCAAATACATAAGCCCAGCATAATGCCCAATGTGTGCATGCGTAAGAAAGATGCCATCTGGCGTTTCTTTATGTTCAAAGGGGGCTAA
>CAZTCQ010000001.1:67630-72055 GCA_964612525.1 uncultured Chitinophagaceae bacterium | reverse complement strand
AGAAGGCAAAGTGGCATTTGTTCCAATAGGTGCAGCAAGAGTAGTACCCACATCAAAAGTTACAATTCCAGTGGTAGAAGCCATGAATTGAGTAACCGCATTTCCATTAAACTGAAATGGAAAAGGAATGGCCGTAGGAGCCGACCAGGTAGGTGCGGCGGTAGTGTTAGAAAGAGCTGTCCAGCCAGCAGGCGAAGGTTGCTCAGCATCATTATTTAAGTCACCAGGATTTTGACCTGCACTTGCATTAGGAATTTGCCAATATTGAGCGTTTGCAAAAAACGCAAAGCTTAGACAACAAACTAGAAGTAAAACTTTTTTCATTTTAATTAAATTTTTTGATTTAAGCTTTAAAGATAAGCATTCCAATTGATGTTAACATGCTAATGGCATTTAGTTCTTTCAACAAACTGCGGCTAATCAACCTTAGTATTTGAAAAAATTACACTGAAGTGACAATTATGGATACTTGAATCATCAGATTAACAATTTAAACAAGAATAATAATTCCTGAAACAAAACACGATTTCCTACTTTTGCGGGCAAACAAGAAAATTATGTCTAACAGAACATTTACTATGATTAAGCCTGACGCTGTGCAGGACGGACACATTGGTGCCATTTTAGCTAAAATCAATGAGGGAGGCTTCAAAATTAAGGCTATGAAAATGACGAAACTTTCAACGGAAACAGCGGGTCAGTTTTATGAGGTACATAAAGAGCGTCCTTTTTATGGTGAGCTTGTAGAGTTTATGAGTAGCGGTCACATCATTGCGGCCATCTTAGAAAAAGACAATGCAGTTGCTGACTTTCGTAAATTAATAGGCGCTACGAATCCAGAAGAGGCTGAAGAAGGTACAATTCGTAAAATGTTTGCTCGTAGTTTGGGTGAAAATGCTGTTCACGGAAGTGATAGTGACGAAAATGCTAAGATTGAAGGTGACTTCTTTTTTAGTAATTTAGAAAAATTCTAAATCTTACAAAATTGGAATTTGATAACCTTTGTCTCTTTAGGACAAAGGTTTTTTTATACTCACTTCTCGATGTCTGCTTGTGATAATTAATTATTAAAAAAATAAGAGAACAGAAGTAAATAACTTTCTCTGACTGACAAGAGGTAGCGTATAGATTTTTTATATCTTTAAAATTATAGAAAACAACAAATGAAATCCAAAAAAGATATTGTCGGTAATTGGCTACCCAGATACACGGGTATTCCATTAAAGCAGTTTGGCAAATACATTTTGCTCACTAATTTTCAAAATTACGTAAGCATGTTTGCTAATAATCACAATGTGCCGGTGGACGGTGCAGACAAACCTATGTCTTCGGCCACGGCAGAAGGTATCACAATTATCAATTTTGGTATGGGCTCGCCCATGGCGGCTTTGATTATTGACTTATTAAGTGTGATTGAACCCAAAGCAGTTTTGTTCCTAGGAAAATGCGGTGGACTAAAAAGTAAAAATAAGGTCGGAGATTTAATCTTGCCCATAGCCGCAATACGAGGAGAAGGTACGAGTAACGATTTCTTTCCACCCGAGGTGCCTGCCCTACCCGCCTTTGCCTTACAGAAAGCTATTTCTACCACGATTCGTGACATGGATTTAGATTATTGGAGTAGTACGGTCTACACCACCAATCGCAGAGTTTGGGAGCACGATGAAGATTTTAAACAATATTTGCGCGGCTTACGAGCCGATGCGATTGATATGGAGACGGCTACATTATTCATAACGGCTTTTCATAATCATATATCATGCGGAGCACTTCTTTTGGTCAGTGATGAGCCTATGACACCAGAAGGCGTAAAAACAGATAAAAGCGACAAAACGGTTACAGAAAAGTACGTGCAGCGTCATTTAAAAATAGGTAGTAGCTCACTGAAGCAGTTGATTAACAACGGTCGAACCGTGAAGCATTTGAGGTATTAGTTTTAAAAATGAAGCCAATAAAAAATAAAAGCATAGCGTCTAGAGTCTAGCATCAAACCTCTATTTTTGATACGTGCAAGAAGAAAAGCCTTTACTAGAAGTCAGTGATCTAAGTATTCATTTTCATACGGAGAATGGAATGACGGTTGGTACAGAAAATATTTCTTTTACGGTAGCTAAAAAAGAAACACTGGCTATTGTCGGTGAAAGCGGAAGTGGTAAGTCGATAAGTGCACTGAGCCTCTTAGGATTGCTACCCATGCCGCCAGCGGAAATTGCAAGTGGAGAAGCTTTATTCCGCAACACTGATTTATTTAAACTCAGCAAATCAAAACTAGAAGAAATACGCGGCAATGAAATTGCCATGATTTTTCAAGAGCCAATGACGAGCTTAAACCCATTAAAAAAATGTGGAGAGCAAATCATAGAAGCACTTTTACTGCACAATAAAATATCTAAAAAAGAAGCGCTTACTGAAACGATTCGCTTGTTTGAAGAAGTTCGCTTACCCAATCCCGAACGCTTAGTTCAAAAATATCCGCATGAAATATCGGGCGGACAAAAACAGCGTGTCATGATAGCCATGGCGATTAGTTGCAACCCTAGAATATTGATAGCTGATGAGCCTACGACAGCACTAGATGTGAGTGTGCAGCGAACGATTTTAGATTTGCTCAAAGAGTTGCAGTCTAAATATGAAATGGCGATTTTGTTTATTACTCATGATTTAGGCCTAGTGAATCACTTTGCCGATCGGGTGCTTGTCATGAACAAGGGCAAAGTAGTTGAACAAGGTTTGACTCAGCAGATTTTCAATACTCCTACCCAAGACTACACCAAAGGGCTGATTCACTGCCGACCCAATGCCGAAGAAAATATAAAATTTTTACCGCAGGTGGAGGACTTTTTGGTAGAGGATAAAGAACCCTTGATAGAGAAAAGTAAAATACTATCTAATCCAGTAGAGTCTAAAAGTGAAAACGTGTTTAAAAAAATTAGAATCTCTGAAACGGATCGACAAAAAAGATTAGCTTCTCTTGTGAGCGCAGAATCAATTTTAGAAACTAAAAACCTTTTTACTTGGTATCCTGTCAAAAAGAATTTTTTTGGAAAAACAACTTCATGGTTTGAGGCTTTAAACAATGTTTCGCTAGAAATTAAGCAAGGTGAAACTTTAGGGATTGTGGGAGAAAGTGGCTGTGGCAAAACAACCTTAGGAAAGAGCATTGTGGGGTTAGCCGATATTACCAAAGGGGAAATATTTTATCAAGGCAAGTCTCTTACTGGACTTACTAAGTCAGAACAAATGGACTATAAGAAAGATGTTCAAATCATTTTTCAAGACCCCTACTCTAGCTTGAATCCAAGAATGAGCATTGGTCATGCGATTCGAGAACCGATGGATGTGCACAAAATTCATAGTCCTGCACAACGGAAGCAAGAAGTGATTTCGCTCTTAGAAAAAGTAGGAATGCAGGGCTCTCAGTACAATCGTTATCCGCATGAATTTAGTGGAGGGCAACGACAGCGAATTTGTATCGCCCGTGCCTTAGCGGTTTCTCCCAAACTGATTATTTGTGATGAAAGTGTAAGTGCGCTGGATGTGAGTGTACAGGCACAAGTATTGAACCTTTTGGTTAAATTACGTGAGGAATATAATTTGACCTATCTATTTATCTCTCATGATATTTCGGTGGTAAAACATATCAGCGATCGAATTGCGGTAATGAATCAAGGACGGATAGTAGAGTATAATGATGCTGAAAGTATTTATCACCATGCCGAGCAAGAGTACACCAAAGAACTGATTGCTAATTCTCTTTTCGAATAAGTTTTTGTAACTTAGAATTTCAAATTAACTTCCAATGAAAAAAATATTATGCCTAGTAAGCCTAGTTCTGTTTAGCATTTCAAGCTATGCTGATTCACCCTTGACGTCTACTGATTTTTATCGAGTGTACGAAGAATATGAAATAGTAGACGCCGCACTGGATGCCAAAGGAAAAATTACAAATCATATTATGCTGTATTTGTCAGATCAGGCCTACCCCATTGATGTAAAAATGGCGGTGATTAATGCGCTGGGTTGGAACTTCAATGGTCAGAATAACTATGAGCGCTATCTACAATTTGTTGAAATGCGTTCGGGT
This sequence comes from uncultured Chitinophagaceae bacterium, assembly GCA_964612525.1. Classification (GTDB taxonomy): domain Bacteria; phylum Bacteroidota; class Bacteroidia; order Chitinophagales; family Chitinophagaceae; genus JAGNRR01. The sequence goes on along the minus strand of CAZTCQ010000001.1, from coordinate 67,971 downwards.
GTCACGCAAAAGGAAAAAGGGTTTTATAAAAAGATAGATTCAGATGAAATTTTAGCCCTTGCTTACTTAAAAGCAATGGACAACTATTTTGATGTAAGCAAAGCAAAAAAACTTTCGTCAATGGCTATTGCCAGTTCACGCCGAGCAACTCTCAGCTATACCTTCAGATTGATAGACGCTTTGATTGGATCCCAACAAGCTATGGAAGGCAATTGGTGCAATGTGTATCAAATTGCGCACAGCATCAAACAAAATCCGAGTTTGCGTTGGGATTTTCCTGTTGAAGCAGATGATATAGTTTTTGATTACATTGATTTGTATAAGAAGGATTGTAAGTAGTT
>CAZTCQ010000001.1:24903-67530 GCA_964612525.1 uncultured Chitinophagaceae bacterium | reverse complement strand
TTTTTGATTACATTGATTTGTATAAGAAGGATTGTAAGTAGTTTCGGCTTGGGACGATTTTATAATTACCGCGATTATTTTGTGAAAATAGACCCTCTCACGATACCGCAGCGTCCCCGCCGAGGCGGGAGACATCTGCGGAGACCCGAATGATTCGAACACTCTGCGGGGACCAATTACTCGGATATTTTGCTTGGACAAATGTTTTGTCATAAATGCTATATTTGAAATTCATGAGAAAACTAATTCTACTTTACTTTTTTGTATTTTACTTTAACCCTGTTTTTAGTCAAAAAAGCGAATTCAGCCCGAGAATACTTTTAGGAGTTTCCGCTATGAATGCCGAATTATCCGGTGACGTTAGACCGGTTCCTACTTACTTTAAAAATTTTGCGCTTGGAATCAAAGGGAAGTTGCAATTCTCCAAATTATTTAATGCTGGTGTTCAAATTAATCGAGGAACGACCTATGGCGCGAATACTCAACCCGCAATAGGCTATCAGTTTGCTACCAATGGAACAAATCCATGGAAAAACAATGGATATACCTCTGGAGTTTATTATAATTACAAAATGACCTTTACCAGAGGTGGCTTGAGTTTTGGAGCTAGTTCGAATGCGAACAAGAGAATAAGTATTGGAGTGAAACCGAGTGTCAATATTCTTAATTTTAAGACTAGGGTAAATGCATTAAACAATTCTAATCTGAAATATGATTTTTCAAATTTTAGTACTGGTAATTGGGATAACACATACGAGAGCAATGCCGAGAATGAATCTAATTCTGTGTTAGAGACTAATGTAGAAACTGGCATAACCATTAATGTAGGCAAAGGGCTTTATGCAAAAATATATTTAAGCGTAGGCTTTACAAATAGTGATTTGCTAGATGGCCAACAATGGCAAGAGCGTAATGACTTCACTCAGGACAAGGATAATATGTTTTATACGGGTCTCAGTATCTTTTACGATTTCAAATTACTCAATTCAAAATAAATCGTATCAACCCTAGAGCTTCTCCAACCAAAAGGCCGTCATTTTTTTGTACAAATGAAAGCGAGTATTGCCTCCATAAATTCCATGGTTTCGGTTGGGATAAATTTCACTGTCATATTCTACATCCGCTTTAATAAGCGCATTGATCATTTCCATAGTGTTTTGATAATGAACATTATCGTCTCCACTCCCATGAATTAATAAATAGTTCCCTTTGATTTTATCTACCATATTTATCGGGCTATTGTCATCATACCCATCGGGGTTTTCCTGTGGCGTGCGCATGTAGCGCTCTGTGTAAATATTGTCATAATATCGCCAATTGGTAACGGGTGCTACTGCAATAGCACTTTTAAAGACCTCGGCTCCTTTAGCAATGCAAATACTACTCATATAACCACCGTAGCTCCAACCCCAAATTCCGATTCTTTCTTCATCAATAAAATCTAAATTTCCAAAGTATTTGGCTGCCGCAATTTGATCGTCACTTTCGTATTTGCCTAATTGTTGATAAGTCATTTTTTTGAATTCTTCTCCTCTAAAACCCGTGCCCCGTCCATCAACGCAGGCTACCACATATCCTTTTTGGGCTAACATTTGATACCACCAAAAGTTACCGCTCGGAAAACGATTGGTTACTTGTTGTGAGCCAGGACCACTATACTGAAACATGATGAGCGGATACTTTTTACTCACGTCAAAATCCGCAGGTTTAATCATCCAACCGTTTAGGTTTAGTTTATCTGATAGTTTTACGTTTATAAGTTTTTTTGGGCTAATGTCATATTCTTTCAGTTTCTTTCTGAGTTTGCTATTGTCTTTTAGTTTTTTAATAGTGCGTCCCTCATTGTCTTTTAGGGTATATACCGTTGGTTGGTTTACATTGGAATAGCTCTCTAAGAAATATTTAAATTGCTTGCTCCATGAAATAGTATTCCAACCTTTGTTCGGAGTGAGTATTTTTTTCTCATTACCATTGACCAAAATTGAATAAAGGTTTCGCTCCATAGGCGATTTTTCGGCGCTACTGAAATAAATTTTTCTGCGATCTTCATAATACTTCCCTTCCGAAGATTCATCCACTCCATACAAGCTCACTACGTCCCAATTCCCCTTAGTCAATTGGCGCGCTTGCCGAGAGCGAACGTCATAATAATAGATATGATTGTATCCACTTTTTTCACTGGTATGAACAAAGGCGTCTTCGTTCTTTAAAAAAGTTATCTCGTCCGAAATATCAACATAGTATTTATTGTTCTCCTCATATATTTTTTTATCACGAAGATTTTTAGGATTCACTTTATAAAATCGCAACTGATTCTGATGACGATTCAAGGTATATACGATTAGTTGTTTATCATATTGTGTCCATTTGATCCTAGGAATGTATTCCTCTTCATACTCCAAGTAATCCGTTTTTTCTTTTGCTAAATTATACATCCCAATTTTTATTTTAGAATTAGGATCACCGGCTTTAGGGTATTTAAATTCGTACTTGCTTGGGTATAATTTTCTGAAATACATCATGGTAAATTCAGGCACAGCCGTTTGATCAAAACGATAAAAGGCTAAATGCTTTCCATCCGGGCTCCAGTGATAGGCTTTGGTAAAACCAAACTCTTCTTCATATACCCAATCACAATTTCCGTTGATAATATTCGATGCACCATCATTCGTAATTTGAGCAGTTTCTTCGCTAGCAATATTATAGAGATGCATATTATTATTTTTTACAAAAGCTATCTTATCAGAAGTAGGCGACATACTTGCGTGTAAAATATTCTCCTTATCAATGAGCTTTGTTTCGTTCTTTTTTATATCATATAAATAAACCTTGTAAGCGGCGCTGCGACGGTATATTTTTTTAGCCTCTGTAAAGAGAAGCATTTTGCTTGCATCTTTAGAAAAACGATAGCTAGCAACTTTTAGTTTTTTGCCATCGTAAGATAGATTTTTATAAAAATCATAAACCTTGATTCGTTGTCCTGTTTTAAAACTTCGTTCTACTAAATCTCCTTCTTCGATGACTCGGTAGCCTTCTCCACTCTCGTTGGAGCTAAAACCTCTTACAAAATCACCGCGAAAAGTCCCACGCTTCCAAATGTCTTCTAAGGTGATTTCTTTTTTTTGTGCATGCGCCGAAAAAAATAAGCTCAGAAAAAGTAGTATTGATAAATATTTCATGTTTGTGGTATAAATAATTAATGATATGCCGAAAGTAATATTCAGCTAAACAGTCTCTCAAAGATAAACCCTAGGTCAAGGACCTAGGGTTTAAAAAATAAAAAGTTATAATAATTACTTCAGCAATCCACGAGCAATTACAATTCTTTGAATCTCACTCGTTCCCTCATAAATCTGCGTAATTTTTGCATCACGCATTAATCGCTCAACGTGGAATTCTTTTACATAACCATATCCTCCGTGAATCTGAACTGCTTCGTTGGTAATCCATTGTGCATGATCACTAGCATACATTTTGGCCATAGCCGCTGCTTGTGTATAATCTTCACCGCTGTCTTTTAAAAAGGCGGCTTTTAAGCAAAGCATTCTGGCTGCTTCAATGGTTGTTGCCATGTCGGCTAGTTTAAATTGAATGGCTTGGTGATTGCTAATTTCTGTTCCAAAGGCTTTCCGCTCTTTTGAATATTTTAAGGCTAACTCGTACGCACCGCTTGCTATTCCCAATGCTTGTGCTGCGATACCAATTCGTCCGCCCGATAGGATTTTCATGGCGAACTTAAATCCAAAACCGTCTTCTCCGATTCTATTTTCTTTAGGCACTTTTACATCTTGGAAACTTATAGAATGCGTATCACTTCCTCGAATCCCCATTTTATTCTCTTTAGCGCCCACCTCAACGCCCGGTGAGTCTTTCTCTACTATAAACGCATTGATTCCTCTATGCTTTTTTTCTACATCCGTTTGAGCAATAACAATGTAGAACGAAGCGGTATTCCCATTGGTAATCCAGTTTTTGATTCCGTTCACCACGTAGTGATCACCTTTATCTTCAGCCGTCGTGCGCTGAGAAGTAGCATCGCTTCCCGCCTCAGGCTCACTTAATAAAAATGCTCCCAATTTTTCACCAGTCGCCGCTGGTTTCAAGAATTTTTCTTTTTGCTCTTCAGTACCATACGTTTCTACACCCCAGCAGTATAATGAATTATTCACGCTCATGCACACAGAAGCTGAGGCATCTATTTTAGAAATTTCTTCCATAGCAAGCACGTAGGAAATAGAATCCATTCCGCCGCCATTATACTTTGGGTCAACCATCATTCCCATAAAACCAAGCTCACCCATTTTTTTGATTTGCTCCGTAGGAAATTCTTGTTTTTCGTCACGCTCAATTACGCCGGCTAATAATTCATTTTGAGCAAAATCTCTTGCCGCCTTTTGAATCATTAGATGTTCTTCTGAAAGTTGAAAATTCATAAAAATTTAATTTGCACAAAGATAAACATTAAGAGAATAGTGACTTCTATTCAAGAAAGGTTTTTTAGTTTGTTGGACAAGAAATATGTCCTCCGCGCATTAGGATTTACCTTTTTCAAATGTGTATAAACCCTTCTTTTAATTAACATTGCACTTAATAATTTTAACAGAGCCAACTCCTACATTCTCAATACCTTTACCCCTATGAATACGAGATTCCTTCTTCTGCTATGTGGTATACTTTTTTTGGGTAATCCTGATGTCAAGGCAGCCCCTGATAATGTGCCTGATTTTGGTAGAATGACGTATGATTTTAAAAATCTTAATTCAAGACAGCACCGCGAAATCATTCGCAAGTTAGATAGCTTCTATGCCGCCGAAGTGGCTCGTGGTTTTAACGGAAGTGTATTAATCGGTTATAGGGGAAAAATTATGTACGAGCGTTATTTTGGATATGCTAACCGTGCCAAAGGCATTAAGTGGAGTTCAAAAACAAGAAGCCAATTAGCCTCGACTTCAAAAACATTCACAAGTGCCGCTGTTTTGGCTCTGTCGGATAAAGGACTGCTTAACGTAAATGATAAAGTTCAGAAGCACATCCCGGAATTTCCCTACAAAAGTATTACGATTAAAATGCTTTTGAATCATCGCAGTGGATTGCGCGATTATGTATACGCCAAACATGCCAAGCCAAGAAGCGGGAAGTATTTTGATAACCAAGATGTGATTGATTGGCTCGTTCGTGTGAGACCGAAGCAGCACTTTAACACCAACACGAATTTCAAATATAGCAATACCAATTTTGCCGTTTTAGCTTCTGTGGTAGAACAGGTAAGCGGAATGCGGTTTAAATATTTCGTGGAGCGCTTTGTATTTCAGAAATTAGGGATGAATAATACAGAAATCCATGACCCCAATTTATTGTCGCCTTATAATGTTGCACTTAGTTACAAAAATGGACGTCATTATAAAGACATGTATCAAGATGGTGTATATGGTGACAAAGGTGTTTATAGTTCCGTGCGTGATTTGTACAAATGGGATCAGGCACTTTACTCGAATGAACTATTAAAATGGACTACTTTAAAGTCAGCCTTTAAGCCATATAGTTTTGAAAAACGATCTCAAAGAAACTATGGACTAGGATGGCGCATGATTCATTACCCTACTGAAAATATGAAGGTGGTTTATCACAATGGTTTGTGGCATGGAAATAATACCTGCTTTTACAGATTCGTGAATGACAACTTCACCATCATTGTTCTAGGAAACAATTATACTAGTCGAATTTACAAGCAACCGGCTAAAATATTTAGACTCATTGCACCTAAGAAGAAGCCAGCTCTTTACGAAGAGCAAGGCTAAAAAAATCTAAGGATTTTTGATAATAATTTTTGTGGTATCACAGTGTTCATTGCTAATGCAGAAATAGTGATAGGTAACTGCTGTTCCTGACGGTAAGTTCTGAGGATCGGGTTTATAAACAAAACAACCGTTAGGAAGTGTTTCTTTTAAAATATAACCATCGGGTGGTCCTGCGGTTGAATAGCCCCCATCAGGATCTGCTGCGTCTAAATCATTTACTATAGTGCAGGCAGTAATATTTTGAGTATTGGAAGGAGGATTTAAGGTGATTTCTGAAGTAGTGAAATTATCGGAAATAATTTTCACGGTTCGCGTTTTGGTAAATTCATTTGCGTACTCATTATTGCTCACTGACAATTTTAATTTATAAGTAGTCGGTAAGCCGCTAGCTACCGCTATCATATTTTGAGTACTAAAGGCCCCACTTGGTAAATCCCAACGTTGTGAAGACGAGTTTTCAGAACAGTTTTCTAAAACCAAAGTGTCACTAGTTGTAATCACCAAGGGTTCTTCGGGACAAATTTTTACAATGGGTTCTTTGGGTTTAATACAGGCCGCCAAAAATAAAAGACAGATTCCAAAGCTTACTATTCCAACTGATTTCATAAATACGGTTTATATTGTAAAAATAGAGTAAGCCGAGCAATTTTCAATCATACTACAAAAAGAACCTGTATTCAATAAATTTTGCTTACTTCTTTACGTACAATACAAACTTCTCCTCAAATACTTCTGGCTCATCGAATATGGAATTCAACTCCCACAGCATCGGCCGCGTGTTGCTTTCAGCGATTTCGTTGTGTAAATCTCCGCCTTTTAAACAGAGCAAACCATTATCCAATTCTTGACCACTTCCTTTTCTGATGAGTGGGGAAGCCCAGCGCCAAAGTTTACCTAGTGGCGCTACCGCGCGACTAACCGCAAAATCAAAAGAATTTTTTTGTTTGATTTCTTCGGCTCGTTTCCAAATCACTTCAACATTGTCCAAACCAAGTTCTTCTTTTATTGCTCGGACTACATTTAGTTTTTTATTTATGCTGTCGCACAAAACAAATTCTACCTCTGGATAAAAAATAGCTAGCGGGATCCCAGGAAATCCCCCACCCGTGCCTATGTCAATAATTCGATTTCCTTGATCAAAGTCAGCAAGGGCAGCCAAGGCTAAAGAATGTAAAATATGTTTCGGGTATAATTTATCAATGTCTTTTCTTGAGATCAAATTGATTTGCTCATTCCAATGAGGATACAAATGTCCCAAAGCCAGTAATTGCTCCTCTTGTTTTTTAGTAAAGTCACTAAAGTATTTGTGTATTATTTCCATTCTATAATTTTAGGTTTAAAAAATATGCTCGGAATATTTTTGATATAGAACCACAGCGTCCATATATCATAAAACCAAATCCTTGTTCCCAAATCTTCTTCTCCTAATTTTTTCATTGCAAAGTACTGAATGAGATAAATGAAAATCCAACGAGAAACAAAAATGCCAAGCACAATAAAAATCAAAGAGGGATAAAAACAGCAGGCTATGAAAGTGACATAAAATAAGAAATGAGAGAACGCTAAAAGAGCCAACAAAAATTTATGCTTTAATTTATAAAATCGACCAGTTGATAAATGACGTTTTTTCTGAAACTTCCATGCTTCACTGCTACCTTTTGCCGCTGAGTGCATGAACGTATTTTCTGATAAAACTACTGCTGTATTATTGGCGTTTGCGACTGCATTAATAAATAAATCATCATCGCCTGACAAAAGTTGATAATGCTTTGAAAATCCTTTATTCGAATTAAAAAGAGATTTAGTATAAGCTAAATTTCGCCCTACACCCATGTAAGGAATTTTTGAAAGAGCCAAACTCAAATACTGTAAGGCCGCATAAAAGGTTTCAAAACGAATTTTTTTGTTCAAGCTGCTTTTCTCTTTTTCATAAGGGGCATAGCCAATTACTATTTCTTTTCCTTCATAAAAAGGTTGTACCATTTCGATAAGCCAATTGGCAGAAGTAGGCTGACAATCAGCATCCGTAAGTAAAAGATGCTCATACTTGGCTTCCTTAATTCCCATTGTCAATGGAAATTTCTTCCCCTTCATGTTTCTGGATTCTTGGGTTAGATTCAAAATATTTAAATGAGGATTCCTTTTTACTTCCTCTCTTAGAAAATAAATGGAATCATCTTTAGAGTTATCATTTACTACTAAAACCTCAAAATTGGGTCTTCCTTGATGTTCGTATTGTTGATTAAGGATATAGCTCAGATTTTTTTGTAAATTCGCGTCTTCGTTGTGAGCACAAATAATAATGCTAATAGGCAGATTCGTTTGGTACTCATTATTTTTTTTAGATTTATGTAAGGCTAACCTGATAAAAAAAACGAAGTAATAAAGGAACTGAATCAATGCAAAAAAGCAAAAACTAGCAAAAATGATTTGAGCTATCACGGCTCAAAACTACACCACGCCAATGGATTTTGAACTTGAACATATTGACCCAAATAGCCAAGCACGCGCTGGCAAAATAACCACCGCTCATGGTGAGATACTCACCCCTATTTTTATGCCCGTGGGAACAATTGGTAGTGTAAAAGGTGTGCCGCAGGAAAAGTTACTTGATGAAATTGAAGCGCAAATAATTTTAGGGAATACCTATCATCTTTCCTTAAGACCCGGGACTGGAATATTAGAAAAAGCTGGAGGACTCCATAAATTTATTGGTTGGGATAAACCAATGCTCACTGATAGTGGTGGTTTTCAGGTTTACTCACTAGCGCAACGTCGAAAAATAACTGAGGAAGGAGTTGCTTTTCAGTCGCATATTGATGGTAGCAAATTGTTTTTTTCTCCAGAAGTAGCCATTGATATTCAAAGAAGTATTGGGGCCGATATTATTATGGCTTTTGATGAGTGTACGCCCTACCCTTGCGACAAAAACTATGCAACGAATAGTATGCACATGACACATCGTTGGCTGGATAGATGTATTACTCATTTCGATAAGACAGAAGCAAAATATGGTTATGAGCAAAGTCTGTTTCCTATCGTGCAAGGAAGCACTTACAATGATTTACGACTGCAAAGTGCTGAATACATTGCAAGTAAAAATGCGGATGGTAATGCCATTGGTGGACTGAGTGTGGGAGAACCTGCTGAAGAAATGTATGCTATGTGCGAATTGGTTTGTGGCGTGCTACCCAAGGATAAACCTAGATATCTAATGGGTGTAGGCACACCAGCTAATTTGTTAGAAAACATTGCCTTGGGCATTGATATGTTTGATTGTGTGATGCCCACAAGAAATGCTCGAAATGGGTATCTGTTTACCACGGAAGGGGTAATTAATATAAAAAATAAAAAGTGGGAAGACGATTTCTCGCCTATCGACGCCAACTTGCCGGATGGAGTGAGTTCAAAGTATACAAAGGCCTATCTGAGACATTTATTCATGGCCAAAGAATTATTTGCCCTTCAGATCGCTAGTATTCAAAACCTTCGTTTTTATTTATGGCTTATGAAAGAATGTCGTGCACAAATTGTGGCAGGTACTTTTAGCAGTTGGAAACCAGGAATGATAAAAAAAGTGAGTGCTCGCTTGTAATACTTTTAACGAGAAATCAAATTTTCTGTTAGGATGTATTCCGTAGTTTCGCAATTCACTTTATGCTCAATAGGATAGATCGGTATATATTAAAGAACTTTTTGCTCACCTTTTTGGTGTGCATTCTTATGTTCACGATCATAGCTGTGGTTATTGATTATACGGAGAAGGTGCAAGACTTTGTAAAACATAAAGTTTCATTTTTTGAAATTCTTATTTACTTCCGAAATTTTATCCCACACATTGTGGCGCTGCTCTTCCCTATTTTTATATTCGTATCGGTGATTTTATTCACTTCAAGAATGGCGGCTCGCTCTGAATTTGTAGCCATTTTATCAACGGGGATAGAGTTTAAACGGATGATGCGCCCTTATTTTGTAGGGGCCGGAATTATTTGTTTTTTGCTCTTGCTGGCCAATCACTTTGTAATCCCTCGCACAAACAAACAAAGACTAGATTTTGAATCGCGATATACAGGTAGTAATCGCGTGGAGAATAATATCAAGGAGACTTATTTAAAACTAAATGATTCTCAATATGTGAATTTCAATTCTTATCGTCGAACTAGTAATATGGGCTACGGTTTCAATTATAATTTATTAGCAGGTAATCTTTTAAAAGAAAAGATTTTTGCAGCACGGACTTCTTATGATTCTGTCAAAAATGAGTGGATTCTTTATGATGTGAAACGCAGACTCAATAACGGAATTCAAGAACGTTTTGAGCAAAAAGCCGAGTATAGAATTGCATTTGATTTAAAACCGGCTGAGCTCTTTCAGGAGCGAAAAGCTAGAGAGCATATGAGCACAAAGGAGCTGAATACATTTCTTGACAGAGAAAGAAAAAAAGGTCGTCAAGGACTTAGTGAATACGAGCTTGAAAAACATCGCAGAACCTCTGCGCCATTTTCGGCTTTTGTACTCTCGATTATCGGAGCCTGTATAGCCTATAAAAAAGTAAGAGGCGGAAGTGGAATGCACCTTGCGTTAGGACTTATTATTAGTGCAGCCTATATTGTTTTTATGCAATTCTCTACCACCTTTGCTATTAAAGGAAATCTTTCTCCTTTAATGGCTGTTTGGCTACCGAATATAGTCTTTTCGGTAGTGGCGTTGGTTATTTATTTCAGAGCGAAACGCTAATTCTTCTTTGAGTTTAGAATACGTTCATCGATTGTTTACTCAAGAGAGTTTCAAGCTTGGTGACACTCAAATTATTTTGAATTGATTTGGCTTTTACAGTTTAGCCTAAGCCTAAAGAAAAATGCCCCACTTTAAAAGTGAGGCATTGAATATTAAGTTTAGTTAATCTATTGAACTACAAACTTTACAACCTGGATTTTGTTTTCTTTAGAATCAACGATTTGAGCAAAATAGAATCCTGCTTGTAATCTTTGATTCAATTCAATCGTAGAAGTTCCGCTTGATAGATTAGTTACTTCTTGATTCGAAACTACTTTACCAGTTAAGTCAACAATACGAATGTTCAAATCCTTCAAAGATTCTTCCGTAACCACTTGCAAGCTTATTGCTTGGTTTGCTTTAGCAGGGTTAGGATAAATTGAAATATTCGCTACTTTCTCATCAAGATCATTTACCGCATTCGGTGCTTCAAATCTTTTCAGGATAATCGTAAAATCTTTTGAGAATGTTCCGTCATTAGCACGAATTACAATCATTTGATCTCGAGCCTCATTAGCTGAAGGAGTCCAAGTGATCGTACCATTTACCATATTGCCAGTACCAGTAGGTGCGTAACTAAAGGTTGCACTATTATCATTTATCAGGTTTCCAAAAGCAGACATAGTTAAAACGTCTCCATTATTTTGGTCCATGGCTCCCACTGTGAAAGTGAATTGACTTCCCGGGTAGTAATAAAGATAGTTATAGTCGGACGAAGTACTTTGGTTCCCACCTGTGGTGTAATTAGTTACTGGAACAAATTCAGGTAGAATAACTGGCCCATTACTATTAGAGTCTGGAACAACGATATATTGCATATCTCGAATTGTGTTTCCTATTTCTACTCCGCCTCTATACTCAGAGACTTTAAAAGAGGCTACAAAATTTCCAACCGTATTAGGTGTCCAGTCTAATTGCCCCGTTGTATTATTTAAAGTGAAGGGTCCGGTAGAAACAGAAGGTGGCGTGGTGTATCCTCCACAATAAGTGTAAGCACTGTTAGCCTGATTAGCATAACAAACAGGAGTATCAACAACCCAAGCTATACTATCGGCATCAGGATCAAACGGAAGCGGATTGTAAACCCAATTAGAATTAACCGGGCCAAAGAAAACAGGAATCGCTAAATAACGAGGACTTTGGTTAGCCGCATTCGGATCGTAAGTGTATTCACAATGGATAATCATGCTTGACTTTGTGGTTAAGTTTTGAATAGCCGCATTTCTACAGCATTCAGCAGTATAAAAACGATAGCGACCTGCACCATTCAACGCAAAAATTGAATCAAGCAAAAGTGTATCTGATTCGTAATTATACATTTCAACGCCATACGGTACACCTTGTAATAAAAAGCCAGAAGTCAATGAATCCATTGGCATTAGTAGAGGCATTGATGGCGGATTGGTTATTGGGTCCCAAGTGCTTGTAGTGTTATTCCACTTAAATCCTCTGAAGTTAGTTTGAGGATAGGCAGGAATTCCTAAGGTGTCTCTAAAGTTTTTGTGCTTGAGGATATGTTGCCCTTGGGCGTTTTTTTCTACCCAAATGTCTCCACCCATTAGGTGAGAGGCTTGGGATGTTATTGAGCACAGCAGCAATGTTACTGAGGCTAATAAGAGTTTGGTAATTTGTTTCATAATGTTAAGTTTTTAAGAGTTCATTAGTAAGACGTTAAAATATGTTAAAACGTTAGCTCAAGGTAAATATCTTTTTTTGCGATTACAAGTACGCATCTAATCTTAACTTATGTTAATTCAATCAACTAGCCTTCTACTTTGCCTATCTCTTCTGGCTTGTGGCCCGTTATCCCTTCTATGGAACCTATCAAATGATTGCTATTTAAAAGCACTTTATCTATTTGTTTTTCACGTTCTTTCCAAATCTTTTCCATTTGCATACGCTCTCGGTCAATTCCAGATTTCAAAGACAAGTAGGCTGAATTAATAGTTTCTACTTGTTGTCGAAACTCATTGCTAGTAAAGTAGTTATACAGCATTTCTTTTTTCTCGCCTTTGTTTTCTTGGCTGCTTTTGGCCTGGGCTACACGTAATATTCCTTCTCTCAGAGAGCGAACCAAACTAGCAACCTCTTTAAAACTACAAACCCAAACCCCGTCCACATTATCAAACATGAGTTGTTCTTTTGGGAGAGTCTGCGTAACTAACACACTAACGTCACCTTGGTCTGACAGAGTATCTTCTTTCAATTTATTAATCCAATCTTTTTTAAATTCTTTGGTGCGTTTGCTTTCAAATACGATTCGTCCTGCTATTTTACCGCTAGCGTTTTTTACAACAAGAATACAGTCGGCTCCTTTACGGCCTTTACCAATTTCATTGACCTCGTCATATGGAAATGTATCGCGAAGTAACTGTTCCAAGGCTAATTCAAGAACTTCGCCTTGGGTTTGCATACTGCCTTGTTCAAGCTTTCTTTGAGACTCTTCTGTCAGTTTTTTCTGATCATTGAGCTGCTTTTGAAGTTTCTGAATTTCAAGCTCGCTTTTCTCTCGCTCGCGTGATAAAATCTTTTCGCTCAATTGCTTAGTTAAAGATTCTTCGATTTTTAGTTTCTCTTTCTGAATTTGAAGTGCTACTTCCTCGTCTTTGTTTTTTAATTGCTTCTCTAATTCCATTTTCTCAACTTCAAGCCGCTGCAACTCTCTTATTTTTTGCTGTTCCTCTTCCAGCTTTTTTTCCATGGCCTTTACCTTTTCTTCTTGCTCTTTTTCGGCGGCGGCCTTCATAAGTTGCTCTCGCTTACTGAGTTCGCCTTCGAGTCTCTTTTTGAAAAGTTCATTTTCATTTTTCTTTTTTTCTTCAAATTCTGCCACAGTTGTTTCAAAAGCTGCTTGTTTGGCTTTTAAATCTTTTTGAAGCCCTTCTTTTAAGTGCTTTTCTATATCCTTCGTTAGTATTTCGCTAAGATCATAGGTTTCGCGACAATGTGGACAAGTAATTGATTGAGACATAAATAAATTATTCTTAAAGTAAATTTAGGAAAAACTATTATTACTATTTTAGCTAAAGTATCCACTATCATTGTGCAAAAGAAAATAGAACAACTCAAATACGTTACGCAGTTTTTCCCATTGCGGTTTAACTTTTTTGTTTTCCTAGCCTTATTATTTTTAATTTATCGCTTTGCCAATCAGTCTGCAGTAGACACTTCTAGCTTTCATCATTTTTTAATTTTAATGAGTAAAATTGGGTTTGGTATAATGTTGGTCATTTTATTGATTAGTTTACTCTCCACCTTGGCCGCTTGTTTTTACTTTATTCGCCATCGGGAATATTTTCATGTTGAGGTACTTAATCAAAACGAAGATGCTCATACTCCGAAAATAGAAGTACACACCTTTATGCAAAAAATCTTCCGACCAATTTTAGGAAGTATTCAAGTGCGGTATGAATACAATGAGTATCAACTTTCCTCCTCTTTTATTCTAGCACGCGAAAATCGTTTTACTTTTTTTCCCACTATGGGTCATAGGTCTCACATAGAATTACCCAATATCAAAGAATATAAAATCAATGCTGCTCTATTAAGTTTTCAAGATTTGTTTCGCTTTTTTTCTTTTACTTTCAAAAATTCTATTCAATCTCGTTTTGTCAATTTGCCAAAAACTATTGACACCCAATCAATAATCGTTGAACCCAAAACAACAGAAACGGATGAGGTACGAACCAGACAATTGAGGCATATACCGGGTGAATGGTTGGAGTATAAAAAATATGAAGCCTCAGATGACATCCGTCGAATTGTATGGAAAGCCTTTGCCAAAAACAAAGAGTTACTTGTTAGAAAACAAGAAATTACTTCGCCTTATGCATCGCATATCAATTGCTATGCGAGTTTTTACTCTGAGAAATTATTTACTAAATTGAGTAGTGACGCCATGGCTGATTATTACAAAAATTTCATTTGGTCCTTTTATCAGCAACTCACAGAATCGGATCTTCAGGTACGATTGCATTTCGAAAAAATGAAGAAAGGACTCGTGGGCAATGATCAAATTGCGGAACAAATTTCGCAAGCCGAATGGCAAAAAGAAATCAAACCGAGCCGATACATGGACTCTGATAAAGGAGCTGTGCTTTTTCTGCATAGCCTATTGCCTACCGATGAAATTAGTACGATTTTAGCCAAGGTGACTCCAGCGCAACTAGTCTTCTATATTGACCTTCGGACAATATTTTCTAACTTGGACAATTCCTATTGGTGGAGTCGTTTCTTCTTACGCCCCAAAAACCCTATTAATGAAGACTTGTTGTCTGATTGGCGCAGTAATCCTCAGCGGCTTGGTTGGGAAAAAGAAATAGAATCGCACATTAATTTATTACAAGACAGCTTGGCTAAAACAGAAATTATTCAGTGAAGAACATAACCAGCATACAAAATAAACATAGGTGGGCGCAGCTCGTTTTTTTGGTGCTACCTACTATCTTGGTCGCTGGATTCTTGCTTTGGCAAGCGAATTCCTTTTTTAGTATTCTAAACAATCAATGGGTTGCACAGGCCTTATATTTTGGAATTGGCATTACAGTAGGTAGTTTACTATATAGTGGTCGTCTTCGTTTTATCACTTCGTTTCTTTTAATTTTAGCTGTTTTTTTTATTTCTTATCGCTTTATAGATAATATTTCCGTGGGTGAATTTGATGCCTTTTTTATTTCAAAAAGTTTTCTGGTTTTTGCCATCTTGTTTTCACTTGGAATTTTTATGGGTTGGGGCCTCCAGCGGTATTCTTATTTCTCAATTATTGTCTCCTCATTTTTCTTTCTCCTTTCTATTTACCTATTGTCAAAGACGGGAGAGTTTACCATGAAGAAAATTATATTGGTACTCGTTCCCATTATTTTTTATTGCATCTATCTCATTTTTACGGCTAACGAACTTTTTCGTTACAAAGCAAACCGATCCTTCAATTGGAGTAAGCTTATGAAACGACTGGTTTTATTCTTTTTGTTTTTACTAATCTCCAGTGCGGGTG
The DNA here is from genome assembly GCA_964612525.1 of uncultured Chitinophagaceae bacterium. GTDB lineage: Bacteria > Bacteroidota > Bacteroidia > Chitinophagales > Chitinophagaceae > JAGNRR01. The sequence continues at coordinate 51,963 of CAZTCQ010000001.1, read as the reverse complement.
TCATTCTAATATTAAAAAATGAAATTAAAGACACTTTGGAGCAATATGGTACCGCTCAGGCCAATGATGACAACTCCATGCTGAAAAAAAATAAAGACGGCACGGTACAGAATCAAGAGAAAATGGGCATGAAAAATAACAACAAACGAACCAATGAGTTGGTGTTCTGTGCTTATATAAATAACTTTTTCGAAGGTAGCGACTTCCCTAATCCCTTATATCTCACCTCCTACTATTTTACTAAGTTTGATACGCTCACCGAAACTTTTGAGCGTGACCCACTGATGCCATTCAAGGATGAATTCGCCCCCGACCCTAGCGCCGTGCCTTTATTCTCGAAAGAAAAAAATAAAAGCGTTCTGGATAGCGCCAATAGCAACAAAATGCTTCAAGAGGTAGAAATTGAAGTCTATAAAAAACGATTGGCCGCCGATGCGTTTGTTGCTCCTCACACGGCATACGAAGTGCAGCCCATTACGGTAGAGAAAGATTTTCAAGATGAGTATCTGCACGCTTATCGTGCCAAGAGTAAAGTTTCTAAACTGAATAGTGCCTATTTTATCTACAACACAGACGATGAGATGATAAACGCTTTTCAGAAGCAGCGGTTTGCAGAGTTGCGTAAAGCAAGAAATTATAAAAATACAGACAAGCGCTTCTTAGATTATTATACTTTTTTTCCTACCTCAAGGAAGTTTTCCAATTTTAAAACCTTAGCCGATAGTCTTGGAAACGAAACTGAAAAAACGATTGACAAAGTCTTGGCCATACGATCGTATTTTAAACAAAAGAATCCTTTGGGAGAAGGTGTTTATTCATACAGCGACAATCCAGGGATTCCTGGATTGCCTGGAGCCTCGAAGCTGAGCACCTTTATGTTTGAAACAAAAAAAGGTTGGTGTACTTACTACGCTGGTTCTAGTTTACTTCTTCTGCGCGCCATGAAAATCCCTTCTCGTATCGCGGTTGGTTTCTTAACGGTGGATCGCAGCGATAATAACAAAGGCTGGTATTGGTATTATCAGGATCAAGCTCATGCTTGGGTACAAGTTTATTTTCCCGAATATGGATGGCTAGATTTTGATATGACCATAGGAAATGAGGAGGCACAACAGTCTCCCAAACCGGATGGCACACCGCCCATGCAACCACCGAAAGCAGTCGTGGTAGCTAGTGGTAACCTAATTGACATTGACACTGCTTTAGGGTTGCTTCAGCTTCAGACTAATCACTTTTTGTATAAAGAGAAAGAATTCAAAAACGTAAATGAAAAACTGAGTTTGGATATTTCAAAATCAAAAATCTGGTTTGATTCCTTGCAGATTTCGGCAAGTGAACTGAAACCAAATGATTATGTAACCAGCGTAAGCTATAATCAAGATTATGGAAGTCTACCGGCCAATTCATTGGAGACTATTTTAAATAAACTTCCTAAGCCTTTGGCGATTGACGAAGTGTATGTAAAAAAGAAAAAGCAAAAAGTGACTGAGGATGAAAAAAGTGAAGAGGAAAATATGCCCAGTGGTCTACTATTCCTTCTCAAAATCCTGTTGCTAGTTTTATTTGTTTTACTGTTCATTCTATCGCTACCCTATTTAATCTTAAAAGGATATGCTTTGCGGTTCAAGCGCAGTTCGACTAACAGAGAAAAATCTTATCGGCTGTTTAGGTACACTAGTTTTTATCTTAACCAGTTGGGCTATGAGCAAAAAAATAAAACGCTAGCAGAGTATGCCAAAAACGATATTGTACCTGAATTCAAAAATGACTATGATCGATTTGCTCACTTGCATCAGCAAATCAAATTTTCGTCGATTGAGCCTTCTCAGGACGCACTTCGGTTCTTAGATACTTATTATAGTACCTTTACTGACAATATTCGACAAAAAACCACCTTTAAAGAGAGATTAAAAAAGTTTATAAACCCGAGAAGAGCATTTATGTACTTTTTGTCTTACGCTAATAATTAAATGATATGGAATCAATAAACGAAACACAAGAACCCATTGTTACTGCTCCGCGTTCAATTGATCGTTTGGCAACGAACCTTGAAAAAATCATTAAGGGAAAATCTGAACAAGTTGAATTGGTAATTACGGCGCTCATTGCCGGAGGCCATATTCTTATGGAAGACAATCCGGGGACGGGTAAAACAGTTCTGGCTAAGACCTTAGCTCGTTCAATCGGTGGAGGGGCCGAATTTAAACGAGTTCAGTTTACACCGGATTTATTACCTATGGATTTATTAGGCAGTTTCATATTTGACGAACGAAATACGGACTTTGTTTTCAAAAAGGGGCCGCTATTTTGCAATGTACTTTTGGCCGATGAAATAAATCGAGCCTCACCCAAAGTGCAATCTGCTCTCCTTGAAGCCATGGCTGAAAATCAGATTACCATGGGTGATAAAACGTATCAATTAGAAGAATTATTCTTTACAATCGCCACGCAGAATCCAATTGAAATGGAAGGAACCTACCCTCTACCTGCAGCTCAATTGGATCGTTTTTTTATGAAAATTCATTTTGGTTATGTAAATGAAGAAACTGAGATAGAAATTTATAGCAACTACCAGAATATTCATAGTAATCTAAAAAACTTGAGTGATGTAATCAATTTAAATGAAGTTGTAGAAGCACAACGTGCTGCCGAAAAAGTAGAAGTACACTCAGAAATAATTAAAGCCGTAAGCAATATTATTCGAGCCACTCGAGAGCATAGCGGTATTATGTTGGGCGCTTCTCCTAGGAGTGGGATTATTTTTTTAAAATGTCTCCGAGCCTATGCTTATTTGCAAAATCGGACTTATGTGGTAGAGGATGATATTAAAAAATTGAGTGTTCCAGTTTTAGAACATCGTTTGGAATACCGAAGTCAAGAAGCTAAAACCAATGCACTTCAAGTAATCATTGATACTGAGTTAAATCGACTGAACGGTCTTAAAATTTCGTAGTTGAAAGTTTTAATCCTCATAACTTCACTGACTTTATTGGCGTGTAGTCTTTTAGCTGCTCCCTTGTCCAATGAACGCTACGAGATTGATGCTAAGCGCATTGGGGTTTATTATAATAGTGAAAACGCAATGGCTCGATCTCGTGAGTTTAAGCGAATCGACAGTTCTTACTATGTGGGTTGGATGTATGAGGGGACGTATCGTTATGAGCGAGCCTCGGACTATCGTGGATTCAAATTAGCCGGTGAACAATTGCAAAAAGCGTTAGACCTTCTGTATAAAGATTTTAAAAAAGAAATTACTACTCGCACCGGAATGTATGAGTTATTCTACCGTCACTATCAGCTCCGTCGAGATTATGATTATATGGTTTATCACCTCATGAATTGTTACAGTAACATGGATCGGGCCGATTTAGTATGGAAGCATTTACAATGGAGCAAAAGAATAAATCATCAACACGAAGTTTATGCAGACACATATTGCTATTTGGGTTGGACAGTTCATAGAAATAGATTTCACACTAGCAAAAAGTATAGTTTTTTAAAAAACTCGATTGAAGAAAACGAGCAATACGCTAATAAGTTGTTGGACTCGGCTGTCTTAAAGCTAAAAGCCGATGCAGTTTTTAATAATAAAATGTTTTCATCAGATTATGTGGCGGATAACATGAGTTCGGTCTGGCACTACAGATCTATTTTGTACAGTTATCAATTGGATATTGAACGGGCGGATAAAACCTACAATAAACTCAAAGGAACTTATTATTTTCCTGAAAATAACTACGCTACCTATTGCGCCATTCAAGGTAAATTTAGGGAGGCTACTTTTTATTATAATCAGGCAAAAAAGATTGACCAAGGTGATAAGCGACTTGATGAATCATTTTATTACTCTTCTATCTTAAATATTTATAGAGGGCTTCCTAAGGAAAGTATTCAAGAAATTAAAGATATAATGTCTGCCAATGGAACGACTCCGGGTTTTGGCTGGTATAACATAGCCTTGGCGAGAGGATTACTTTATGATGGACAACTAAAAGAAGCTAAAAAACACACCTTAAAAGCGGAGCAATTTAAAGAAATTCATATCGGAACAACCTTAGGGCAAAGTCATTATGATTTTACCAATGCCCTGCTTCAGCTTGTGATTAAGCAAAGAGAAATTCAGCAGATTAAATTCTCCAAACGATCCTGGTGGTATAGTTTTTCAAGCTTGAGCAAGCTTGCTCAATTAAGCACTGAGAAGTTTGGTTTACAGTTTTTAATTATCAATCAACTAGCGGCCAATCCTGAAAGGGAGTTGGTGATTTATAAATTGTTCTCTACTGAAAACACGGTTTCCTATGATGAAATCTGGAGTTTGATTAATGACTTTTCAACAAACTTTTTTTTAAAACAATATAAAAAGTACGCTGAGGAAGACAATCGTCCTAAACTGAGGAAGTACTATCAATATTTTATTGCGCGACTTTCTATGGAAAAAGGTGATTACCAAAAGGCAATGAAAGATTTAAAGGAAGTACTCACTGGAACGGATATCGATACAGAATATGAGAATTTATTTCTTAGTCGCGTCTACCTTGCCTACGCTCAGTGTCTTCAAAAAGCTGAGGACAAAACGAATGCCCAACTGTACATACATAAAGCTTACGAAGACTATCCTCAGCTCATTCCATTTCAGTCGTTACGTGTTGCTATGCGACTGCAAGCAAAGGCTGATACTGATGAAGAAAAAGAAATTCTTGCTTATCTAAAAAAGATGAACGTAAATTGGATTGATAAAAATAAAACGGCTACCGATGCCATTGACGTTTATGTCAAGTTTGGAACAAAACAAGGATATAAAACTATTTCGTTTGAAACTTCTTATCAAAAAAACACAATCGTACAACAGCAAATGTTTTCTTATAAAGAAACAGCCAAAGCCGCTAAAGAATTAGGGCTTTATATATTCAATGTGGGCAATGTAGACAAGGCATTAAACATGAATGAACCAACCGTAGCTACAAACTACTGATGATCGGGGTCCCAAGCATCAAAGAGTGATTTTAAAAATTCATTCTCCTCTTCTGTAATCACATCATCCGCCTTTACTAATTCAACAGCAAATTTTAGAAACTCATTCCTTTCACTTTCACTAGCTTCTGCATAAAAATAATCTTGACATTCTCTAAAACGTGGCATCCAATCCTCGGAAGAGAGTTCTTGAATAGATTTTGACCAAGCAGCTTCATCATAATCGCTATTCCACATTTTTTTTACAAAACGCTCAATAACTTCCTTTTCTTCTTTTTGAAATTCATTGTCTACGGCTGATAAAATCATCAGCATATTATATCCGGCTTTTCCTTTGTTCATTCTTTAATCTATTGAAGTTTTTTACTTAATAATTGCTGGGCAAAATTAAGTCTAAATGGGTGTATTTCATGTCAAAACGGTCAGCTAAAGATTTATGAGTTAGCTTGCCTTCATAGGCATATACCGCATGAATTATATTTCGTTTATTCAGTATCATACGACTAAAGCCGCCTTCGTTATTAAAGGCCTCGAGCACTAGCGGCATGATAATGTTGCTAATCATTTGAGAAGCTGTTCTCGGTACTCCAGACGCCATATTGGGCACACAATAATGTGTGACTCCGTATTTAGAAAAGGTTGGGGCTTCATGGCTCGTCATTTGCGAAGTTTCTATGCAGCCGCCTTTGTCAATATTTACATCAACGATCACAGATCCATTTTTCATTTGCTGGACATTTTCTTCCGTAACAATCATAGGCACAACTCCTCGTTTCGGTTTGACCGCTCCAATGAGAACGTCGGCTTTGGATAAAGCATTCTGAAAGAAAACATTGTCTAAAATAGAAGTGTATATATTTTGATTCAAATCATTTTGCAGACGCATGAGACGATTGACCGATGTATCAAAAACTTGAACGTTCGCTCCTAGGCCAATAGCCGCTCTTGCAGCATGTAGGGCTACTAAACCCGCTCCTAAAATCACCACACGAGTAGGCGGGACACCGGTAACTCCACCAAGAAGAATCCCTCTACCCCCATTATTTATATTTAATAAATTGGCTGCGGCTTGAATCGCATAGACACCTGCGATTTGACTCATGGACTGAACAATGGGATAATTTTCATTTTCGTCCTTTATATCTGCCAGAGAAATGCCGACTATCTGTTTGTCCAGACATTTTTGCAAATGTTCTTTACTCATTTTAGGCAAATGAAGAGGAGAAAGCACTTTTTGTTTCGGCTTAAGATAGTCTAATTCTTCATCAGAAATTGGAGCCGTTTTAATAATGGTATCGGCGTCAAAAACTTCTTTTTTACCATAGCATATTTTGGCCCCCGCCTCAGAATAGTCACTGTCTTCATAACTAGCTCCCATTCCAGATTTTGTTTCAATATAAACCTTATGGCCATTATTAACCAAGACCGAAACAGCTGCTGGAGTTAGCGGAACGCGTTTTTCTTGATAATGAAGTTCGCAAGGAATCCCGATAAATAAATCTTTTCGATTGCTCAATAACTCCAATGATTCTTCCAAAACATTGTAACTATAACTCACATCAATAATTGGCTTTTTACCTTCGTTCATTCGGCTTAAAGATAATAGCTAGCATTTAATTTTCAAACCGTCGAAGGCTAAATTCATATTCTGTGGCAAGAGACTATCTTCCTCCTCATGTTTTCCCAGTTTATGACTAATATGAGTAAAATAAGTTTGCTCAGCCCCTACTTTATCGGCTATGGCAATGGCCTCTGACAGCGTAAAATGAGAAATATGCTCAGTCTTTTGCAAGGCGTTTAAGATAAAGACTTTGGAGCCTTTTATTTTTTCGAATTCTTTTTCGTCAATTCTGTTGGCGTCAGTGACGTACGTAAAATCTCCTATGCGAAATCCAAAAACAGGCATTTTATAGTGCCAAACTAAAATGGGAATGATTTCCATCCCTTGAACAAAAAATGATTCCGTTTCATTAATTACTACATCATTTATACTCGGAACTCCAGGGTATTTTTTGCTGGCAAACACATAATCATACTCCATTTTTAATCGATCCCAACAAGCTTGGCTCGCATAAAGATCCATCGATTTTTTTTGCTTGAAATTATAAGCGCGCACGTCATCAAGGCCTGCCACATGATCTTTATGAGAATGAGTAACCAAAATAGCATCAAGATGTTGAATATTTTCTCGGAGCATCTGTTGCCGAAAATCTGGCCCAGTATCTATTACAATGGATACGCCATCAACGTTTATATGTACAGAAGAACGTAAGCGTTTGTCTAGGGGGTTAGCACTGACGCAAACATTACAATCACAAGCAATGACAGGTACTCCTTGCGAGGTGCCGGACCCTAGTATTGTGATCTCTATGTTCATAAATTTCTATTGTGAAACTACAACCTTACGCTTTGGGATGTGCCTTCTTATGTACATTTTTTAGTTTCTCAATTCCGTTATGCATATAGATTTGAGTAGCCGCCAGGCTCGAATGACCGAGCAACTCTTTGATGGCATTTATATCAGCACCTTCATTTAGTAAATGTGTGGCAAAGGTGTGCCGCAAAATGTGAGGACTTTTTTTATTGAGTGTGGTAGTGTTTTCTAAGACCTTCTTCACTGTATTGTAAACATATTTAGGATATAGCTTCTTACCGTTTGGCAAAACTAGTAAATAAGGGTTTTCTTCTACGGCGACTTTATTTCTTAGGGTGACATAACTTTCGATTAAATTGCTGAGCTCAGAATTTATTGGAATAATTCGTTCCTTATTTCCTTTACCCAACACTTTCAGCTCTCGTTTTTGAACATCTGTATTTTTTAGTGTTAAGGTAAGTATTTCATTTCGCCGCATTCCTGTTTGATACAATATTTCAATAATTAACTGAGGATTCATCTCAGCGATTGTTTCTGCTTTTTTATCATTGGAAGATTCTTTTAATACATTATCAATCTTATCTTCTCTGATAAACGAGGCTAGGCGCTTTTCCAACTTCGGCTTTATAATATTGAGCATGGGAGAAACATCTATTGCTTCTATGCGCCGCATGTATTTAAAAAAAGAGCTCAGTGTTGAAATTTTCCTATGAATACTTCGGGGTGATACTTTATCCTCCTGAAGAGCAGCCATCCAAGTTCGAATATGATTACGCTTTATTTTTTGTACTTCCAACAGTTCATAGGTTGTCGTCATAAATTGGTTGAACTGAGCTAAATCTTTACTGTAGGCCGTTATAGTGTGCTTTGAATAACGCTTTTCAAAACGCAAGTACTCCATAAACTTTGACTGCAAATCTTTCATTTTTCGTTTGTATCGGAAGGACAATACATTTCTAAAAGTAAACCAAGAATAGACTTGACTTAACATAAAAAATCCTCACCCGTGTGGGTAAGGATTGTATCGTATTGGGGATAACCCCTGCAGCTTTGGGTAGCTGTTTTTCTTATTTCTGTATTTTACCAGACTCCAACTGTTGCACATAAATTGCTTTCAACACTTCATGACGACGTTTTACAGATGGTTTCGTGAAATGCTTTTTTGCTCTCAATTTCTTGATAAGCTGCGTTCTGTCTGCCTTTTTTTTATACTTTTTAAGGGCGCGATCAATGCTTTCACAGTCTTTAGAATCAATTACCAACATATTTTTCCTTTATATTTATCTTATTTCCCGTTTATTCGGGTCGCAAATGTAGTTCTTAATTTAAACTTTGGCAAAAAATGAAATGGAATGTTTCGTTCTTATCAAGCAGTTCACAAACAATATTAGAGCTATTTTAAGCTTTCTAGCTAGTGGTTTGGGTCTAACTTTGCTTTTCTTTATGCGGAATAGTATATTTTTTTTCCTACTTCTCATTGCGGCTTGTAAGCCCTATGAGGATCCTGAGCCTATTACAGATCCTAGGATTAACAATCCCTATTGCAATGACCCCGCGGCGATTAACTTTAATTGGGGCTTTCCGGGCGTACCTGATAATTCACAATGCTTCTACCCTGCCGATGTGTTTGAAGGGAATTACGTTTGGCAAGATTCTACCCTAAATGATAACGGAGCAGTTATCGCTTATGATTCTGTATTTTCTACCATCAACAAAATAGATTCTACGCGATTCGAGATTATAGGAAGGTGTAACGCAAACGTTAAACTGACTGCCTCGCGCTTTTTGACTTTTACAATAGACACCATCGTAGGAGACGGTCAAATATTTTGTAGAGCAACTGACACCATTGCGGGGAGTGGAATGAAAGTTGGAGTATCAGACACTTCCACATTTTTTATGAATTATTCCGTGATTACGGATACAGGTACCACGACTCACAAAGCAAAATTTGTAAAGCAATAATATGTTTACTGGAATTATAGAAACGCTAGGCAAAGTGATTGAGGTCGAAAAGAAACCCAATCAACTGATTTTGACGCTTCAATCTGAATTAGCGAAGGAGTTAAAAGTGGATCAATCTTTGGCGCACAACGGAATTTGTTTAACGATTACCCATATTGAAAATGATCAATTCACAGTTTGTGCCGTGCAAGAGACCCTTGACAAAACAACCATTGGAAATTGGAAAAAAAACGAAGAAGTCAATTTAGAGCGAGGCATAAAATTGAGCGACCGACTTGACGGGCATATTGTGCAAGGTCATGTAGATACGGTTGGAAAATGCACCAATGTTGTTGATGAAGACGGTAATCGCATCTACACTTTTTTGTTTGACGCTTCTTTCGCAGCCTTGATGGTTGAAAAAGGTTCGATAGTTATAAATGGTGTGAGTCTGACCTGTTACAATGTAGGACAGCATAGTTTCCAAGTAACTATTATTCCGTACACATATGATAATACTTGCTTTAAAAACTTAGCAGTGAACGATGCAGTAAATTTAGAGTTTGATATTTTAGGAAAATACTTGCAACGGAATTTAAGTTTGAAATAAAATCTATTCCGACTGAAGCGTAATCAGAGTTATTTCCGGTAGAATCCCAACCCGCCCCGGATAGCCTAAAAATCCGAAGCCTCTATTTACATAAATAAACTGCTGACCTTCCTGATACAAACCTGCCCATTGTTTGTAAATGTATTTGGCCGGGCTCCATTTTATTCCAAACATTTCTATCCCGAATTGAAAGCCATGAGTATGTCCACTCAAGGTTAAGTCTATATCTTTAAAATCTTTGATTACTTCCTTGCTCCAATGGCTCGGATCGTGACTCATTAAAATTTTAAAGGTCGAATTTTCCGCTCCTCGATAAGCATTCGATAGATTACCGTAACTATTAAATGATGAACTAATATTTTCAACACCAATTAAACTGATAGTCTCACCATTTTTTTCTATTTGAACATTTTCGTCCAATAATAAACGCCAGCCCATTGATTCTTGCATAGACTTTAATTGCTGTAAATTTCGCACTTTCTCCTCAGGTTTTTTCCATTGGTGATAGTCGCCGTAATCGTGATTTCCTAATATGGAATAAACGCCCTGTGTACTTTGTATTTTTTTAAAAACATCAAGATAATCTTGCATTTCATCAGCTTTGTTATTCACTAAGTCCCCAGTAAACAAAACCAAATCGGCTGCTAAGCCGTTGACAAGATCTACACCCTTTTGTACACCCGCCATGTTTGTAAAACTTCCACTATGAATGTCCGAAAGTTGAATAATCTTGAACCCGTCAAAACTCTTGGGCAAGTTTTTAAATAAAAGCGTGAGGTGTTGCACCTTGTAGCGATGGCGATTAGCTATGCCATAGAAAAATGAGAAAAAGACTATGGCTCCCACAACCCAACCCAACGTCCACATGAAGTACGATGAAGTTAAGCCTTCTGATAGCCAGGAGGGTAAATCCGATGCATCGTATAAAAAACTCCCGAGCCAACAGATGAATCTTTTTAGCTCATCCAATAATCTGAAAAGGGCTAAGACTGCCTTCAAAACGAAAAAAGCCATAAAAAAAACTAAGCCGAAATTGACAAGACTATTCGTTCTATTGGAATTGCGTAAACGTGAAAAAAGAAAAAAGACTGAGAGCCAAATTGCGGTTAGAATTAAATAAAAAGTTTTGACAAACAAACCCACGGTCTCTCCATGAACATCTGTGAATCTATCCACAGCCAGATAGGCCAAACACTCGATCAAAACAATGCTGATTAAAACAACAAGTGCTTTGAGGATCGGAAATTTTCTCATTCTAAAAAGATATGAACTGTTTGATTTGATTTTGAATCGCTTCGATAGTATCCTCTTTTATAAACTGATTATTTTCTAATTCAGAACTAATACTCGACAATGGAATTTTATTGGGCAGCACTTCCATTTTAATATAATTACAAATATTGGTCATGATATCTAGCCCTCTTAAATTACCGGCTCGGCCAGTTGCTAAACCTACCAACATTACTTTTTTATCTGGCCAACAGCTTGCTATTTCTGACATATCAATCATCAACTTGAAAATACCCGGAAAGGCTCCATTATATTCTGGAAGTACAAAAACAAATTTCTCGGCAGGCTTCAGGTAAGTTTCTTCTAGGGATATAAAATCAGCATTTCGTTTAAGCATATCAATTTTTTCGAGCGAAAACAAGGTGGTTTCCACCTCTTCCTTCTCAAAAAAACGTTGATACTCTTTGGCTACTTTTAAGGTATTACTCCCCTCTCTATTGGTTCCTGCCATAATCGTAATCATAAGGAAGCAAAGGTACTTTAGCTTTCGTTTCTAATCTTGAGGAATGCTAATAAAACTCTACAAATTTCATTTCAATGTAATTTAAACTTTCAGTTTCGTCGCGCCAGATAAAAGGGTCAATTCGAAGTATAGAATTTGATTCAGGAAAATGAGCCTCAAGCATTTGATTTCGAATCTCTCTTGCTTTCTCATACCGCCTTTTGAAATAGGTGTAGGAAACCTTATCCGTATCGCTATCTCCATAGTAGTAATATGTTTGCATATACAATTTTATCTGAGCAGAATCTTCCAACCAAAGCGGCACCTTAGCCTTAATTTTTTCAAACAACTTTTTAGATTCTTCTGTGAACTGGTCAGCCGAATCTAAGTAAAGTCGATACGTCTCCAAGGTGTCAATTAAGCCCGGCATGCGTAGCCGAATATTTTGAATCACATTATCTGAAAATGTATCTTTTCGCAAGTCCACTATTTTATAAAACGGCCGATAGCCCGGATGATTTACGGTGAGTAAATACTGCTGCCCTAGATGCAGCGCCTGAGTATAACTCGCATCTCCTTTATTCGATTTATTTTCAGTTAGCGTTGAATTACTCGGCCATTTTGCGAATCTTATCTTTTCTTCCGTGTAAATGTCCTTCGTTTTTTTGTCAAAGACTTTTCCCTTTAAACAAAGAGTCGGTATGGGTCGAATGCCTTCGTACAATTCAAAACTGTAAATGTCTAGCTTCCCTCTACTACCAGCTCGCTCCGTTCCTAAGTAACCCAAATCTCCTTTTGCATTAATCGTTATGCCACCATCTCGTTGATCAGAATTTATAGGTGCGCCTAGATTAAGAGCTCGTTGCCATTTTTTATCCGACATTTTACGACTCATAAAAATATCGGCCCCACCCAAATTTGGATGACCCGTGCTAGCAAAATAAAGCGTCTCATTATCCGGGTGAATAAAGGGAGTAGTTTCGTCTCCTGTCGTATTAATTTGAGGACCTAAATTTTCGGGCTTGGTCCAAAAATTATTTACAAAATGAGATACATAAATATCTTTTCCACCCACGCCTCCTTCTCGATCACTTACAAAATAAAGATCTTTATTGTCACTACTTAAACAAGGTTGCCCTTCGTAAAAAACTGTGTTAATTGTGTATTTAAAATACTGAGGGTCACTCCAAATTATCTTACCATTTTTTTGACCCGTGCGATAACAAAAAACCAAATCGCAACCTCCGCGTTCGTATCCGTTTGGGCTACGCATATCACAACGAGTAAAAAACAGATAATTGCCGTCTGCACTCAGCTTAGCAGCACCGTCAGGATATCCAGTATTGGGCGGGTAACCCAAGTTCTGCGCTTGGGTCCAAACACCATTTGAATCTTTAGTGGTAATGAAAAAATCTTCATTGGCGCCTTGAATTCTTCGTGTAAAGACCATGGTGTTTCCATCGAGCGATAAGCTCGGTAAATATTCCGCATCTATAGTATTAATACTGTCACCGACGTTTAGTAAAAGCACATTATACCTAGGCTGTTTCAGTTCATATTTCTGAAGTAAATAGTTCCCTTTCAATGCTGCGATTTTTTCCTTTTTACTCACTTCAGAAACACGATTGGCTAGCAAGTCTAACACAAAAACGGCATTGGTATTATCTCGTTTGAAGGACATTTTTCTGGCTAAATAATACAGTGGATCATAGGCATCATTCGCATTTAAGTTAGCTGCTCGGGTAGCATATTTTTTAGTTTTAGAAATATCTGACTGATTGTAATAAAGTTCTGCCAAGCGACAACTCGCTTTTACATTTTGGGGGTGAGTTTTTAGCCAATCTTCGTAACATTTTATGGCTTTGGAAACTTTTTTCCGTTTTACTAAACTCTCACAGGTGGAACTATTTTTTTGCGCAGCACTACTCAGCCCCGAAAGAACAAAAAATAAAATCCATAAAATGTAACGACCGCTGAACATTTTTAAAAGCAAATCAAAAGTAATGGAAAAAACTAAGGGAGGCTTCATTGATGAATTTCAAATTGTGTCTTGATTTTAGACAAAATATCTTCAATGTGCCTGTTGCTAGTTGAACTATTTTTATATTTAATAATCTATGAAGAAAAAAATAGTAGTCCTGAGTGGTGCAGGTATCAGTGCAGAAAGTGGTATTCAAACTTTTCGGGACGGCGATGGTCTTTGGGAGAATCATGACATCCATGACGTGGCTACTCCTGAAGCATTTGAAAGAAACCCAGAACTCGTACTTCGATTTTATAACGAAAGACGAAAAAACATTACTAATGTTGAACCCAATGCGGCTCACACAGAATTAGTAAGATTAGAGGATCAATTTGACGTGGCTATAGTAACTCAAAATATTGACGATCTTCACGAAAGAGCGGGTAGCTCAAACGTATGTCACCTCCACGGTGAAATATTTAAAATGTGCAGCGCGATCAATAAAGAGCTAACCTTCCCCATTCAGGGAGATATTTCTTTGGGAGAATTGTCACCGGATGGTCATCAATTGCGTCCTTTTATCGTTTGGTTTGGCGAAGCGGTACCGATGATGGATAAGGCTATCGCACTTTGTCAACAAGCAGATATCCTGATAATCGTCGGCACTAGTTTACAGGTGTATCCCGCTGCAGGCTTGGTTAATTATGTGCGAAAAGAAATTCCTATCTACTTAATTGATAAAAATCTACCGAATGTAGCATCCCAGAATCATATAGAAAGCTACACTGAAAAGGCAACTATTGGTGTAAAACGAGTTGTGGATTTATTGATGAATAAGGTTTAATTTTACCACCATGAGCAAATTACTATTTTTACTTACTATGATCGGCTTTGGCGGTATAGTAGGCTGTACTCCAAAACTGTATACAATGGATAAAAACCTAGTATTGAAAGAAGCCTTTACGCAAAAAGAAATTCCTGGTCAACAAGGGGGTACAACTTTTGATTATTTGAAAATCAATTTTGAAAATGCTGTTGCACAAAGTGTAAATATGGATAGCATTGTTTTCCGAGGAGTCACTACTCCGGTTAATGTGAGTAGTAACAGAATGCGTTTGCGCCTAAACGCTAATCATGCTAAAAACCAGAATGCTAATGGCAATGAAGAGGCCATTCTATACTTCAGCAAGGAAGGCCAGGCATTTAAAAAAATAATAAAAAACATTAATCCTAAGAGTCCACTTTATTTGCCCTAGTAATTTAAAATTAAATGAAAAAAATATTAGTATTCCTTTGTTTTATTAGTACGGCCGCTTTGGCCCAAAATCCATCTTATAAAAAAATGATGCACAATCCAAGTGTAAATTTTTATACTGTTTGCGAAGCAGCAGAAAGTTATTTTAAAACGATTGATAAAGAAAAAAAAGGAAGTGGCTGGAAACCATTTCAGCGTTGGAAAGAAGCGAACGAGTTTAAATACTACCCGAGCGGAGATAGAAGTAGCGTTGATCCTTATTTCGTATCTAAGCAGTATGAAAAATTCATTACCAACTACGGTAGTAGCCATAAATTATTTCCTAACGGTTGGAATGAAGTGGGCCCTGTTTCTATTGATAGTATAACTGGTCATTACGCTGCTGGTTTAGGTCGTATTGAGGATATGCACGTGGCGCCTACCAATCCAAATAGAATATATTTAGGTTCCCGTAGCGGGGGGCTTTGGAAGTCCAATGATGCCGGTCAGACTTGGAGCAGCGGAAATACAGATAACTTATTCGCCTCTGGGGTAAATACTTTCTCTGTTTCCCCAACAAACCCTGACTCCATTTTAATCAATGTGCAGAATGCTCAAAATGGTATTTCTCATGGTATCTACAGAAGTGTTGATGGAGCCAACACTTGGTCGCAAACAAATTTTAATCCTACCACGATTAACTTAGGCGGCTTAGGCTCTTTTTTCAAAATTTATGAAATCGTGTACCATCCTCGTGTGCCTAACCTTGTTTTTGTAGGAACGTCAAGCGGTCTATTCAGATCAGATGATAATTTACAAACTTGGACTCAGCTCTACAATCCAAATGATATTACTGATTTTGCATTTCACCCTACGGACGACAATGTAATTTATATGTACAATAATGAAAGTCAGTTTAGAAACGTGATTTTAAAATCAACTGATTTAGGTCTTACGTTTTCTAGCACGGCTACTTTGGTAGGAAATAATAATACTACAAATTTAGAAATTTCAACAAGTGCTGATTGTCCCTCCTGTTTGTATGCAGCTACTTCTAATGGCGTATGGAAATCAACGGACGCCGGAGCTAGTTTTGACTTTATGAGTAATCCCGCTCAGTCTTGCCGAGGATTTGCTGTAAGTGATCTAGATACTTCAGTAATGATATATGGTTACGTTGATTTGGAACAAAGCACAGACGGTGGAAAAAACTTTAATCAGGTAACTTATTGGTCGTTGGGAAACACAAACGGTGCAGGAAATGGTTTACAGAATAGTTACAGAACAAGTACTGATTATATTCATGCGGATGTAAGAAATGCCAAATGTTTGAATGGAGTATTTTATGTAACTACCGATGGTTTTTTGACAAAAAGTACAGATAACGGAATCACGTGGCAAATACTGAGTGACAAAATTGGCATCAGAGAAAACTATAGAATAGGTGTGAGTCAAAGCAATCATTATAAAGTGGTTTGTGGCTCACAGGATAATGGAACGAGTGTGAGCATTCAAGATGGTTGGGTAGAATTTTACGGTGCGGATGGTATGGAAGCCATTGTTCACCCTTTGAATGAAGACTGGTTTATGGGTAGTGTACAATTTGGAAATCGAAGACGAACTACCAATGGTGGTATTTCACAAGGTGGCGGATCACCAGCGGGTAGTAACGCGGCCGATTGGATTGCTCCCCTAGCCTTTGATCCTAATAATCACATGGTGGTTTATGATTTTCGAGATTCGATTTACAAATCAGAAGATTTTGGTGACAATCATATCAACTTAGGAAAGCCTGCCACTTTTACGGGTAATATAAAACATGCCGCCATTGCTGAAAACAATTCTAACATTATTGTAATTGCTCGAAATTCTTCTATTGCTAAATCTGTGGATGGTGGACAAACGTTTGTAAGCATAAAAAATAACTTACCTACTTACAATATCGAAGATATTGCTTTTGACCCTCAAGACGATGAAACCATTTTTGTTGTGTTTGGGCATTTTAATGCTGACAACAGAAAAATTTACATGAGTACAAATGGCGGTACCCTTTGGTCCAACATTACTCATAATTTAGGCAGTATGCCCATTCGTTCTATCACTGTAGATCATACTCCTGCTCGAAATATTTATGTAGGAGCTGAAATTGGTGTTTATACTATGCCTATGGGGTCGACTACCTGGTCTTTGTATAACACAAACTTACCAAATGTAAGTGTAAGAGAATTGAACATTAATTACGGCAGTAATACACTAAAAGCAGCCACTTGGGGTCGCGGACTATGGGAGTATAGTTTAGTAGGTAGAGAAGACTACCCGGCTATTGTGCATACTACAATTACTTCCCCCCCTACAACAGACCGTCCTAAAATTGGAGTGGATCAAACGGTAAGTAGTAAAATTTCTTATCAGCAAACATTGAGTAACGTTTATCTAGAATGGTCAACGGGCTCTCCCATTTTTGGAAACCAGATTGCCATGACCAATTCATTTGACTCTACTTGGCAAACGGTTACTCCAATTCCTAATGTGGCCGTGGGAACAAAAGTTTATTTTAAGGTTGTGGCTGTAGGAAGTTCTAATGACACTTCTGAGACGTATAAATTCATGTATACGCAGCAACCCTTTGAATATTGCGGTGCAACAGGACATGACCGTGATGGGAATTATTTTATCACAGATGTTGTTTTTGAATCTATCAACAATAGCTCTACTAATGATGGCTACACCTTATACTCCAATCCTGTAGTTACTCTAAAGGCTGATTCAACTTACAGCTTGGACATTTCGGCGAATACAAGTTGGGCCAGAAATGACTATGCGGCTTGGATTGATTTTGACGGCAACCGAGAATTTACTCCTGATGAGGAAGTACTTTGGTTTATCGACACAGCCACAAATAATGTAGTCAATCAGTTTTCGGTTCCTTGGGATTGTGTGGACAATGATACGGTTACAATGCGAATACGATTGTCTCATTGGGGCACCACGCCGCGGCCTTGTGGCTCGCAGTATGGAGAGGTAGAAGATTATAAAATTCTATTGAAAAACGATGGTCGGCCGCTTCAAGTTCAGTCATTGAATAATGATTTAGCAGTGAATATATTTCCGAATCCAACGAGCGATAGATTACACATAAACTTTGAAAAACAAGAGTCACATAAATACTCTTTGAGAAATCAAATTGGTCAAGAAATTTTAAATGGCACGTTTCAATCGATTCAAAATCACCTTGACCTAGGTCAGCTTGCCTCAGGTGTTTATATTCTTTCGATAGATAAAGAAATATTTAAAGTCATTAAAAAAGATTAATTTTTAAAATCAGAAATTATGCATAAAGATTGTATCATACTTTGCCATGAAACTGACAAGGAAGGTAAGCTCTACTGCATGAGAGAGATAAATGGAAAGCCGTTTATCAGCTACCTGTCAGCCTATCTCAGACGATTTCATATTTGTAAAGTAATCTTTTCAATTAGTACTCAAAAAGAAGAGTTCAAATCTTACATCTCTTCTAATCGAGAGACGTTTTCCTTCGCTTTCGATTTTGCTGAACAAGAAAAATACTTGGGTAGTGGCCATGCCGTATTACAATCTTTGCAATATTCCGACACACCGGATGTGCTGATAATGAATGGTCATACTTTTTTTGACGTGAACCTGGATGACTTTATCGCATGGCAACAAACAAAAATGGGCGATGTGACCTTAGCTCTTGTTCACAAAGAAAATAATGAATCTAAACTAACGGCTAACCTAAATGAGGAAAATTTTGTTAGCGAATTTGTTACTGGTGAAAGTAATAAAAGCGGATTGCGCCTGAGCGGAATGTACTGTATGTTTAGGCCTTCCTTTTTGAATGTGAATTTTCCATTGGAGTTTTCTTTTGAAGAACATTATTTAAAAACGCACACCCAAGAAAGAGATTTTATAGGAATGATTTCCGAGGGGTATTTTTTAGATTTTTCGGAAGAAGGAATGGGAGAAAAAGCAAAAAAAGATTTTCCTATTATTTTTGAGAAAGAGCCTCAAAAAATAGCTGATTCAAATTCTTAAGGTTAACAGGTTTAACGTACCACTAGAATCTTAAAACCAAGAAGAGATTTATATTCGTACTCATGCGATTATTTCTCTGTCTACTTTTTACACTTTGTAACTCCTATGCTTTTGCACAGTTTGACTACGATTGTTTTAATCAAAGTAATCAAAAAGCCAATTGGCAATTTTTGGGTCCAGTAAACACAGATGATGAATTGATGCATCAACGATTTGGGAACGTAATTTGCATGAGCATAAACCCCAAGGATTCCAATGAGATTTTTGTCGCGAGCCCTACGGGAGCTTTAATGCACACCACCAATCGCGGCCAGAGTTGGAGTAGCCTGACAGATCAAACTCCGGCCCCCATTATTGGTGTGAATGATATTATTGTGGATTATTCTAAAAGGCCGTATGAGATATTAATCGCCACCGCTAGCAATAATGAATGGTATGACACACCGAATTTTGGAATTTTAAAATCAACAGACGGAGGTAAAACATGGGTTCAGAAAAAAGTTCAAGGAGCCGAGCAACGATTTCAACCTGCTTTTTTTGAATTTCTTCAACACAAAAACCTATTGTTTGTAAGAAGCAATAAGAGTATTTATTTATCAAAAAACAAGGGTGAAAGTTGGCAGCCACTTCTAAAAGAAAAAACAATCGTCGGAGGATTGAAACTGAAAGAAAGAGAAATTCGCCGTATTTTTTATGAGCCAAAACAAGCACTCCTCTATTTTAGCACCAAGCAAAAATTTACTTCTCGAGGTAACGAAAATGCCAAACTTTATACCTATTCTCTTGACAATGGTTCGATTAAAGATTTAACACCATTACTATTGAATGAGCAAAGAACAAGCACTGACCAAAATGGTTTTGAAGCCATTCAAATCAATCCGAATGGGAATGGCACCCTCCTACTTTCAGCCAGTCATTATAACTCAGATGAGTTTTTTGTATACACATATGACTACCTTCAAGGAAAAGTTACCAATGCTAAGGTTCCTAATCGAGGAGCACTAAGTGGCAGCAGCCTGCATTGGTTTCGGGGCTTAAAAATTAATCCCTTAAACAAATCTATTCAGTACTTAGCGGGCGTTTATTTATACAAATCAATTGATGGAGGTAAAACATTCAAAAAAATGTTTCCTTATAGTTTTGGCTACAATAGCGTGCCACACGTAGACATACGAAGTATGCAGATTACAAAATTTTCGGTGGATGGCACTCAAGATCATATCTACTTAGGTACGGATGGAGGTTTGTCCTTTTCGAATAATGGAGGTGAAACCTTTAGAAATTTAAATGGCCGGGAGTTACAACTTACTCAATTTTATGGTTTGGGTTCTTCTCCTTTTACAGGCGTTATTACGGCCGGAGCTCAGGATAATTCACTAATGACTTTTGAACCAGAGACAAAAAAATGGTCGCACAATGTGAGAGGAGATGGATACGATGTGGCCTACTCAAAAAATATTCCCGGCTTGGTTTACGGTCAGTATAATTCTCATAGTTTGTATTTTTCGACCAATGATATTGTACCGTTTAAAAACAACACAAGGATAGTAGATGGCGACGCGAACAATAGAAAGACCTTAATTACCCATCCAGACGGGGATTTGTTTTTTGCCGCTAAAAAATTATATCATTTGCCAGAGAAAAATGGCAAATGGATTCAACACAAAACTCCCTTATCTCACAAAGCAGCAGCTATTGACGTTTGCGCTTCTAATGCTAAGATTATTTATATGTCTGGTTTGTGGGGACAGCTTATCAAAAGTGAGGACGGCGGAAAAAGCTGGGAAGATATCAGTAAAAATATTATCGTCAATGGCAAAAGGCAAAAGAAACGAATTCAGAGTATTTGTATTTCACCCTATGATGAAGATAAGGTGTGGATTGGGTTCGGTTATATAGGATCGTATGATGACATGTGCAAAGAGACAGTACGGGTAGTTGAGACTTCTGATGGAGGAAAAACATGGACGAATTCATCACAAGGATTGCCAGTCTTCGCCATTCAGGACTTGATTTTTTTAGAAGGAAGTTATGAGTCAATATTTGCCGCTACTGATCAAGGCATCTACTTTAAGCGAGGTAGCGGGTATCAGTGGCAACGATTTAGTGATAAGTTACCCAATACGCTAATTGGGGAGTTGGAAATAAACTATTGTCGAGGAAAACTACTGGCGGCCACGTATGGCAGAGGATTATGGGAAACGGATTTGCCCATAATTAAAGATAAAAATCCACTAATTCTGCGCGGAAGTACAATCTTTTCAGCCCCAAAGGGCGAAGCAAAAGTCGTCAATCAAGACATCTTGCTCAGAGGCCGAGCTAAGCTGATTATTGATTGCCCTGTTTATATGTCCAAGGGAAGTAGCATACGAGTAAAACGAAAGGCCCAGGTAGAAATTACCGAAAATGGAAAACTAATTAACGGCTGTGGAAACAGTTGGAAAGGTATTGTAGAAAAGTAGCATCGCGGCTAGGCTACATTAAAATACATATTAAATGCTTTTTTGGGTAAAAAGCGTATATTCGCACGCTAAAATTACGCATTTTAACAAACTACACCACTGATGAAATTAAAAGGATTAGTATGGTTCTTCACCATAGCATTGATACTTATTTCGCTTTACCAGCTATCTTTTACGCTTGTAACCCGAAATTTTGAAAGTAAAGTCAAAGCCAAAGCGGCTTCGCAGATTAAGCAGCAAAAGCCAGATCTAAGTGGCGATGCGCTCAATTTTGCTATTTTAGACAAAACGCGCTTCATGTTGGACAGCCAACAAACTGAGAAAGCCTACCCTCTTTTAGGAACTTCTTATAAGGAGTGTAAGGAGCAAGAACTTAATCTTGGATTAGACTTACAAGGTGGAATGAACGTAGTACTCGAAGTTGGTATTGATGATTTGGTGCGCAAGCTAAGCAACAATCCCAAAGATCCTACTCTAAACACAGCCATTAGCACGGCCAATCAAAAGAAAGCAAATAGTGGCGCTGATTTCATTACTTTATTCAGTCAAGCTTATAATGAATTAAACCCGAATGGAAAATTGGCTCCTTTGTTTGTTAAGAATTCTTCTGAGAAGTTGAGTTTTAATTCAAGCAACGAAGAAGTGATTAGTTCTTTGCGTCGTGAGGCAAATGAAGCTTTTGATCGCACCACAAATGTAATTACTAAGCGTATTGATCAATTTGGTGTCAGTCAGCCTACTTTAAATGCTGAAAAAGATAAAGGTATAATTACAGTGGAATTGGCAGGTGTGCAAAATCCTGAAAAAGTTCGCAGATATTTGCAAGCTACCGCTAACCTAGAATTTTGGGAAACCTACTCTCTTCATGAGATTGGGCAAAACATTGTGGATGCGGACGAAGCATTAAAAACGTACAATAAGAGTAAAGGCGGCACCACTGAAGCCAGTGCGACAGATACAAGCCAAAGTATTACTAAAACAGCTAACGTAAAAGATTCTACCGTTGATGGTAGTGTCTCTGACCTTCTTGGAGGAACGGCGGATGCAGGTGACGATTCGGACACCGCAGGTTTTTCTAAACTGAGCCAAGCTGAAAAAGAAATTAAAGCAAGAAAATTGAATCCGTTCCGTTTTTACTTAGCGGGCGGGTTTGAAGTACGCAACAATCCTGAGACTGGAAAAGTAGTGAACGAATGTAGAGTTTCCTATATCAGAATTGCGGATACTGTTGCCTTTAATAAATTGTTGCGCAACGAAGTTGTCATGCGTGAATTTCCAAGAGATTTGAAATTTGCTTACGGAATAGCCAATAAAGAAGCTACTGAAGGAGGATTTATTGTATTATATGCTTTGAAAAAACAATCTCCTAATAACGACAAAGCTCCATTGGATGGAGATGCGATTGAAAAAGCATTTGCTGATTTTGATCAATTTGGTAATGCCGAGATTATCATGCAGATGAACAATAAAGGCGGTGTAAAGTGGGCTAAACTTACAGAGAAAAATATCGACAAACCTATTGCCATCGTTTTGGATGACGTAGTATATTCTGCTCCGGCTCCACGTCAGCAAATCACGGGAGGCCGCTCAAGTATCACGGGTGACTTTGGTATCGAAGAAGCTAAGGATGTTGCCAATGTTTTAAAAACAGGTAAACTAGCGGCTCCTGCCAAAATTGTTCAAGAGCAAGTGGTGGGTCCTACTTTGGGTAAGGAAGCGATTCAAGGAGGTAAATTATCTTTTGGTATCTCGTTCCTAATCATTTTCATATTGATGTTGCTTTACTACAACTCTGGTGGTTGGGTAGCCAACATTGCTTTAATATTAAACTTACTGTTCACGATTGGTGTTTTGAGCGCATTGGGCGCTTCCTTGACTGCTGCTGGTATTGCTGGTTTGGTATTAACCATTGGTATGGCCGTGGATGCAAACGTTATCATCTTTGAAAGAATCAAAGAAGAACTGGCCGACGGCAGAAGCTACGAAGACGCAATCGACGAAGGTTATAAAAGATCGTACGCTCCTGTTTTGGATGGTCACTTCACGAATTTAATTACAGCCGTAATTCTTTTCATATTTGGTCTTGGACCTGTACTTGGATTTGCAACCACTCAAATAATTGGTCTTTTGCTATCACTTTTCTGTGGTATCATGGTTTCTCGTTTGTTTACCGATATTATGACTGGTAAAGGGCGTCATTTAAGCTACTTCACTGGAGTATCTAAAAAACTATTCCGAACGTTCAATTTCAAATTTATTGAGTGGAGAAAGAAAGCGTATATAATCTCGGCTGTTGTAGCCCTTTTAGGTATCGCCGCTCTCTTCAACGGATTTGACTATGGTGTAGAATTTGCTGGTGGTCGTTCTTATACGGTTCGTTTGGCTAAAGCAGTTGAGACGCAAGGAGTTCGTAAAGATTTGAAAGAAAGCTTTGGTGGCGAATTTCCTATTGTAAAAACAATCGGTAATGCCAATCAAGTAAATATTACTACGGCCTATAAAATAAAAGATCCTAGCAAAGGAGTTGAGAACGAGGTTATCAATAACCTTTATACTGGTCTTCAAAAAGGAAATTACCTAGGGAAAGAAGTGAGTATTGAGAAATTCAAATCCGATGTAATCTTGAGTTCTCAAACGGTACTTCCTACAATATCAGATGATTTGAAAAAAGGTGCCATCTACGCAACCTTGATTTCTATCTTATTGATTATGACTTACATCCTATTGCGATTCCGTCGTTGGCAATATTCGTTAGGAACAGTAATTGCCTTGCTACATGATGTATTAGTAACCTTAGCTGTATTCTCATTCGCTCGAAACTTTGTTCCTTTTGCGATGGAAATTGATCAGCACTTTATTGCGGCAATTTTGACGGTAATTGGTTTCTCCATGAATGATACCGTGGTTGTATTTGACCGTATTCGTGAATACTTCCGCAAAAGACCTGGTAGTAGCAAAACTGAAGTAATCAACTCTGCGATTAACGATACCATGAGTCGTACCATCATGACTTCATTGACGGTATTCCTTACTCTTCTAATTCTATTTATTTTTGGAGGCGAGGTAACCCGTGGTTTCTCATTTGCGATGATGATTGGTGTGATAACAGGTACCTACTCTTCAGTATTTGTAGCAGCTCCTGTTTTAGTAGATCTTGACAAATCAGACAAGCTTACAAAAGAAGAAGATAAAGAAGCTAAAATTAAAGCGCTGAAGGAAGAAGCTTAATCTTTCATTCGTAAGAAATTTGGTCCGTCACTCTTGTAAGGGTGACGGATTTTTTTGTACAATAAATTTATTTAGTAGATCAATAGCTCTGTGATATAACGCAAATAGTTTAATTTTAATCGAAACCCTTTAGTCATGAAAAAAATTCTATCCCTTTTAGTATTAGTAATATCTATTCAAGCACAAGCTCAGCTGGACCCTTCGTTTGGGAATAACGGAATTTCCATAATCGGAAATGCTGGAATTTCAGCTTCAACTGGAATTGTAGAAAGTCCTAGTGGCAAATATTATGTCACGGGCAATTATCAAAATAACTATTACTACTACCCTTTTGTATTAGCTTACGAACACGATGGAACGCCGGATGCAAGCTTTGGTAATAATGGTTTACTTACTTTTCCTAGTGACACTAGCCTCTACTTTTCCGCTCACTTGTTAAAACTATCTACGGACGGAAAACTTTATGTAGGCTATACTCGTTTCAAAAATAATGCAGGTAGCAGAGCTACCATTCGACAAGTTGACACCTTTGGCGTAATCAATCCTTCGTTTGGCTCAGGTGGCTTACTTAGTTTTACGAGTCCTAATTTTAATGATATTTTATTGCAGGATATGGTGTTAGATGTATCTCAAAATATTGTGGTTAGCGCTCGGTACCGAATGATGACGCCAGATTATAACCTCTATCAAAGTCGCTATCTTCCGAATGGACAAATTGACCCGAGTTTCAATTCGGGAGGTGTGGACACAACCTTCGAGATGGACCCATCTTATTCTATTCATACACTTGCAATGCCGGATAGCTCAATTATATCTTGCTACAAACGTGATAATGCTTCAAGTTTTAGTTTTATCAAATTTAAACAAAATGGAGTAATCGATAGTTCATTTGGTAACAATGGGTCCTTTCACTCCTTCTATCATATTTTTGGTTCACCGGTTCAAAGTATTGTTGGTGATTTAAAGTTGATTAATGATAGTACCATTCTTTTTGGAGGACATCGAGTACTATCCAATAATGATTTTTTATGCATGGGACGCTTAAAAAGTACAGGAGCTTTGGATAGTACGTTTGGAGCCAACGGAATTGCCACTTACAATACCATGGGTAACAGTGGAAAGATTGTAACTGATAATCAAGACAGAATCTACGTAAACAACTTATTGAACTACAATGTGTATCGTTATACGCCAATCGGCACCTTCGATACTGGTTTTGGAACAGCCGGCACTTATAATGCCAGACCCAATATTTTTAATGGGCTCTCGCGCTTTATGTTACTTACGGACAATTCTAAAATAATTATGACAGGCTCGAATACCAGTCAACTTAATACTAATTTTCAAACGTCGCTTCATCGTTTCAATCTCTCGCAGACCTTGGACAATAGTTTTGGAAACCAAGGCATTGCTGATCGATCTATCGGATTGGCTGCAGATTACTCCTTTGGGATTTGTATGACCGAGAATAAAAACCGCTACGTAATGGTAGGACAATCCGGAATACCAAGTACTAACTTTTTTGCTCAGTCAAGATTAGGTTTGATTTCTAAAATAGAAAATAACGGTAATCTCGATCAAAGCTTTGGAAGAAATGGATTGGAAACCTTTAATCGTTTTGCTACTATTCATGATGTGCTAGAACAAACCGATGGAAAACTAATTGTATCCGGCCATAACGGAAATGGAAATAGATTTCGAGTAGCTAGGCTTTTTTCGGATGGCCGAGTGGATAGCTCTTTTGCAACCAATGGATTTTCAACAGCCGACCATCTATATAACAGAGATTTTCATACTTCCATTGCACAAGATAGCAAAGGACGCATTTACGGTAATTCTTCACGCAATAGAGACATTGCTTTGTTTAGGTACACAGCCGATGGACAAGGCGACACTACTTTTGCTAATGATCTTCAGAACTTGCCCGGTCAGGCCATATTGAGATATCAAGCCGTATTTTCTTTCTTTTTACCTCAAGACTTGTCCGTTCAATCAGATGACAAACCGATAATTTCTGGCATGACTAGAATTATTCCTGATACTTTTAGTCAAGGCTATTTAATGCGTTGGCTCGAAACCGGTGTGCCAGATTCAACATTTAATCAAGATGGCGTTGCCCTGTTTAACATTCAACCTGATTCATCTGTTTTCTGGCAGCACAGAATTCAATCTGATGGTAAGATTGTAGCTTCGGGTTATAGACAATCTAATGGCGTTAGAGATATATTAGTGGCGCGCTACAATAGCAACGGAAGTATAGATAATTCATTTAACGGTAATGGGTATACTACCTTCAGTATTAATGGGTTTAAGGATGAAGGCAATACACTCACCGTGCAACCTGATGGGAAAATTATGATTATGGGCAATGCACAGATAAATGCTAGTCTACCCTTAAATGAACTCTATGCCTTACGTTTAAATTCAAATGGTAGCCTTGATAATTCCTTTGGGACGAATGGAATTTTTAAATTTTCGACCAGCAC
>CAZTCQ010000001.1:20747-24803 GCA_964612525.1 uncultured Chitinophagaceae bacterium | reverse complement strand
GGACATGACGGGTAAAACGGTGAGGCAATTCGTAACGAATCAAAAATTTGAAAAAGGAGAACATACGGTAAGCTTGCAGTTTAACGGCCTTTCCAATGGAAATTATTTATTGCAAATCGGTAATGCTTCAATGAATCAAACGGTTCAACTAACAGTTAGAAAGTAGTTCTACATTTCTTAAAAATCAATTATCGAATCTATAGATTCTTCCGAACGTTTTTTGAATAAGCAGAAATACATTTGCCTCTTGAAACGGTTTATTATTTTATTACTTCTAATTGGGTTTGGTACTTTGTCAAATGCTCAGAGCATTACTCAGCGTATACGAGGTACGGTAATAGATAAAATAACACAACAACCCATTATTGGAGCTACTATTCAATTAGCTGATAAGACAAAGGGAACCAAGGCCGATGTGCGAGGAGAATTTACCTTAAACGAGATACCGATTGGACGAGTAAGTCTTACTATCACCAGTGTAGGCAAACAGCCAGTTACACTCACCAATTTAGAGTTGTCAGCAGCTACTCAATTAATATTAACTATAGAAATGGAGGATCGAATTACACGTACTAAAAAAGTAGTCATTCGATCAAAAAAAGATAAAAGCAAAACGCTGAATGAAATGGTAAGCGTGAGCGGACGAACATTTTCTGTAGAAGAGTCTCAGCGATATGCCGGTAGTAAAAACGATGTAGCTCGTATGGCGCAAAGTTTTGCTGGAGTGCAGGGCAGCAATGATGCTCGGAATGATATCGTAGTTCGAGGAAACTCTCCTGTTGGTGTTTTGTATCGCCTAGAAGGCATGGATATTCCCAACCCGAATCACTTTGCGGCTGCGGGTACAACAGGTGGCCCTATCAGTATGATAAACAATAATGTATTAGCAAATTCTGACTTTTTGACCTCCGCATTTCCTCCTCAATATATGAATGCCCTATCGGGTATTTTTGATTTAAACCTCAGAAAAGGGAATAATCAGGAATATGAATTTTTAGGACAAATTGGTTTTAACGGTTTGGAAATGAATGCCGAAGGGCCTTTGTCTAAAAGAGGAAACAGCTCCTTCATTGTAGGCTATCGTTATTCTACTCTGGGCGTTTTTAATGCTTTAGGAATCAATTTCGGGACTGGTACGGCTGTGCCAAAATATCAGGATGGTAGCTTCAAACTAAACTTCTCGGATAAAAAAGGTAGCACAACCCTATTCGGAATGGGTGGAATTAGCAACGTAAAATTGTGGGATAGCGAAAATGATGAGGCTAGTATTTTTGGTGACAGTGGTCAAGATTTTAACTACCGAACCAATACGGGAATTGTAGGCCTGACCCGCTCCTACTTAGTCAGTAAAAAGTCTTTTTTGAAAGCTACCGTGGCGGTTCGAGCTAATTCAACTAAAACTATTTTGGACACATTTACCACAAGTGCGGACGTTGATAAAGCTCCTTTTTACCGAGATAACTCTTACGAAGGTGCAATTAGTATGCATTCCTACTACCAAACAAAATTTAGCTCAAAAACAAACCTTAGAGCAGGTATTTATGTAGATAGAAATTTTTTCAAACTAATTGATAGTGTGTACGTTGGAAGCAGAAATTCATTCATTAATCTAACCAATTACAAAGGTTCTCTCTACACGGTCAAACCGTATGCTCAATTTCAATTGAAGCCCAGTGAAAAGATTTCTCTTGTAGCGGGGTTAAGCAGTATTTATTTCCCTTACAATAATACATTGAGTCTTGAGCCTCGATTGGGACTAAAATATATGCCCAATAACAAAAGTAGTTGGGCCATTGGCTACGGATTGCATAGTAAGCTACCTCCCTTTCGATCTTATTTTATTGAACAAGACATAGGCAACAATCAGTTTGCTACAACGAATGACCAACTCGGTCTTACCAAAGCTCATCACATAGTGTTGGCTTACGATAGAAGTATCAACCCGTTTACCCGAATCAAGGTTGAAACTTACTATCAGCATTTATATAATGTTCCGGTGAGTAATGACATAAGTACCTATAGTTTATTAAACCAAGGTGCTGAGTTTGGTGTGCAGCTGCAAGACAGCATGGTTAATCAAGGAACAGGAGACAACTATGGTTTGGAACTCACTTTCGAGCATTTCTTGAATAAAGGCTTTTATTATTTGATGACCGGTTCTATTTATAAATCTACTTTTGTACCTTCTGATGGTGTCACCTACCCTACTGCTTTTGATAGTCGTTTTGCCGCCAATGTTTTAGGAGGAAGAGAGTTTATTTTAAAGGAGAGGCTTACCTCTTCGGGTAAAGCTAAACAATATAGTTTTACGCTAGATATTAAAACTCTGGTCAATGGTGGTCTAAGGTATACGCCTATTGATTTAGAAGCGAGTAAATTAGCTAGAGAAGCAGTATTTGATAACTCCCAGGCATTCAGCGAGCAACATCCTGCTTACGCTCGAATTGATTTCAGAATTGGTTTTAAAATACAAACTAAAAAAATAACCCAGGAATGGGCGTTTGATATTCAAAACCTTACCAATCGGAAAAATATTTTTGCCGTTCGATTTGACCCTGAAGACCTGAAAGTTAAAGAAAGCTACCAAACCGGCTTGCTTCCGGTTTTCCAATATCGAATACGATTCTAAATTAATTTACGCACAGCTTCTCTATAACTAAGTGGCTCCAGTTTTACGGAATTTGCAAAACGCAATACCCACTCTGGATTATAGTGACCATACTCGCGTAAAGCCCAGCCAATGGCTTTATTAATAAAAAATTCTTCGCTTCCTAAATTAGCTTTAATCACATCGGCTAATAATTCTTTATCTGTCTCTTTACGAAATTTTAATTGTGAAATAATGGCCGATCGACGCAGCCACATATTTTCAGCCGTTTTCCATCGTTTAACTGCTTGCTCTTTTACAGATTTGTCCACTCTAAAAATAGGTAAACTAATTAATGTATTCACGGAATCAACCGTATCCCACCAAGAATTATGAGTGATTAGAAACTCGCTCAGTTTTATGGTTTGTGGTGTAAAGTTTTTTCTAAAGCCATGAAGCGTATCTAGGCAATAATGATGTATTTCTCGTTCAGGATATTCAAAACAAATTTCAGCAAAATCTAGAAAATCAGCTTCAGCTAATTCAAAACCCTTATTATGATTTTTTGTAAGTTCTCTTCTTGGTTTTGCTTTAATGCCAAAATGAGGAAATTTATTTCTCATATAAGCAGTCATCTTTTGAGCATCCACATCGTTTCTATGGGCATCAAATAGATTATATATTCCACCTATATGTGCTTTCATTTTCTATGCTATTACTCCCTGAAACTTACTAGCTAACTCCATAAGAACCGCACAGGCCCATGCTCCGTAGGTGCCGAGCGCATAGCCTAATACGGCCAATAACACACCTACTGGAGCCAAGGCAGGGTGAAAGGCAGCAGCAATCACAGGAGCTGAAGCAGCACCGCCAATATTTGCTTTGCTTCCTACAGCTAAAAAGAAGAAAGGGGCTCGTATAATTTTAGCAACGATTACCAGAAGCAAAACATGAAATGCCATCCAAATAAGTCCCAACAAAATAATACCAGGATTTTCCAGTATCATGGTCATATCCATTTTCATACCTATGGTGGCTACTAGAATATAAATAAAAATACTACCCAGTTTACTCGCACCATACCCCTCTAAATTACGAGCCTTGGTAAAGGATAGGAACAATCCAAAAGTAGTGGCCAGAACAATCAACCAAAAGAAGCCACTAGTCAGCGAAGAATCCTGAAGTGCAGGAATAGATTTAAAGAAAGTTACTACATGAGAAGAGAAAAAATGTGCTAAAGAAGTAAGGAAAAACGCAACCCCAAGAATTACAATATAGTCTTTTAGCTTTGGCTCTTTTTTTATTGTGGCACTAAAGGAAGCCATTTTATTTTTCAACTCTTCAATCGCGGAAGAATCAGCTTTTAACCATTTATCAATCCGAGCATTTTGACCGATTCCTAAAAGTAAAACAGCCATCCAAATATTGGCAACTACAATATCCACTAAAACCATAGCACCATATTTATC
>CAZTCQ010000001.1:18670-20647 GCA_964612525.1 uncultured Chitinophagaceae bacterium | reverse complement strand
CCATCCAAATATTGGCAACTACAATATCCACTAAAACCATAGCACCATATTTATCCGGATTGTATTCATAAATTTCCAACATCGCCGCCTGGTTTGCCCCACCACCAATCCAGCTTCCTGCTAGCGTACTTAATCCGCGCCATACAGCATCCACCCCTACTCCGTCAATAGTAGCAGGCCATAGTTTGGCCATAATTAAAATGGCTATTGGGCCACCCAAAATAATACCCAAGGTAGCCGTCAAAAACATAATTATGCTCTTGCTTCCTAGTTTAGATACCGCTTTTAAGTCAATACTCAGAGTCATTAAAATTAGCGAAGCAGGTAATAGATAATTTTTGGCAATGGTGTAAGTATCTGTTTCCTTAGCTGAGATAATTCCCATTGAATTTAGAATAGCCGGCAACAAATAGCACATTAATAAAGCGGGAACATATTTATAAAATTTAGGCCAAATCCCTTTTTTTATACTTGATGTATAAAACACTACTGCTAGGCACAACATAAGGATACCAAAAACAATTTTATCATCAGAAAAAATAGGTTGGGCTTGCAGGAAAATATTCATGACTTAAACATAGAATATTTTTGCCGAAAATCAGAAATATTAAAAGGATAAAAAAATAGGTGTAGTACTTTTGATAGCTAGAACAAACACTATGAAAATATTATTGTTGGGAAGCGGCGGACGAGAGCATGCTTTAGCTTGGAAGTTATCTCAGAGTTCAAATTGTAAAGAGCTTTTTGTTGCTCCAGGAAATGCAGGTACGGAAAATTTGGGAACGAACGTCAACCTAGCTATCAATGATAATGAAGCTGTGGGTGCATTTTGCCAAGAAAATCATATTGACATGTTAGTGATTGGCCCTGAAGATCCTTTAGTCAATGGTTTACAAGACTATTTTAAAAATCATGAAAACTTGAAAGCTGTGAAGGTGATTGGCCCTTCCGCGCAAGCTGCCCAACTTGAGGGAAGCAAGGCGTTTGCCAAACAATTCATGGAGCGACACAATATTCCTACTGCAGCCTACAAAGAATTTACAGCTGAAAATTTCAGAGAAGGACTTACTCATATCGAGCGCCAAACGCCTCCTGTCGTTTTAAAAGCTGATGGGCTTGCTGCCGGAAAAGGAGTAATCATTGCGCAGTCGCATAAGGAAGCCAAAGATGCTTTTACCGAAATGGTACAAAATAAAAAATTTGGC
Source organism: uncultured Chitinophagaceae bacterium (assembly GCA_964612525.1). Classification (GTDB taxonomy): domain Bacteria; phylum Bacteroidota; class Bacteroidia; order Chitinophagales; family Chitinophagaceae; genus JAGNRR01. The sequence goes on along the minus strand of CAZTCQ010000001.1, from coordinate 19,442 downwards.
ACTGCTAGTAGTAAAGTAGTGATTGAACAATTTCTTGACGGAATCGAAATGAGCGTATTTGCACTTACCGATGGAAAAAATTATTGCTTATTGCCCAATGCCAAAGATTATAAACGCATTGGCGAAGGCGATACAGGATTGAACACAGGTGGCATGGGTGCGCTCTCTCCGGTTCCGTTTGCCGATAATACTTTTATGAAAAAAGTAGAGCAGCAAATTGTTAAACCTACTATCGACGGAATAGCTAAAGACGGATTTGATTATGTAGGTTTTGTCTTTTTTGGTCTTATAAAAGTTGGTGATGAGCCTTTTGTGATTGAATACAACTGTCGATTGGGGGATCCTGAGACCGAAGTCATACTACCCAGACTTGAAAATGATTTGGTAGAATTGTTTTCATTAGCAGCCACAAAAAATATAAAGGAGGCTACCGTAAAAATTAAAAACGATCATTGCGCAACGGTTATTTTAGTATCTGGTGGTTATCCTGAAGCTTATGAGAAAGGAAAAAAAATAAAAGGCTTGGAGTCAGAAACAAACTCTATAGTATTTCATGCTGGCACCAAAATAGAAAACAAGAAATTACTAACCAATGGTGGTAGAGTCTTAGCAATATCTTCTATGGGAGAAGGGCTGAAAGAAGCATTAGCTTCAAGTTATAAAACCATTGATTCACTATGTTTCGAAGACATGTTCTTCCGAAAAGATATTGGTCACGAGTTCTTATAAGGGTAAATCTTTAACATTTTTAATATAAAAAAAGCGTGAACTT
>CAZTCQ010000001.1:0-18570 GCA_964612525.1 uncultured Chitinophagaceae bacterium | reverse complement strand
GAGTTCTTATAAGGGTAAATCTTTAACATTTTTAATATAAAAAAAGCGTGAACTTTGAGAGGGTCGCATGCGCTTGAAAATTATAACCATATTGATTCTAAGCCTTTGTCTCAACATTTTGAGCTATGGGCAATCTAGTGGGAACAAAATTATTAAAAGTGCCGTCATACTAAACCAGGATACTTTGCCACATACTTACCTATCTATGGTAACTATTTTTAATCCTGAGCTGTTGGCGATGACTAAACGACAGCGTAAAAAATATTACCGAAAAAGAAGTAAGCGACGTAGAGCGTATGCCAAGCTCAAACGCAACGTTTATAAAACCTATCCTTATGCGGTAATGGCCGGAAAAGTGATGCATGACATTGATAGCGCTATGGTAAAAATTCGTTCTAAAGATGCTCAACGAGTGTATAAAAAACGAAAGGAGAAGGAACTAACCAAACAGTATAAAGGCAAACTTGAGAACCTAACCATGAGTCAAGGCAGGGTGCTAGTAATACTAATCGCTCGTGAAACGGGTAAAGATTGCTACTCTATTATCAAAGAGTTGAAAGGAGGTTTTAATGCTAGAATGTGGCAGACCTTAGCTGCATTATTTTCTAATAATTTAAAAAGAAAGTATGACCCGAAAAACAAAGACGCTTCTATCGAAACGATTTGCCAAGAAATAGAAGCTAGCGGAAAATTTGTCCGTGCGAATTAACTAACTTTGAAACTACTATGAAGGTAGATATTTTAGCGCTTGGTGCACACCCCGACGATGTCGAATTAAGCTGTTCAGGCACGTTATACAATCATAAAAAGTTAGGTCAAAAAATTGCGATTTGTGACCTAACCGAGGGCGAATTAGGTTCGCGAGGAACGGTAGCCACACGCTACAAAGAAGCTGCAGAAGCCAGCAAAATACTAGAAATAGACTACCGAACCAATCTTAGAATGGCTGACGGTTTCTTTGAAAACAATAAAGAAAATCAAATAGCTATCATAAAAGTGCTTAGGGAATTACAACCGGAAAGAGTACTTTGCAATGCGCCCAACGATCGCCATCCCGATCATGGTCGTGGAGCTAAGCTAGTAAGTGATGCTTGCTTTTTATCTGGCTTAAAAATGATTGACACGGGGCAAGCTCCTTGGCGTCCAAAACGAGTATTTAATTATATTCAAGACATTCACTTTGAGCCTGATTTTATTGTTGACATTAGTGATAGTTTTGAGAAAAAAATGGAATCGATTCAAGCCTATGGAACCCAATTTTTTTCCGATAAGGACAATGATTCTACCAAAACATACATATCTTCTAGCGGATTCCTAAACAGTATTGAGGCCAGGGCTCAGCTTTTTGGAAAACGAATTGGCGTAAAATATGGCGAAGGATTTTTAATGAATAATAGCCAATTAGGTATCAAGAATTTAGATTCTATTTTGCTGCCCGATATTTCTTAAAAGAAGAGTTTAAAAAACATAATTTCCTTCACTGTCATACATGGTGGGCGGCACTTTTTTAGTAGCTTCAAAGTAATCGTACGCTCTTTTTAGATTCACCCAAAACTTTTGTTTTTCGTCCTCGTTTTTATATTCACGACCTAAAAAATTTAAAGTTGTTTTATTGAATCGAACTGGAAAAATGTGAACCGGGATATACATTTGACCCGCTGTTCTTGCCTGCAAACAAACCGTATAAATTTCTTCAATGTACTCATTCGTCATCGGCAGACAGCCCACTGTCATGCACCCACCGTGAATATAGATCCCGCCACCTGGTTTGTCCTGATTGCTAAAAAAACGATCAGAATAATTCGGATAATTTATCAGTAAGGATAAGTGATAATTTGATCTAGGATTAAAGTCTTCAATAAAATAAAACCCTTCCGGTACTTGTCTGTCTCCTTCCCATCGTTTTGGGCCTAGTATGCCGCTCAGGGCGCAAACTTTATAAAGTTTTATTAGAGTGAAGGTATCTGATATTCTATTTTTTGCGTAGAGTTCAAATTCATTACAACCCTTGAACGAACGAATGTAAATATGTTTGCTAGGATACTTTATACCTTTTTTCTTAAAAGCCTTACGTAATTTATATTCTGAATTAGCGTAGGCTGCCTTAACCCGCTGCATGGATAATTGAAAATTTTGAAATTGATTATCAGGATACTGTGGTGCCAAGGGCGGCTGAGCTTGAACAGTACTAGTCAATAAACAAGTAAAAAAAAGTAGAAAAATAGATTTCATAATATGTATTAAAGTAGCTGTGCAAAAATAAGTAGTTCTGGAAGGTTTCAAGAATCACTTTCCCTATGGTCTCGTTAAAATCCACAATCAAAAAAGTGAATTATAACATGTGGAAAACGCCTGATTCCTGCCTGAATGATTAGATTATTTGAGGCAAATCCTAAGACTTGTGAACTTATATTTGCTCTATGGAATTGGCACAACGAATGGAGCGGATTAAAGAACCGCAGACGATTAAAATGGCAAAGCTGGCTCGCGAACTTTCGGCCCAAGGAAAAAATGTAATCAATTTAAGTTTGGGTGAGCCTGATTTCGCAACGCCGGCTCATATTATTGAAGCTGCAAAAAAGGCCATGGACGATGGCTTTACAAAATATACTCCTGTGGTAGGAATGCTAGACTTGAGAGAGGCAATTTGTGAGAAATTAAAACGAGATAATCAATTAAACTACGAGGCAGAAAATGTGGTTGTGAGCACAGGTGCAAAACAAGCTTTAGCTAATGCAATTCTTACTCTGATTAATCCTGGAGATGAAGTGCTGGTTCCTACCCCGTATTGGGTGACCTACTCCGCCCTCATTGACTTAGCCGAAGGTGAAAAAAAATATATTGAAGCAAAGGCTCAAAATAATTATAAATTAACGGCTGAAGAACTAGAAGAATCGATATCCGAAAAATCTAAACTGTTTATATTCTCTTCTCCGTGCAACCCGAGCGGTGCTGTATATTCTAAAAGTGAATTACAAGCCCTGGTTGCGGTTTTTGAAAAGTATCCTAACTGTTATATTATTTCAGATGAGATTTATGAATACATAAACTACACGGGCGGTCATGAAAGCATCGCGCAATTTGAATCTATTAGAGATCGTGTTATTGTAGTGAATGGTTTTTCTAAAGGATTTGCCATGACTGGTTGGCGTTTGGGCTACATGGTTGCTCCTGCTGCTATTGTAAAAGGTTGTGAACGGATTCAAGGACAATTCACAAGTGGTGCAAATTCTATTACTCAAAAAGCTGCCATTGCGGCTTTGCTTGGAGACCAATCTCCTACGAAACTCATGCAAGCGGAGTTCGAGAAAAGAAGAAACTTCATTATTGAAGCTTTTGATGACATTGACGGTATTGACCTCTCCTTACCAGAAGGTGCTTTTTATGCATTCCCGGACGTGTCGGCCTATTTTGGCAAAAATGGGATTCACTCTTCGGAGGATATGAGCATGTATATTTTGAATAATGTGCACGTAAGTACTGTTTACGGAAGTGCGTTCGGAAACGATAATTCGATCCGAATGTCTTACGCGGCTAGTTTAGCTGTCTTAAAAGAGGCTATGAAACGGATAAAAAAATTACTAGATGAGCTCCATTAAGAAAGAAAAGAACACGGCCTCAGAAATTCAATTCTTAGAAGGTCCTCAGAGCCGTTGGCGCGATTTTAAATTTACGCTGAAAGTTATGCGTGAGTTTATCAAAGGTTTTCGAACACTTCATTTTACCGGCCCCTGTATTTGCATTTATGGTTCTGCTCGGTTTAAGGAAGACCATAAATACTATAAGCAGGCTCAAGAGATTGCCGGTCGATTGGCCAAACTAGGTTTTTCAATAATGACGGGGGGCGGCCCTGGAATCATGGAAGCGGCCAATCGTGGAGCACGAGAAGTTGGAGGAAGAAGTGTGGGTTGTAATATTGAGCTTCCTTTTGAGCAATCGGGCAACCCTTATTTGGATAATTGGGTTTCAATAAAATATTTCTTTGTAAGAAAGACCTTATTGATAAAATACTCCTATGCTTTTGTGGTTATGCCGGGCGGTTTTGGAACCTTGGATGAATTATTCGAATCGCTTACCCTGGTTCAAACTGGCAAATTAAAATCATTCCCTATCATTGTTTTTGGAAAAGAGTTTTATCAGCACGTAATGAAACATGTTGATTCTATGATAGAGCAAGGTACTATCTCGCCAGATGATATTGGCTTGATTCAATACACAGATGATATTGATGAGGTAGTTTCTATTTGCGAAAATGTGATCAAAACTCATAATCTAAGTTATGAGCGCAAGAAGTATTTTAAAATTTTGGGAGAAAATAAAAACAATTAATGACCAGCGCCATTATTGTAGCGGCCGGCTCGGGCAAACGAATGGGTTCAACACTTCCCAAACAGTTTATTGAAATTAATGGCCGTAGTATTTTAGAACATACTCTTCTTGCTTTAAGCAATTCTGCCTTATTTGATGAAATAGTAATTGTACTCTCAGAGGAGTATTTATCGAAGGGTGAAGCATTACGAACAATATATAAAAACGTAAAAATCTGTAGAGGTGGTAAAGAACGATTTCACTCTGTAAAAAATGCTATTTCCGTACTTAATGCGGATAGTAAAATTGTTTTTATTCATGACGCTGTAAGGCCATTTGTGACCAATACTTTGCTTAGGTCATGCTTAGCATTGGCTAGAGAAAAGGGATCGGCAATTCCTGCTGTACCTTTGAAGGACTCTATCAGAAAAATTGTTCCAAGTGATAGTAATTGTGATAGCTCGAAAACCGTAGCAAAAGATAGAAGTGCCTACCTAGCAATCCAAACACCGCAGGTTTTTTCAACTTCAAAATTGTTGCAAGCGTATCAAACAGAGTTTAAAAACACTTTTACCGACGATGCTTCAGTGTTTGAAATTTTAGGCGAAGACATCTTTATTGCGGAGGGGGACTATGCCAATCTTAAAATAACAAGCCCTGACGATTTAGAACTAGCTAAAATGAGATTAAAGTCATAGAGCTTTTGGGTAAAATTAGATTACCTCATGATATAAAGTTTGCCAAATCCTTTAGTAGTCCAATTACTTGCAGGGTCCGTTTCTGCTTTATCCATTTCTTGGCCATTCAAACGGGTGATTACTCTGTATAGATAAACTCCATTACCAAGTTTGTCTCCGTATTGATCATCTCCTTTCCAACGGAAGTTCGTAATATTTCTACCAATGTGAATGTTACCAATTTCTTGCTTAGAAATTTCTCTCACCATTTTACCTGTTACACTATAAACTTGAATTTTAAACTGTTCCGGCACTTCGGCACCCGTAAGCGTAAAAACAAATTGAGTGGAGGTGCTAAACGGATTTGGATAGTTTAATACCGAGGTAACCGAAGCTTTGGTTACCACCTCGAAAGAAATTTTATACGACAATGCTCCACTCTGATTATCCATTCGATCCTTACCGGTAACGATTAACTCATAAAGTCCATCTTTTGTGAACGTCGGCCTAAATTCGAGTTTGGCTTTATTCTCTTCGCCGTTGGTAGTATTCGCGGGAATAAATGTGACCGTTGGGTCACTTAAAGAAATAGGCACCACTGTATTAGTTGCATCGGGATAACGCAAGGCTAAGGTCATAGCAGAAGTATCATTGAGTGGTAAGAAATTATTTTCATCTTTTAAGGAGATTAAAATATTGGGCTTGGCTGATACTACATCATTATTTAAGATGTGTACTCCATCAAATGTGACATCCAAAATAGGATTTAAATTATCAGCAGTTACATACATTTCTTTAAAACCAATATTATTTAGGTGGTACTGTTCGGGTTGATCTTCATTGGGGTTTGCCTCTATCTTAAGTGAGTACATACCACTCAGCGGTTTAGTATCAATACTTAGATTGGCATGAATTGTATCATTGCCTGTCAACTCTTGATAACGAATGGATTCCAAAACCGTCTCATTACTAGATTGGTCAATCAATGAATATTTCACTAACATACTGTCCATATCTGTCTCCGTGAGGTTTTCAATAGCGAAGGAAACATCATTTGCTTGTCCTTGTAAAAGAGAGTCCGTGCAAGTTAAATGAACATTTGGGTTCAAGGCCGCCTCAGGAACAGGCGCGTAATGCACCCTCCAAAACTTAACTTGTTCAGGTGTACTAAATTGCTGATCTTTCTGATTCATTGTAAGACGAATACATGGATACTGCTCTGCATCAATAAAACTTAAACTAGTATCGCCCTTAACCGTGGCAATTAGACTTTCGTTACTATTTCTATCAATTCCATAGATTTCTACAGTTACCGAATCTCCTAGTTGCGTTCCATCTTTGCTAATACCTTGTCGAAGAAAATTATCCCATTTTTTAGCGGGTCCAATTTTAGTACTTACAATTTTCCCTTCATATAGATATGAACTAAATTCAAACTCGCTGTATAATTTAACGGTACTATCCACTCCAACATATTGTCTAGTGGTACCAGGAATCCCCTTTTGTTGAAACATGGAAATAGGTCTATTTTTGTACAATGAATCAATTTCCGTGAATCCTAAATTTTTAATTTTATGGTATAAAGAATTGCCACTTCCTAAGGTGGCGGTATCTGCCATCATATCATCAATAAAGAAATTGTTTAGACCTCCGCATCTGCCACTCAAACATAATCTAGTCTGCATCATGATATAAGCCCCATCGGGCACCAAGTCAATGAAGTCCATTATTTCCTTTCTTCTTGCAGGCGTGTTAAAGCTAAACTCAAAGAAGTCATCTCTTTTCACACCTTGAACAGTTTTTCTACAAGGCTTCCAACTTCCGTACAATCCTTTACCTGGATTATTCGGGTCCAAGGTGTTGTTCCAAGGCAGTCCCGTTAGTGAATCTATAATAATAAACTGAAAACTTTCGTACTGTCCACTTGGCGCACAACCATGTGAATAAAGAGTTGTACCATTCAATTTAGTTAGATAGTCCGCAAAATTATATCTATAGGGAAGTGCTCCTTCCATACAAACATTTTGCATTTGAAGCTTATTAGTTATTTTTTTAAAATTAAAACTTCTTTGCGTTGCGTTGATTTCAATATTTTCATAGTCATCTTTTGCATACTGAAAATAATGAGATTGACTCCAACCCGGTGCAGCATTCGCTAGATAAATAAATGAACTATAGGTCCATTGATGCATTGGGTTGCCAGCGACGGTATCTTTAGCCGTTCGCCAATAGTACACCACAGAATCTTGGTAGGCTATCGTTGGTGTCCATTTAAGAATACCTCCTTTCGAATTAATTCGTGTGGTTTGTAAATTAGGACTATTGAAAAACTCTGTAGTATCTATTTGAATGACATATTGTTTCGTATCCAAAAATGGATTCAGTGTTGAAGCCTTCAAGGTAACTCCTGGCTCTGACACGATGCTAAACTCATACGGATAAATCGGTTCAAGATCATCATTGATAATCAAAAACGACTTATTAATTTCATTGTTATATTCTGCTACTTCCACAATCTCCTCACCTTCATCAATTTTTATTCTCAAAGAGTTAAGACCCAGCGCATTTGTGCCTCCCACAGCCACCCTTAAATTGATTGTATCGGTTATGGCCAAGCCAGCCATCCGTTTTTCATAAAGTCTGCTCGTGACATTATCAGGCAAGACACGATCAACAATTAAGGTGATAGAATCTTTAGTGTACTTTCCTAAGTTATAAGCGACTAGTTCTACATCAAAAGAATCCATTTGTGTTGTTATACTAATCTGTTTGATTTTGGCATATTTTTCTTCCACAGCATAGTCGGGCTTATCCCTATGCAAAGAACTTACCGCTGGATCTCCCTGAAGAAGCATTTGTTCAACATGTCCTCGTGCCACATTATTATTGGCCAAACTAGGATTTGAAAAATATTGCTTCACATGATTGACAAACTGCTCGCCAACTGGTTTACCATAACTTTCTCTAGCCATCTGAGCATAAAAAGAGTCTGTATAATTAGCTAACTGATACAAATAACCAGTATTTGAATTAGCGATAAACGCGATACTTCCTTTATCCGCGACGTCCATCCAGCGTTCGCTCAATGTTTTGGCAATGCTCGTACTAAACACATTTCCTACCGCGCAACCATTCGCCATAAAAACAGAAAAGCGCTCATGAGGCAAGTATTGCTCAGGACGATCAAAACCAAATGCCAAGGTAGATGAACTTCCATGACCAAAGTATTGAACAAAACCAACTCCTTCATTGAGCGCTCTATCAATTGCCTCTGTGGCTTCTTGTTGAACAGCTCCTGTGGTTGACTTAGCATAGGTTTCCGACATGGCTCCAATACTTTCCGATCCTACAATGTTTGACTGTCGATTTAGAGCAGATAATATGGGTGTTTGTTCCGAAATTGCTGTCGCTCCTGCCGTGTGAAGAAAGCTTTTTTTCCAAAGAACAGTATCTACGTATTGATTGAGCGTATTAGCTTGCTGCATTTCATGACTACGAACCTTATTGTAGTATACTCCTACCTCACTTCCGTTCAAAACCGAAAGTCGCCCAATAGGCATTTCTGGAGAGTTGTCATTATTGAAGTCAGTAAGCATTATATCCGATGCCGGAACACCAAATGTTGGGATAGGAACAAAAGGATAAAGTGCAGGATTAGAAATTTTACCTTCCGAAAAACTCTTGTAAGAAGAGTATAAAATCCCTTTCCCAATTAAAAAAGCAAATTTTGAACTAGGCGCCCAATTGGAACTTTTATTTGAATAGCCTAAAAAATTTCGAATCGCTTGAGCATGAAATGGATAACCATAACCAAACTCGTTATATATATCATTGACTTCAGCTATGATTGCAGTATATCCTCCACCCAACGGGCTAGATCTCAAATTCTTAAACTCATTTACATAATTGGTGCCATTCCCGTCATAATAATGTGGATCGGTTATTATGATGTAGTCACCTTGATTGGCTGCATTACTGTAATTTTTAAATGATACACTCTTTAAATTTGACACCACTGCTTGAGTCCCATTTTGACCACTTACTAGCACTAATTGTTTCAGCTGACCGTTAGCGGGTAGTTTAAAACGGACTTTATTGGGTACGGAAATATTTCCATTGTAAACTTTATTTTCTGCTAAATCATATAGTTTAGGCGCTACTCCACCCGCATTAAAATTATCAAATTCTAAATAATAATTTCCAGACTTTGGATTCAGCTCAAAATATACATTATTCTCTCCCGAGAAATCATTTTCTCTGGCATAGCGAGCCTCCATTCGAGCCACACCTATTCTGTCAAGTAAACTACCATTGTTTAATGGAGTAAACTTGAAGACCGGAGTATTATTAGCTGGAATACTACTTACAGGTAAGTTCATTGTAATGTCCTTGGACGAAAAACTTGAGAAAGTTTGATCCGCCAGTAAGGTAGATCCAACCTCAATTTTTATTCGGTGCGTGGATATATAAGAAAAGCCAGCAACAGTAGTTTCAATGGTCGGGCTTGGTGCTCCGGTTCCCTTAAAAGCATTTGCCATTGAAAAGGAGAAATTTCTGGGATTCTGACTAAAACTGTGTACCCAGCCTTCAGCTTTTTCGAACTGAGAAGACCTAAAATACAAGCCATTGGCCGCTCCTATGTAGGAAGGTCCCTGACTAAGCGCTCCTCTATAATTCCTTACTGCTTTACCCCACACATAGTTTTCTTTGGCTGGAGCACCGCTCAAATTATTAGTCGCTACCGAATATCTTAAGTGTACACCACCTGTGCTCTGCGTAATAAAGTAATAAGCTGTATCAGAAATCAAATTTTGATCTGGATTCATTTGTACGGCAGGATCTTTGAAAAGAGCTTTGTCTACTTCTCCATCTCCTGGCCGTCCGTAAAATTCAATGTAGTCAGAAGAACCCAAGTTTCCAGAAGCACTACTAAAAATAGGCTGCTGCACCCCGTCACGAAATAGCTGCAATTGAGCCCCGTTTGGATTAACGATACCTGCACTCAATAATTGTGATCGAGAAATTCGATAAATTCCTTGCTCGTACACACCAAACTTTGCGTAGTCTTGAGAATAGTTAATCCATTCATTACCATACGTCTGAGCTTTTGAGCTAAAGGCACCGATCATTAAAAAACACAGGAGGAAAAAATTACGTAGTAGTTGTGATTTATGCGACATCGTTTTAAATGAATTTAATTATTGGTTAGCCGTTGAGCTTTGATTTTCTTTATTTTTTTTTGCACGAGATTTATTTCTAATGTCTAACCGCAAAGAAATGAAGTGACTGTACAAAGGACTAGATTCTATATTCAAACTGGAAAATGAATAGTCAATAGCAAAATTCTTTATCTGAACACCAAGACCAACCGTCGGCTGAAAAAGAGTCCTCATGTCTTCACCGGTCGTATCAGCATCGGTTGACACTCTTTGGAACTGCCCAATCCCCGTTCTTAGAAAAACTTTATTATTATAATTTACTTCAGCACCTAATCGTGGATCAACACTAAAGGGCTTTACATTGATTAAATTCGCATAACGGTTCCCGTCCGTCGTCACATCTAAATTTACTTCACCCAAAATACTCAATTTCTTATTTACCGGGAATACTCGACCTCCACCTAAAATTAAGCGCGGCGTGTTGACCTCACTACTACGAGAAATAATTTCATTTTCGGTTTGAGTAAATACTTGTTTCTCTTGCTCTGTTAAATTAAAAGACCAAACAGTGTAAGTCGTACTAATATCTCGGACAACAGCTCCTAATTTCCAACGCCCAAAACGACCTTGCAAACCAAAGTCTAACCCAACACCCCAAGCGCTAGCCATGGTACCCACATTTCTATGAATAATTTTAAAATTAGTACCCCACATCAAATTAATATCTTCTCGGTCTTGCCATTTTTTTACTAAAACAGGACGTGCATAAGAAATCAGCCCACCGTAATCCGCAGAGGAGATGCTACGCACTTTGCTATAGTCAACCGTACCATCAGGCTGAACTAAATTTATCGTGTAAGGAATGTCATCTACTGCAAATCGTATCGCAGAAAACCCTATCACTCCCTTTCTATCTTTCAGCGGAAACGTTACTCCAACATAATCATACTTCGCAATGCTGCTAAAATACTCGGAATGCATAATTCCTAATTGCATATCCGTGTTTTGATAAGCGATACCAGCCGGATTCCAAAATGCAGCCGTCACATCAGTCACCGAAGCTACTTGCGCTCCGCTCATTCCCAACCCACGAGCACCTACCCCGATATTCATATATTCATTAACGTATTTACGCTGCTGCGCTTTACTTTCCATTACAAACATAAGCAGGAGAAGTACGCTGAGAATTGAAACCTTTATTTGCATAAGCATTTTGTTAAAACTAATTAAACGACCTTTCATATTATTTATTGTACCTCTTTCCAAAATTAATCTAAATCAGTCTACTTTTGACCCTCCTAGCATGAGATTGAGACCAATTAACATCAATCTGACATTAAACAAACAATAGGCAAAATGACATTTATACAAGAGCTTAGCTATCGAGGATTAGTACAAGACAGCATTCCTGGAACCGAGGAACAGTTAGAAAAAGAACTAACCAAAGCCTATATTGGCTTTGACCCTACGGGTGATTCATTGCATATTGGTAGTTTAGTACCGATTATCCTGCTAATACATTTGCAAAAAGCGGGCCACAAACCCTTTGTTCTTATAGGGGGAGCAACAGGAATGATTGGTGACCCTTCGGGCAAAAGCGAAGAGAGAAATCTACTGTCTATTGAACAAATCAAGAAAAATCAGGACGGAATTCAAAAGCAGTTAGAAAAGTTTTTGGATTTTGATAAAGAGCTAAAAAATGGAGCCGTAATGGTGAACAACTATGATTGGTTTCAATCCTTTAGTTTTTTAGACTTTGCCCGCGATATTGGCAAACACATCACGGTTAACTATATGATGGCAAAGGATTCGGTAAAAAAACGGCTGGAAACGGGCATGAGCTTTACTGAATTTACGTATCAATTGATTCAGGGCTATGATTTTTATCATTTGTTTAAAGAAGAAGGAATAAAATTACAAATGGGTGGCAGCGACCAATGGGGTAACATCGTAACGGGCACCGAACTCATTCGTAAAAAACTGCAAGGCAATGCCTTCGCCTTTACTGCTCCACTTATAAAAAAAGCAGACGGTGGCAAATTTGGTAAGACCGAAGAAGGAAATATTTGGCTTGATCCTGAAAAAACATCTCCTTATAAATTCTACCAGTTTTGGCTAAATACAAGCGACGAGGATGCAGAAAAATATATTAAAATTTTTACCTTTTTACCCAAAGAAGAAATTGAGTCTTTAATTGTAACTCATAAAACAGCTCCTCACCAAAGAGAGTTACAAAAAAAACTAGCGGGCGAAGTAACCGCATTAGTTCATAGCCAAGCGGATGTAGATTTTGCCATCAAAGCCAGTCAAATTTTGTTTGGAAAAAATACCGCTGATGATTTAGTGGCCCTCAACGAAAAAGAGTTGCTCACCATTATGGATGGCGTACCAACCATTTCGTTGGATCGAGGCTTATTAGAATCCGGGATAGACATTGTAAACTTCTTAGCAGATACTGAAATTTATCCTTCAAAAAATGAAGCTAAAAAAATGACGCAAGGAGGGGCTGTCAGTATAAACAAAGTAAAAGTTAATGATACGGGCTTTAACATGGACATAAACTCATTGTTGGCAGATAAATATATCTTAGTGCAGAAAGGAAAAAAACATTACTACCTCATTCAAACAAACTAATTTATGAAAAACATTTTTCTACTCTTTGGGTTTTATCTACTCAGTTCATCATTTCTTAGTGCGCAAGGAATTAATTATACCATTGATTTGAACAGTAAATCTTCCATCAGTCAAAACCTTAAAAGTTTAGCCAAGGCCGAAACAGATTATTGGGTTTCTATCTTAAAATTAGATAAAAAAATTGCTGAAAAACTACGAGCCAATAATCATTCAATTTATAATCAGTATGTACAAATTATGAAGGTGTACAATTATAAAATGGAAACGGTTCTTCTGCGAGAGCAAAAACTATTCAAAGATCGTCGCGACCGTTTTATGAAAATGATGCTCAGCGATGCTGACTACAAAACCTTTGAGAAAGTAGTCAATAAACACGCCACCCAAGACATAAAAAAATATACCCGTCATATTGACGAAGAAAGAAGAGCACTGAGGTTAGGTGCGGCTGGTTGGAATGTGCTGAAGCATACAATAAATTTTAAATAGAATCCTTTTTCTCATAAAAAGTTCAGTCATAATTTCATTATAATACGAAGCAACGAGTAGTATGAAAATTGGACTCTTATCAGATACGCACAACTATTTGCACCCCAATATTTTTGATCACTTTAAAGAGGTAAATCAAATTTGGCATGCGGGCGACATCGGTACTATTGAAGTGATTGACAAACTAGAAGCTTTCAAAGCGACCCGAGCGGTATACGGAAATATTGATAGTGGAGAAATGCAAAAGCTTTACCCCGAGTATCAATTTTTTAAAATTAATCAAGTCAAATTCCTGATGATGCATATCGGTGGATATCCTCCGCGCTATAATGCAAGAAGTAAAAAACTACTGGATTACTACTCGCCCGATATTTTTATCTGCGGACACTCGCACATCCTAAAAGTAGTCCCGGACGAAAAAAGAAATTTGTTACACCTCAATCCCGGTGCCTGCGGAAAATATGGTTGGCACAAAACCAAAACCATCATGCGCTTTGAAGTACTTGAAAACAAAATAGATAAGCTGGAAGTGATCGAGCTTAGTTAAGATAAACTCCTACTCAATTGTAATACTAATTGCCGTAATACACTTTGAACTTTCCTTCGGTAATGCTCACAACTTCACCTCCTCCAAAGGCTTCACATTTAGCCTCAAAAGTTCCTTCCAAGAGTTTTACATTTCTATCGTGTGTGGTAATGACCATTTCGCTGGTACCTAACTGACCGTTCGCATTGTAAACCTCAGGAGAGAGTGGATCCACAAATTCCAAGTATTGAAGATAACAAACATCTGACCCATTTATATCAAAAGGATGAACACCTGCAAGTTTTAAATGATCAAAAACTAAATAAAGAGCTTGTTCGTTACCACTTCCTGCGATTTGAATAAAGCCTTCATCTATGTCTATGGAGTCATAAGCACGTTGAGCTACCAAGCCTTTTACCGTCACAGGATTTCCATTCTTCTTATAACTAAATGTATAACCATTCGGGAATCCTGGGGTGGTTCCTGGTGGATACGTAAAAGGATTTACAGTATTATCCGGCGTTTCGGCTTTTTCACAACTTGTAAAAATCAAACCCATTATAAGAAAGGCACCGAGCAGTTTGAATGTTATATTTTTCATCGAGGGATTCTCTTTAATTTTCTTCTCGTAAAAATAACGAATAAGTTGAAAACAATGGCTTCACAGAGAATAATTCTTAGTTTGAGTGGAATGAGTCAGTCGTCCCCTGCTGCGCTCACCTTGCGAAGATAGCCTCCTATCACGATATCGCAGAGTCCTAGCCATCACGAGATACATCTGCGGAGACCTGACAGCTTCGGACACTCTGCGCGAACAAAAGGTGAATACAAAAGAATATAATGCTAATCTGGTACACTATTTCGAATAATTATCAGACGAATTTGACCCGATCTAAGGCCAATAAAATAATTGAGAAGTCTTTAAGAATTTGTAATTTTACGATAATGAGCTCAATCAAAACTTCCATTACTATATGTATGATTGTTGCGCTCGTATGTATTGGGTTAAACACTCACTGTCAGGCAGTAAGGTTCCAGAGTAACAATATTTTTCATTCAGATTATTTCGTAGAAAATAAAGGACAGTTTAAAGCGCAGCCAGGATTTCCACAAATAGATTTCCACCTACAGCATAAAAATGATCTTCTTTTTATTACTCCTAGTAACGTAAGTTTCATTCTTCAAGAACCATTAATATCAGACAAAGAGTCGAAGAATAAAGTAAAGCCACTCATTCAAAAAACGAATAAAATTAATTTAAATTGGCTGAACGTTTTGTCTGTCAACAAAGCCCTAGGGAATAGTAAATCAATGCATTACTTTTCTTACGGTAAGCCAAAATTTAACTCTTATGGTTTTAAAGAGGTTGTTTACAAAAATGCTTATCCCAATATTGATATTCATTACGATTATTCCGATACAAAAGGATTAGCCTATTCTATTTATCTAAAACCAGGCTCGGACATAAAGAATGTTGCGTTTCAATATGTTTCTGATGCACCAATGGAAATAACAGTTAAAAGAAAAGAAATAACAATAAATACATCAATAGGTGGTCTTAATGAAACGGGCTTGAAGGCATTTTATTTAGAAACTGGAGAAGAAGTCTCGATTTCCTACAAATTAAGTAAAGGAAATATCATAAGCTTCAAATCTTCAGATAAACTCGATAAGACAAAAACATTGGTAATCGACCCTTGGATTAGTAGTACCAACTCCTTGACTGGATACTTTGGAACCGACTATGCCTACGATGTAGACTATGACCATGCTGGAAACTTATATGTAATTGGAGGAGGCGGTGGCCATATAAATGGATTCTTGGGAACAATACCAAAAGTTGCTAAGTATGACCAAAATGGTTCATTATTATGGACCTTTAATGGCAATCTATCCGCGCTCTGGAATTCCTCTCCTACTGCCTCACTTACAGCCTCACTTTTAGGCACAGTTGGAAATTTTACCATAAACAGATCAAATGAAAACATCTATATTGGCCAAGGTCTAAATAAAAACTCATCTAATTTTTCTGCATCAGGAGCAATGGCAATTAGATTAAATCAAGCTGGTAACTTTGATCAGTATAGAACTAACAATTGGTACATGTTTGAAGAAATTTGGGATATGAAATACAATTGCCAAACTGGTAAATTGATCCTTCTAGGAGGCGGTACGAGTTCCAGTTTAAATTTAGGAATCGCAGATACCAACTCTTCACTCTACGCACCAGTAAGCCATTCCAATCTTACCGGAATGTCAGGCGGATGTTGTGTGGACGTTGTTTGTGGCGACTTAGATGATAATAATGAGCTTTATATGATTTGGGCAACTGCTCTTCAATCCAGTACTAATAACAATAGAATATTTAAAGTTTCTAACACATACGATTCTATATATTGGAGTACACCATCGGGCTTCTCAACTCTAAAAGAGGCCGATAATAAACCTTATATTTTTTCTCATTTTTCCAACGGACATAATTGTTTGTCGGTTAATAAAAATTATTTATTCTATTATGATGGTTTTAATCTAAGTGCCTACGATAAATTAACAGGAAACACAGTAGGATCGAATGATTCAATCACAAATTTATTGCCACGATATCAAGGTGGCATCTTTGCCAATGACTGCAATGAGATTTATGTTGGGGGTGATAGTGGTAATGTTTTTAAATTTTATTTTGACGGCAATTCATTTTCAATCGTAGATACTTTATTAATACCCAGTAACTCCAATCATAGAGTCTTAGATATTAAGCATAACCCCGTCAATAATTTACTTTATGTCTGTGGAGAGAAATTCGTAGCAACAATTGATCCGTTAAGTTCTTGCCCTTTTATTTCACCACAAGGAAATTTGCAACTTACTGTTGCCACTTATTGTTTAGACTCTATGCTGGTAAGCTTTAGTAATGCGGATACTAGTGCAACTCATATTGCCACAATTATTGATTCAAATTCCAGTACTATTTTATATACTGATACTCTTTCCGCCGGTATCAATAGTTTTGGTTTATCAGGTCTTATCTGGGGAAATACAATTCAAACAATAGTATCTACAACAACGGACTGTGGCCAGGTACAAAACGACACAAGCTTTACGTTTAACTGTAATGCTATATTAGATACGATTCAAAGTTGCTGGGGAGACTCTATCATTTTATCCAATAATACTATCATAAATACTCCGGGATTATATTCGGATACTGTACTTAACCAAAACAACCAAGACAGTACAATCTATTTTTGGTTTATACAACAACCCGTTTATGGCATCACAGATGTAGTTTCAATTTGCCAAGGACAATCTTATGCCCTACCTAGTAATACAATTGTAAACACGTCTGGCACCTATGTTGATACTTTACAATCTTCTTATGGTTGTGATAGTATAATTACGACTATTCTAACTGTAAATACGAACATTACGATAAATGACACTTTAACTGCCTGTTTTGGAGACACTATTACTTTTCCGGACAGTTTGACCATTCAAGGTGTGACAACTAATCTTATACATACCAGCACCATACCTACTTCGCAGGGTTGCGATAGTATTATTAATACAAGTTTATTTGTGCTTCCAATTTACGCATTTAATGATACCCTCTTGTCTTGCCAAGGTGATACTGTTACGTTTTATGATAATACTACAATTTATGGTGTCACTACGAATATTTCACATTTGAGTATTCTTAACTCCGTGAATGGTTGTGATAGTAGTATTACAACATATCTTATCGTAAATCCAACACATAGTGTAAATGTCTTTGATACAATTTGCCAAGGAAATACCTACACTTTTAATGGCTCTACATACACCCAAGCTGGTAATTATGTTGCAAATCTTACGGACGTCAATGGTTGCGACTCCACGGTAAATTTAAACCTTTACGTAAATCCAATTAATACAAACCTTACGCAAATACATGATACCTTATTTGCCACATCTAACGCGAGCTCTTATCAATGGTATTATTGCGAGACTTCTGCTCTGACTCTTATCCCGGGAGCGACGAATTCCTACTATATATTTACTTGGAATGGAGACTACGCAGTGGTTATAAATAAAAATGGTTGTATTGATACTTCCAATTGTTTTTCAGTTCAGAGTTTAGGGATTGCTATTAATGAAGAAACAAATTCTTCTTTCCTAGTTTATCCTAATCCAACCAAGGCATCAGTAACCTTGGAAGTGGTTAATTCTAATAAACAATTTGAATCCTTTGCTATTCATAATATTTTGGGGCAAGTAGTGCGAACTGGCAACCTAATTAATAACAAGGCAGAAGTTGACCTTGGAGCGCTGAGTAAAGGAGTTTATACTGTAATGATTAACAACAGTACGTTGTATAGTAAAATAATTTTAGAACGTTAGTCTATTCCAATTTGCCCGAAAAGTATTGATCCAAAATTTTTTCAAGGTTAGCGAAAGTTCTTTTTAGTTTAGGCCAACAAGCAACGCAATCTTTTAATGCGGCCTTTACTAATTTTCTATCGGTACTTTTTAAAAAAGAATTAGATTTAGGCACCGAAAGCCAACGAAAATATTGCTTTTCTGAAATACCATTTCTATTGGGCAACTTAACGACTTGATCAGGAAAAACACTTAGATACACATCCAATAATTCGCCACTATTTACCCGCTGCATAAACCTTGAATATTTAGGCCCGCGTCTCATTCTATTTTTTTAGGAATTAAACGACGTACAAAAAACCATTTTTGTTCTGAACGGCTATTACTTCCAGACCTTTATAGGTTTTACCAGCGGCGCAGCACT